>CAZHMJ010000047.1:0-22027 GCA_964533805.1 uncultured Anaerolineae bacterium | reverse complement strand
TTCTGCGCCTCTATCGCCAGGAAGCGCAGCGCATCCACATCGTCTCCAGCCGGGAAGAGGCCCTCCGGCTCGGCCAGGCGGCGAGCTAGGGGGCAGCCTCCGGCGGCGCAAGAGCGCTCTGGCCGGGGCGCGGCTGTCATGACGCCCGGTATCACTGCGGCGCGCCATGCTCCCGGCACCACGCCGCGACCAGCCGGACGCGCTCGATGGCTTCTTCGTCCGCGCCTTCCGGAACCTCGTCGGAGGCTCCCAGGATCAGGCGCGGGTGGAACAGTTCGGCCAGGCGCTCCACGCAGGCCATCAAGTCGTCGCGGGTGTAGGGTTCCATGAACAGTACCGCCGGGATGCCGTCCAGCAGGATTTTGTCCCCGATGTGGGCTGCGATCTCCTCTAGAGTCACGTCACCCTGCGGCTTTGGGGTCAAGGCCTCGTAGCCGTCGAAGGGCAGCTCGGCCAGCAGGGGCAGCAGCGGACGCACCGCGCCGTCGATGTGGATGTGGGTGAATTTGCCCGCCGCGCGGAGCTGGCCCGACCGCTTCTCGTACCAGGGCCGCAGCAGTTCCTCGAAGGGCCGCCGCCCGGTCAGGTGGCCGTGAATGTTCTCCCCGAAGTTGACGATTCGCACTTCCGGCGCGGCGGCCAGCGCCGCGAAGACCCGGTCGTAGGCCGCGTCGATGGCCGCCAGGGTGGCTTCGATCTCGGCTCGGTGATCGGCCAGGGCATAGATGAAGTGCTCGTAGCGCATCCAGTCAACGGCTAAAGCCTGGTACGGGCTGCGCACCGTCCAGAACTGCGGCTCGCCGCGCGCGCCGACCAGGGCCATCCCCTGCGCGAAATTCCCGGCCGAGTAGTGGAAGGTCGTGTGTTCGTACAGCCAGCGCAGCTTCTTGAGGTCGTCCACGTCTTTGACGGCGAACTCGGTCACGCGCCATTCCTGGTCGGGAGTCAGACTCAGCCGCTCGACCAGGGCGCCATACGGCGTCTGGTAGACGTGGACGACGCGCTCCCCGGTGAAACGCCGCTGGAAGCCCACTTCCGGGGCGAACTCCCGGACGATCGGGTTGGGCATGCCGGTGTAGTAATGCACGTAGCGCATCGAGCAGTCCAGGTGATCGAACCAGGTGGGGATGTCCATCCCGGCGTAGGCGGGCGGCATCCGGTGCATGATCGTGTGCCAATGGAACCAGGGCTCAATGCGTGGCTGGAAGAAGACGTGCGGCAGCGGCTCCCGGCGGAAGACGGCGAGATTCATGGCCTGGAAGGTCATTGGTTCCACGAGAGGACTCCTGGGATGCATGGCGCGTCAGTTGTCAGGATCGAAGTATACCTCGGCCTCGTGTCCGGGCGCCCGTGCTGAGGGAACCGGCTGTTTTGGCTCGGTTCGATGCATTGTCGAAGCATGGCGCATTTGAGGTCTGATGCGGAATTCGTAAGTTTTTAATAATTTTTCGCGGAAGTTGTGTGATAATAAACCCAGAAATTATACGCGAGGTGAAAAAATGGGCATCGATGTTCGCTGGTATGACCAGGACAAAACGATCGTTCAACTTGTTTTGAATGACCCCTGGGATTGGCCGGATTTCGAGCAGCAGTACTATACCGGCCTGGAGATGTCCAACGAGGTCAAGCATACCGTGTACTGTGTTGTCGAATTCGCCGGGGGGAGGCGCAGACCGCAGGGCAATGCCCTGATGCACCTCAGACGGGTGACGCAGCAAACCAAGTCCTATCCCAATGCTGGCGCTTGTATTCTGATCAATCCCCATCCCTTCGCGCGCTCGATGATCGGCCTCCTTCTGCGCATCTACGGAGAGAACCCCAACCTGGTTGTCACAGGCAGCATGGAGGATGCTTTCGGGTACATTCAGGCCAGGAGCCAGGCGTCGTAGGCCGCCGGTTGACGCTGCCCGCTGGGGCGCCTGGCAGGGCTCGAACGGATGCTTGAGTCTTATCGTTTGGCAGGTGATCGGGGCGGTGGAGGACATTGAGTCAATGAGCGTTGATGTCCAGTGGTATGATTCCACGCAAACCAAACTGCATGTGATCCTGAATTCTCCCTGGGATTGGGCCGATCTGGAGCAGGCGCTCCAGATGGGTTTGGAGATGGCAACGTCCAGCGGCCGTATGGTTCATTTCCTGGTCGAATTCACCGGAAGGCCGGAGCGCCCACCCCAGGGCGATACCCTGATGCACATGAAGCGGCTCGTGCGGCTCATTGCCGCCTATCCGAACATGGGAGAGAGTTACCTGATCAATCCCAATCCGATTGCCCGAAAGCTGATCGACGTGATGGTGCGCCTGTATGGGAGCACCCACCGTATCCACCTCGTCGACAGTCTGGAGCATGCGATCGCGAGTATCGACGCGCCGAGTCCGGTCGCGCTCCCGGAGCGATGAATGTCCATGCGCGTTGCCTTCAGGGGGCAGCGATCGAATCGCCCGTGACGCTTTGAACCATCCAGTCTTTGCCTGAAGTCTGCCACCCAGGGTGGGGACGGGCTTCGGTGGGTCAGTTCAGCGGCAGCCAGACGCTGAACGCGGCCCCCTCGCCGGGGACGCCCGTACTGGCGATCTCAAGCTGTCCCTGGTGGTGGTTGATAATTTCCCGGGCGATCGCCAACCCCAGGCCGGTGCCGGGGATTCCGGAGGCGCGGCCGGCTTCGCCCCGGTAGAAGCGGGTGAAGAGGCTGGGCTGTTCTTCCGGGGAGATGCCGGGGCCGGTGTCACGCACGCTGAAGCCGGCCCAGGCGGCTTCGCTGGCGGCCCGCAGGCCGGTGATGACTCTGACCCGTCCCCCCGAAGGCGTATAGTTGAGCGCGTTGGTGAGCAGGATGCTGATCACCTGGCCGATCAGGTGCTCGTCGGCCTGGACGAGGGGCAGGTCCGGGGCCGGGGTGAAGGCCAGGTCCAGCGTGCGACTGGCGGCCAGCGGCTGCCGGTCGGAGACGTAATTGGCGAGCAGGGTATTGAGGTTCACCGGCTCGAACTTGAACTCGATCCGCTCCTGGTCGATCCGCGATAGGGTGAGCAGGTCTTCGATCAGGGTTTCCAGGCGCTCGATCTCACGTTTCACGACCTCAAGATGTTCGGCGCTGCGCTCCGGCTGGCGAACCAGCAGGTGGTGGCGCAGCTTGAGGCTGGTGATGGGCGTGCGCAACTCGTGCGAGACGTTCGAGACGAATTCGTCCTTGACGCGGCTTAGTTCGACCAGACGCTCGTTCGCGGTCTGGAGCGCGGCGGTGCGGTTTTCCACGCGTTGCTCAAGCTGGTCGTTGAGGTATTGGATTTCGGCTTGAATCGCGGACCGTTCGGCGTTCTCCAATGCCAGTTCCCGATTGGCCTCGGCCAGCCGCGCCTCGTTGTGCCGGGCGCGGTCCAGGCTGTTGTGCAGGCTGGCGATCATCACCCTCAGAAAGACGGCGGTCAGCCCAAGCAGAACGGCGATGATCGCCATGTCTTCGGGGCCGGAGAGCGCTCGAAACGGCGTATCGATCAGACCGGCGCTTTCGACCATGTAAACCCCCGCCAGACACAACAGGGCCAACAGGCTGAACAGCAGCGGCGCGTTTTTGCCCAGCAACAGGCTGGCCAGGGCCATGATCATCGGATAGCCCAGGATCGTGAGATCGTGCAGCCCATTGCCGGTCAGCAGGAACAGGGTGAACCCTCCCAGGAGCGCCAGCGAGATCAGCACGCCGGACAGAAGCACATGGCCTCGGCGCATCAGCCACCACAGACCCAGGATGATCACCACCAGGACGAGGATCGTCAACGTGTCTTCCGGATTGCCCTGGACGATGGTGATGAGTAGCTCCGGCAGCGCGGGAACGAGCAGCGCCAGCAGAATCGTGTTGAGCAGAATCGCAACCCGGGTCTTTTCTTCGTCCTCGAAGACGGGCGGTATCAGGAGTGCTCGAAGGCGTTCTTTGAGCATGAGTAGTTAACTAGCCTCCAGGATCGCAATTCTGTCTTAAGTTTAAGTATATACTGAAATTGGGATTCTGAGCGAATCCGATCGCGCCAGGGGAAAACAAAAAGGAGCCGGGGCTATCTCCCGGCTCCTGGGGTGTCTGATGGGTGCGCGGCTAGCTGAGGTAGTCGCGCGGTTGTGGGCCAGCTTGGGATGGCGCAGGGCTATTCATAAGCCTCTTTGCGGTGTGCGACCCTGACCAGGACAATCACCAGTTCTGCGTCGATGATGCGGTAGCGGACACGATACACTCCGACCCGAATGCGGTACTGGTCCGGATATCCCTTGAGTTTCAGGCAGCCCGGAGGACGCGGATCATCCTTCCAGAGGGGTGAGATGTGCCAGAACGCGGTGACGCACTTCTGGCGGCAAGCGATCCAACTGCTTCTGCACCGTTCTCGGGATGATGACCTCGTACAAAGTAGATTACTTGTCTTTCTGCTGGGCCAGATATTCATCCAGAGTCAGCACATCGCCGGACGCATACTCATCGAGCGCGCGCTGGATTTCCGCACGTACATCGGGATCGTTCTCTTCATCGGTATCAAGCTCGGCTTCGAGGAGAGTCCACAGACGGATTTTGTCGACCAGACTCAGGTTGCTGACAGCGGTCGCCAACGCCTCGAAGGAGACGGAAACCTGTACGGTATCTTGCTGCATGGCGCGTTTCCCTCACTCTCTGCGATTGTTTCCATTATACTGCACGCCAGGAGGCCGAATCAAAACCGGGGCGTTGATGCCCCGGTTCACGTACTGAAAAGGTCGCGCGGTTAGCTCAAATAGTCGCGCAGGTTGTGGGCCAGCTTGGGATGGCGCAGGCGGCGCAGGGCTTCCTTTTCCAGTTGGCGGATGCGCTCCCGGCTGAGGCCAAACTTGTTGGCGATCTCCTCCAGGGTGTGCGGCTCGCCGCCGCCCAGGCCAAAGCGCAGGCGCAGAATGTGGCTCTGGCGCGGGGTCAGCTCCGCCAGGACTTCCTCGATCGTCTCCTGGAGGAGGTGCTGGGTGGCCGATTCGAGCGGGCTGGGGGTGTCCTGGTCTTCGATGAAGTCCCCGAACTCGCTGTCGCCGTCGTCACCGACCGGGCGCTCCAGCGCGATGGCGTGCTGGCTGGCATCCATCATGCTGCGCACGGCCTCGGCGGGCAGTTCCATCTCCTTGGCGATCTCCTCCGGCGTGGGCCGGCGGCCGAGGTTCTGCTCCAACACCTGGGCGGTGCGGTACATCTGGCGGATGCGCTCGGTCATGTGCAGCGGGATGCGGATCGTGCGCGTCTTCTGGGCGAGGGCGCGCGTGATCGCCTGGCGGATCCACCAGGTGGCGTAGGTGCTGAAGCGGTTGCCGCGCTTGTAGTCGTACTTGTCGACCGCGCGCATGAGGCCCACGTTGCCTTCCTGGATCAGATCGGGGAAGGGCAGGCCCTGGCCCATGTAGCGCTTGGCGATGGAAACCACCAGGCGGGTATTGGCCCGGCCCAGGTGCTCGCGGGCATACTGGCCGTCCTCGACCAGGGCATCCAACTCGCGGCGCAGGGTCGCGTTGCAGTCACGGCTGACGCGGGCGAGCTTCTGGACGGAGTCCTTGCCGCGTTCGATCCGCTTGGCCAGCTCGATTTCCTCGTCCGCGGTCAGGAGGGGTTCCTGGGCCATCTGGCGGAAGTAGAGGCCGACCGGGTCGTCGGCCGAAACCGCGTTGATATCGCCCACGCTGGGATCGGTGACTTCCTCAGCGCTGAATTCATCGTCCGTTTCGAAGTTGTGCGGGGCGTAATCCTGCTCGTCGTCGTGCTGACGCAGCTCAATCCCCAGCTCGTCCAGTTCGTCCAAAACAGCTTCGAGCGCGCTTACATCATCACCCTCTTCACCCAACAGTTCCAGTACATCCTCGAATGTGACATAGCCCTGCTGATCGGCACGATTCATCAATTCCTGGATCACGGACGTTCACTGCCTCCCTACGGTTTTGGTTTTTGGACGGTCGCGCCACGTCAAGCGAAACGTTTGCGCGGCCGGAAACTTTTTTACGACCGCCAACTTGTAAATTTTAACACAAGTATAAACCAGGTTTAAGGGCGAGTGTGTTAGCGGTGCATTAGAAGAGGCTCCTCAAACGAAACCTTAACACTGCACACCCGCGATCAAGCTCTTATATCATTATAAGGAGTGTGTCAAGCCCCCCAGATGTGGCGCGACTTCCCACCAATTCGGATCTGCCCCCCAGAAGCACGCGTTCAGGAATCGATTCCGGCAATTGGGGGCCTCGGCTTGGAAGAAAGAAACGGATCGCCGCGGAAGAAAGTCAGGACCGTTGACAACGCTCCGCGACACATCGGCTTTTTCCCGGCGGACCTTCCGCGCCTTTCTCCACCAATGCCCGGCGTTCTTTGTGCGCATTGCGGTCCCTGTTTTTAGATGCGGCTGGCCTCCCTTCGTCGCGGATAGGCGGCGTTTCTGGCTGAAATTGTGGTATTATCTGGCCTCGAAGCCCGTTTACTGCCCCCCAAAGATGAGGATGCTCATGTCCGAAAATACTTTCAAGGCCCGTACCAGCCTGGCGACCCCGGAGGGTGCGTCCTATAGCCTGTACAGCCTCAACCGCCTGGAAGCCAGCGGAATCCCCACGGTGGCGCGCCTGCCGTTCTCGATCAAGATTCTGCTGGAATCCCTGCTGCGCAACGAGGATGGGTTCGTCGTAACCCGCGAGGACGTGATCGCGCTGGCCAATTGGGACGGCCGTCCTTCGACGCGCGAGCTGCCCTTCAAGCCATCGCGTGTCATCCTGCAGGACTTCACCGGCGTCCCGGCCCTGGTCGATCTGGCCGCGCTGCGCTCCGCGCTGGCCCGCCTGGGCGGCGACCCGGCCCGGATCAATCCCCGGATTCCGGTCGATCTGGTGGTCGATCATTCCGTCCAGGTCGATTACTTCGGCTCGCGGGATGCGTTGGGCCTCAACGCCGAGATGGAGTTCGAGCGCAACCGCGAGCGCTACGAGTTCCTGCACTGGGGCAAGAACGCCTTCGATAACTTCCGGGTGGTGCCCCCGGCGACCGGGATCGTCCACCAGGTCAACCTGGAATATCTGGCCCCGGTGGTCCAGGTCGTGGACGGGATGGCCCTGCCGGATACCGTGGTCGGTACCGATTCGCATACGACCATGATCAACGGCCTGGGCGTGTTGGGGTGGGGCGTGGGCGGGATCGAAGCAGAGGCGGCCATGCTCGGCCAGCCGGTTTACATGCTCACCCCGGAAGTGGTCGGCTTCAAGCTGCACGGCCGGCTGCGCGAAGGCGTCACCGCGACCGATCTGACTCTGACCGTCGTGCAGATGCTGCGCCAGAAGGGCGTGGTCGGCAAGTTCGTGGAGTTCTATGGCAGCGGCCTGAGCAGCATGAGCCTGCCCGACCGGGCCACCATCGCCAACATGGCTCCGGAGTACGGCGCGACGATGGGTTTCTTCCCGGTCGATGACGAAACCCTGCGTTACCTGGCGCGCACCGCCCGTCCCGCCAGTCTGATCGCGCTGGTGGAAGCCTACCACAAAGCTCAGGGCCTCTTCCGCACGGACGAGACACCCGATCCGATCTTCTCCGACACGCTGGAACTCGACCTGGGCACGGTCGAGCCGAGCCTGGCCGGGCCCAAGCGGCCCCAGGACCGGGTCGCCCTGGCCAGCATGAAGACTTCCTTCGAGGCGGCGCTGCGCGCGCCGGTCGAGGCGCGCGGCTTTGGGCTGGATGAGGCCGCGGCCCTGAAGAAAGTCAGCGTGGGGACGAATGGGCGTGGGCTGGAACTGGGCCACGGCGCGGTGGTGATCGCCGCGATCACGAGCTGCACCAACACCAGCAACCCGTCGGTCATGCTCGGCGCGGGCCTGCTGGCCAAAGCCGCAGTCGAAAAGGGGCTGCGGACTCCGCCCCACGTCAAGACCAGCCTGGCCCCCGGCTCGCGCGTGGTGACGGATTATCTAAAGGAAGCGGGCCTGCTGCCTTACCTGGAGCAGCTTGGCTTTCATGTGGTCGGGTACGGCTGCACGACCTGCATCGGCAACAGCGGACCGCTGCCCGGCGCGGTAGCCGAAGCGATCCAGACCGGCGACCTGGTGGCGGCCGGGGTGCTGAGCGGCAACCGCAACTTCGAGGGGCGGATCAACCCCCTGGTGCGGGCCAACTACCTGGCCTCGCCGCCGCTGGTGGTGGCCTACGCCCTGGCCGGGACGGTCGACATCGATCTGGTCCACGAGCCGTTGGGGCATGATAACCGGGGCGAGCCGGTCTACCTCAAAGATATCTGGCCCAGCCAGCAGGCCATCGCGAACGCGGTGACCAGCGCGATCAAGCCCGCCATGTTCGAGGCGCAGTACGGCAACGTCTTTGACGGCAACCCGACCTGGAACGCCATCAACAGCGGTGATTCCGAGGTTTACGCCTGGAACGAGGACTCAACCTACATCCAGGAGCCGCCCTTCTTCACCGGCCTGGCGACCCGGCCGGAGCCGATCCGGCCCATCCAGGACGCGCGGGCGCTGGCCGTGCTGGGCGACTCGGTCACGACCGATCACATCTCCCCGGCCGGGTCGATCGCCAAGGATAGCCCGGCGGGCAGGTACCTGATCGATCACGACGTCGCGCCGCAGTGGTTCAATTCCTACGGCTCGCGGCGCGGCAACGACCGGGTGATGGTGCGCGGCACCTTCGCCAACATCCGGCTCAAGAACCAGCTCGTGGCCGGGGTGGAAGGCGGCTACACCCGCTACCTGCCCACCGGCGAGCAGACCACGATCTACGACGCGGCCATGCGCTACCGGGAAGCGGGCACGCCGCTGGTCATCCTGGCCGGCAAGGAATACGGCACCGGCTCCTCGCGCGACTGGGCGGCCAAGGGCGCCTTCCTGCTGGGCGTGCGGGCGGTGATCGCGGCCAGCTTCGAGCGCATCCACCGCAGCAACCTGGTTGGAATGGGCGTGCTGCCCCTCCAGTTCAAGCCGGAGGATACCTGGCAGAGCCTGGGCCTGACCGGGGAGGAGACCTTCTCGATCGAAGGGCTGAACGACTCGATCCGGCCGATGCAGGAAGTGACCGTCCGGGCCGGGCGCGCGGACGGTTCCGCCTTCCGGTTCCAGGTCATCGCCCGGTTGGATACGCCGGTCGAGATCGAGTACTACCGTCACGGCGGCATCCTGCAATACGTCCTGCGCGGGATGCTGGCGGGATCGTAGGCATCCAGCGGCAACCCGTGCTGTCTGCTGCGTGAGTGATTGTCCCCGGAAGCCGGCCCATGCGTCGGCTTCCGGCTTGATTCCGCCTCCTGTGGACATTGGTACTACCCGGCTTGCACATCGAATCGGGCCATGCTACATTTGGTTAGAAAGTTAGAAACCTGATATGGCTGGCTGACTGGAATCCGGTTCGGGTCCGGTTTGATGGGGCCAACCCTTGTTTAACCGACCTCCCGGAAAGAGGCAAATGCATGGCCGAAAAAATCCTTGTGATCGACGATGAAGAAACCACGGTCCAACTGATCTCAATCCTGCTGGAACGGCGCGGGTATGAGGTCATCAAGGCCTACCGGGCCGAGGACGGGCTGCGCAAGGCGTATCGCTCCCATCCCGACCTGGTCCTGCTGGACATCATGATGCCAGAGATGGACGGCTGGGAAGTCTGCCGCCGCCTGCGCGAGCTATCCGACGTGCCGATCATCTTCCTGACCGCCCGCAGCGAGATCCGCGACGTGGTCAAGGGCCTGGAGATGGGCGCGGACGATTACGTGGTCAAGCCCTACGACAACGACGAGCTGGTCGCCCGCGTGCGCGCCCACCTGCGCCGCGCGCCCGCGCCTTCGATCTCGGAAGAGTTGGTCTTCGACGGCGGCGAGTTCCGGGTCAACTTCCTCAACCGCGAGGTGCGCGTCCGCAACAAGCCGGTTCACCTGACGCCCAAGGAATTCAACCTGCTGGGCGTGCTGGTGCGCAACGCCGGGCGCGTGATCACGCGCAACGACCTGGTCAGCGAGGCCTGGGGGCCGGAATACTCCGACGCGATCGACAGCCTCAAGCTGTACATCCACTACCTGCGCCAGAAGGTCGAGCAGGACCCGGAGCGTCCGCAGTACATCCTGACCTCGCGCGGGGTGGGCTACCGCTTCGCCAACCGCTAGGGCGGGCGACTCCAGACGACAAAAAAAGGGACGGCCACGCGGCCGTCCCTTTCGATTTTCACACGGGGTACGTCAGTTGTTGAGCAGCAACTGGCGGATGACCAGGGCCAGGTGGACGCCCAGGCGCGTCTCCGGCCGGTTGAGGTCCATGTCCGCGATCTCGCTGATGCGGTTCATGCGGTACAGCAGCGTGTTGCGGTGGACGATCAGCTTCTCGGCGGTCTTGCTCAGGTTGCCGTGGCAGGCGAAGAATGCTTCCAGGGTCTTGATCAGATCGGCCCGGTTGCGCTCGTCGTAATCCAGCAGCGCGCCCAGGATGTGCCCGGAGAAGGCCAGCAGCGTCTCGCGGTCTTCCAGGCGCAGGATGAGCTGGTAGACCCCCAGGTCGCCGATGTAGAGCGGCTCGTCGGTTTCCAGGCGGCAGGCCAGGTCGACGGCCTGCTGGGCGTCCTGGTAGCTCTCGCGCCACTGGTTGACGTGCAGGGCCTTCTGGCCGAGGCCGATCGCGATCCGGTGCTGGGGCTGCTGGCGGCGCGCCTCCTGGCGGAACAACTCGGCCAGGGTGAGGGCCGTGTCGATCGGATTCTCCTCGTCGGTGGAGTAGAAGATCACGACGTGGTCGTCGCGCTGCCAGACCAGAGCTTCCTCGCGCCGGTTGGAGACGATCCCGTTGACCAGGGTCTCCAGGCGGCGGATCGAGGGGGTATCTGTCCCCTGCCAGGCCAGGACCATGGCGATGTGAGGGGCCGCCATGTTGTGGTTGAAGCGCTCGCCCTGGCGGACGGCTTCCTGCTGGTTGACATCGCCGATCAGGAGCCGGTCGAGGAACGTGCCGCGCAGGCGTTTTTCGGTCTCGCTGATGGCTTTGGCCTTGGCCATCTCCAGGGCGCAGGCCGCCGCGCCGTGCTCGGTGACCAGCGCGTCGACCTCGTCCATCGTGTCCTTGAGGCCGACGATCGACAGGTAGCCGCGTCCGACCGCCTGGTTGACGATTGGGGCGATCAGGCGGGTGTACTGCCCGAAGGGCAGGCGCTGCTCCTGCATCGGGACGTCCAGGTTGCTGACCTGGTGGCGGTTGCGCAGCTTCTCCGGCAGGTTGGCCGGCTGGGACGTGAACTTCAGGATGTCTTCCCAGATGTCGGCCACGTCCGGGGTAGACGCGCTCTGGACGACGTGCAGGCGCTTGTCGTGGATGATGATCGACTTGCCGGTCAGCTCCGCCATGGCATTGACCAACTCGGCCATGCCTTCGTTCTGGGACGAGATCTGGGTGAGCTGGCGGTAAATCTGGGTGCCGCGCCGCTCGATCTGGGCTTCGCGGTCGACGAGCAGGGTGATGACCGTGCGCTCGACGTCGCGGACGTTGTAGCCACTGGGCAGGAGGAGCAGGGGCATCTTGCCGTTGCGGGCTTCTTGCAAGGCCAGCGAAGAGGCGTTTTCAGCCAGGACGACCGCCGCGGCCTTGGCTTCGACCGCCTGGCGGACCACGGTGGCATCCCGGTTAGGAATCGACAGATTGCGCTCCAGTGGGGCCAGGATGACCAGCTCCCCCTTGTTGAGCGGTTTGGGGCCGATTTCTTGGGGGTAGATCAGGGCCGTCCAGTTGACCACATTGGTGAGGAACTCATGCCCGGCCAGCACGGTGGTGCCCAGGGGCAGGCTGAGTTTGCGGACTTCTTCTACGGTGATTGCGGATGTTTCTGACATAGCCGATAAATCCCATTTGGGCAGAATATACTACCCAACATTGTACCGCAAATGATCGTTGAAATCACAACCAAATAATCCCAGAGTAACCATAGCAGGAATCGGGCGGTTTGTCATGTTTTGCCTGCGCCGGGCCAGCGCATCAACCGCAAAAGACGTCTCACCACAGAGAACGCGGAGGACACAGAGAGAAAAACGTATCTACAGGCCCCTTTTTCCGTGCTTTTGCCTGGCATCCTTAGCGTTTTGGCGGTTCATTTTGCCTTTGTGCCGTCTGGCTCGTGCTTGACGAAGCCCCCGCGGCCTGCTACAATGCTTTGCGTCCGCCCCATTCGTCTAGTGGCCCAGGACGTGGCCCTCTCAAGGCCAAAACAGCGGTTCGAGTCCGCTATGGGGCATCTCATGACTCATGTCTTCACCGGCATGGGTTTTTTGTTGCCTGGGCGCTGTGTCATCCCGCGAGCGTTCACAGCCGCGCCGCGAACCCCGGCCCGCGCAACCCGCCGCGAGCCACGCCCCACGCCGACTCATAGTGAACTGTATCTCACAAACCGGCAATTTTGTCAACTGATTGGGAGCGCTCCCAGAGGGGGCGTTCTCTTGGCAGTTACCCTGAGCCGTTGGCCGGGAGGTGCCCCGGCGGAGTGGACTGGCAGCCTGGGTCAGCGCGGCCGCCAGCGCGCGCAGCGCCTTGGTTCGCTCGTCCTCGCTCTGAATGCGGTATGCCGTGGACGGCAGGCCATCCAGCAGGGTTGGTTCCGCGCGATGCTGGTGTTGCTGGGCCGCGTAGATTGCCAACAGCCCGCTGAACTGCGCCTGCGGTTGACCGCGCTGCCGGGCATGGCTCAGGGCTTCCTGCTCACGTCCCAGCCAGACCAGGGTTTGCAGGTCGGTATCGGCGTAGATGCTCACGCTGTGCCCCGTTTCCCCCAATGGCCTTGAGTGTCATTCCCAGTACAGGTCAGAGTGTCGCGCCGGTGAAATACGCAGTGGAAGCCGTGCGCGACACGCTCGGAGAAGACGCAAAAAGGGGGCCTCGCGGCCCCCGTGTCAGCCCTGGCCCACCAGCCGGCGGGCGGTGTTGTAGCTGGTGCCCAGGGCGCTGGCGATCTCCCGGTAGGCCAGCCCCTGCGCGCGCAAGGCCTGGGCCGCCACACCCCGGCTGCGACGCGCCTGCGCTCGCTCGGCCAGCGTCGTCCGGTGAGCGGGCTGCCGCTTGAGGTTGTGCGCCACCCAGGCCTCGGAGTAGCCCATCCGCGCGGCGATCTTCACGAAGCTCAAGCCCTGGGCACGCAGCTCGGCCAGCTGCGCCAGGTCGGCTTCACTGGCCGGGGCCGTGGTGCCGGTGGGCTCGCCCTGGGCGCGTTCCTGTAAGTATCAGGCATGCAAGCCTGTTGAGGACGGTTGTTTTCAGCTTGTGACTTCTATCGGTGAGTTCTCATGAGTTCTTCAATCAGCATGTGATATCGCTCGCCGATCGCCTGTCGAGAGAGATGCTTCTCAGCATACTCTCGTCCGTTTTGGCCGAATTCCCGGAATCTCACCCGGTTTTCAAATGCCTGTTGGATTCCCTGTAGCAGCGCATCGGCGTCATCCGGCTTGACGGCGATGCCACACTGGGCGTCTTGCACCGTCTGCACCAGATCGGAATCCTCATCCACCGCAACCAGGGCGGGGCGCCCGCTGGCCATGATCGTGTACAGCTTGGAAGGAACGGTTGTCTTGGCAGTACCCTCCATCAGCGGGACCAGGCACAGGTCGGCCGTGGCATAGATATCGGGCACCCGGCTGCGCGGCTGGTAAGGGAGCAGCACGACATTCGCTAGCTGCTTCTCTTCTACTTGAGCCTCCACGTAGGTTCGCTTCGCCCCATCACCGACAATCAAGAACACGATGGCTGGCTCATCCTGGAGGCGGCTGGCAACGTCGAGGAGCGTGTCGAAGCTTTGCGTCATCCCGATGTTGCCCGCATAGAGGACGACGAATTTGTCCTCCAGCCCCAGTTCTTCTGCGAGCGAGTTGGCCTTGGAGCCTGGTAGGACAAAATCGATGTCCACGAAGTTTGGAATCACGTGGATTTTGTCTCGCGGGACTCCTTTGGCGATGAGTGCATCGGCAAAGGGCTGGCAGATGACGGCCAGGGCGTCCGAGCGGGCATAGATGAAGTGTTCCACCCCTTTGAGGAGGCGGGTGAACGGTGAATCCTCCTTCAGCACGCCCATGGTGATCGCGATATCTGGGTACAGTTCCTGGGCGTTGTAGACCAGTCTGGCGCGCTTGAAGAGCGCCAGAATCCAGCCTGCCACCCCGATTGTCAGCGGTGGAGATACGGCCAGGACGACGTCCTGCCTCCCGATGGCGAACAGGCCGAGCAGAAGGCTGATTGCGTGGAAGCCCAGGTAGTCCACGATGCGCCCCAGTTTGCGTTTCCCCTTGGGACGCATCGCCGTGTGCCAGACCGGGATGCCGTGGTAGGTGCTGGTGTAGAACAGCCCGCGCCAGCGGCGGTGCAGGGCTTGTTGGGCACGCGCCTCCGGATCGACGTTGTAGTGCGGTTCCGTCGTCAGGACGGTCACCTGATGCCCTTGCCGGACGAGGTCCTCGGCCAACTCGGAGACGATCACCGAGGTCGAGACGCCATCCGGGGCAAACACCAGGGTATGGATCAGAATACGGGCCATCGTGCCTTATCAGAATCCTAACCGTGAATCTCCGGCGGCGGGCCGGAGGTGAACCGGGCATGCAGTTACTTCGTCACCAGGAAGGGGCCAATCGCCAGGGCGTCCATATGCGTACGCTGGAAGCAGTCAATGGCCTCTTGCGGTGTGCAGACGATCGGCTCATTCTCGTTGAAACTGGTGTTGAGCACCACTGGGACGCCGGTCTGTTGCCTGAAGGCATCGATCAGATTCCAGTAGTGCGCGTTCTGATCGCGATCCACAGTCTGAAGGCGACCGGTGCCGTCCACATGTGTGACTGCCGGGATGACGTCGTGTTTGTCTGGAAGCACGTTATAGACTTTGACCATGAACGGTTCTGGATAGGTCTGATCGAAGTAGTCGCCGACGGATTCAGCCAGCACCGAGGGAGCAAAAGGCCGGAACGGCTCCCGGTGTTTGATGCGAGCGTTGAGGATGTCTTTCATGTCGTGGCGGCGTGGATCGGCCACGATGCTACGGTTGCCCAAGGCACGCGGTCCCCACTCCATTCGCCCCTGGAACCAGCCAACCACCTTGCCTTCGGCCACCAGGGAAGCCGCTTGCATCGATATGGCAGCCTCGTCTAGCTGCTTTGGTGAAAGGCCCGCTGCGTTTAGCGCATCGGCAATCGCTGTCTCGCTGTACTGAGGGCCAGTATACGCATGCTCCATCACGAAACAGCGCGGCTGGCCTAATGTGACATGGTAGACATAATACGCCGCACCCAAAGCATTCCCGGCATCGCCAGCGGCTGGTTGGATGAAGATATCCTTAAAGTCGGTTTCGGGGAGCACTTTACCATTGAACGAGCTGTTGAGTGAAACACCCCCAGCCATGCAAAGGGCCTTCAGCCCACTCTCCCGCTGAAGCCGTCGCACCAGAGCGAATTCAGCTTCCTCCAGCATTGCCTGGAGCGATGCCGCCACGTTTTCGTGATGGTGTGTGATCTCGGTGCGCGGTTGGCGTGGTTCCCCAAAAGCCTTGATCATCTGATCGGAGTACATCGTCCCAATCGTTGGCGCGCCATCATCCCAGGACATGGTCACGCCATCGGTATGGACACGGAAGTAGTCCAGGTTGAGTTCGAACGTGCCATCCCGTTGGATGCGGACGATATCATGCAGACGATCTAGATAGATCGGCTCACCGTAGGGAGCCAGGCCCATCACCTTGCCTTCGTCTCCATACTTGGGAAATCCTAGCCATTGGGCGATGGCTGTGTAGACGTAGCCGAGCGAGTGCGGGAAATTGACCTCACCCAGGACTTGCAGTGTGTTGCCGCGCCCAATGCCCCACATGGTGCTCACAAAGTCACCCATGCCATCTACTGACAGTACGGCGGCCTCCTGGAACGGTGAAACAAAGAATGCAGAGGCCATGTGCGCATGGTGGTGCTCGATATTGTGAAAGGTCACCCGATCCAGTTGTGTCAGATCAAGGCCAAGCTGCTCGGCAAACACGGTCTTGAGATTGGCCGTCTTGCCCATCTGGCGAGCGCGGTCAAGGATAAAGCCCAGATTAGGTCGCCGACGTAGTGCGAATAGCGCTTTTTGCATTACATTGGCTCCGGGATCGCGGGCAAGTGCGACATGATCAACCTCATACGCACTGATACCAGCCTCAGCCAGGCAGAAACGAATGGCTTGCACAGGAAACCCAGCCCAATACTTAATCCGTGTGAAGCGTTCTTCTTCCGCTGCTGCGATGAGTTGCCCGTCCCGAATCAGGGCCGCCGACGCGCCCCCATGGTAGGCGTTGATGCCGAGAATGAACATGTTTGCCTCTACTCCTTGAGTGGTTCGTGTGACGTGGTTAGTTGTGTCTTGGAATATGTTTCCCAGAGTGTGGCATCTACGTAGAAACGGTACCAGAATCCGTGAAATACATGAAAAATCAACCCAGGCGTACCATCCAGAAATCCTAGCCGTAGAAAGTAACGGTATAGAAAGTAGCCCAGGACCCGCCAGAACATCGGAAGGCGATAATACACTGAGGTGCGCATCCAGCGGCGTTGTTCGATCGGCGTGCCTCGCAGCCGGGCCTGGACGATCATGGAATCGCCCTCCGCTTCTGGCGCGGCTGGGCTTTGAACCTGTGCTGCTTCCATGCCGGCCCAACGCACATGTCCCAGCGTCCAGGCGTCCAGGCTGGTGGTGACTGTGTCGATCAAGTCGCCCTGGATCTGGCGCGTGACCCCGGAGGTCACAAAATGCTGGTCGTACAGACGATCCTCACAACGTCCCTTGCTGCGGCGCAGGACGCGCAGGTGATAGACCGGATACATCCCTCCGTGCTTGATCCAGCGGCCCAGGAAGATCGTGCGCCGGGCGATGAGCAGTCCGTCCACACTGGCATCCATCCCGGACGCGAAAAAAGCCTCCAGCGAGGCGCGCAGTTCCGGTGTCACCTGCTCGTCCGAGTCGACGTGCAGCACCCAGTCGTGGCGAACCGCCGGGAGGGCCTGGGACCAGTTGCGCTGCGCGGCGTAGTTCTCAAAGGGGTGGCTGAAAATCCGATCGGTGTAGCGCCGCACGATATCCAGCGTGCCGTCGGTGCTGCCGGAGTCGACGACGATGATCTCGCCCACCCAGTCGTGCAGGCTGCGCAGACAGGCCTCGATGGTGCTTTCTTTGTTGAAGGTCAGCACGATGGCCGACAGCGGCAGACTCATGGAGCGGCCCTCTCCAATTTGCCATTCACGATGCCGCGATACCGGTCCACCAGAGCCGCCGTCACCGTCTGCGGTGCGAACCGCGCGGCAGCCGCTCGCCCGGCCGCGCCCATTTGGCGGCGCAGATCGGGGTCGCGGGCCAGCTCGATCAGGGCCGCCGCCAGGGCGTCCACATCTCCCACCGGCACCACACGCCCCGCGCCCGCTTCGCTCACCACGGTGTGGATTGCCACGCCATCGGTCAGGATAATCGGAGTCCCGGCTGCCATTGTCTCCGCCGCCACCAGACCGAAACTCTCGGAATAAGACGGCATCACGACCAGGTCGGATCCGGCCAGTGCAGCCCATTTGTCCGGTCCGCGCAAGTAGCCAGTGTCGACTACACGATCCTTCAAGCCGAGTTCGCCAAGTAGCGTGTTTAGCCGAGCAGCGTAGTCTGGATCCCCTTCTCCCGCCAGGAGGAGACTCAAGTTTGGCACAGTCTGCTCAGCTAGTGCTAGAGCGGGCAACAGCGTTTCCAACCCTTTGATCGAATGCAATCGCCCTAGAAAGAGAACTGCTATCCGCCCGCGCAGGGCGGGCCAGCGCTCTTCTAGGATTGCACGCGGCTTTTCTGGTAAGTCGGGTGTCTCAAGTCCTAGTGGAATGATCTGAATGGGTGAGTGCGCGCCAAGCGCCTCCAGTTCACGCGCTTCTGCAGCGCTGGTGGCGTGGATCAGCGCCGCGTGGTTGAGGGCTGGGCGTTCGATGACAGCGATGGACAAAGGTTTGATCCGCGCTCGACGGTGCTGCATACCCCATCCGCCCAATATACCGTGTGGCGTGAGTACGTAGGGGATACGGCGCCAGCGTGCAACTTGGGCCGCGACGGTCGATACATAGGAAAATGCTGCATGAATGTGAAAGATGTCGAATTCCGAAGCATGACGGACCAACCAGGCTGCAAGTGGCCAGGAAATGGTGTAGGGCCGCAAACTGCGGGGAAAATACACGATGGAGTAACCATCCTGCTGAACGGGCCGATCCAGTGGTACAGTCAGGCGGCCAGAACCGTTGTCGTCAGTCGTAACCAGGGTAACATCGAGTCCGGCCGCTGCTTGCCAGCGGCACATATCCAGCACGGCCAGGCTCGGGCCGCCGCGCTGTGGGCCGACAGACGGGATGGCGTGCAGGACTCTCACCGGCGCAACTCCTCAATCAGTGCCAGAATTCGCTCCGCTTGGGCATCCCAGGTTTCTCCTTCTACGGCGGCGCGCGCCTTCGCGCCAAGTGCGGCTTGTGCTTCAGGGGGCAGGGCCAGGACAGACTCAATTGCGTGGGCCAGCCCTTGAGGTGTTTCGTCTTCCAGCAGGACGATGGCTTCACCGTAGTGCTCGGCCACATCCGAAGTTGCGGTGGAGATCACGGGCCGTCCGGCAGCCAGATATTCCATCAGTTTGGAAGGAAAGTTGTAGCGGTTTTCCGCCAGGCGCGAAGGGCGTGGGTTGACCAGCACCGCCGCCCGCTGCAGGAGATCCCGGTATTCCTCCCGGCTGATGAACCCATGCAGGACAATGCGCGGGTCGCGCTCGGCTGCCGCCCGGATCCGGTCCTCCAACGGTCCGCGTCCGCTGAACCAGAACTGAACGTCTGGAGCAGACACATGGGAAATGGCATCCAGCAGCAGATCCACGCCGGCGACCTCGGCCAGCGTCCCGGCATAGTACACCGCGCGAGCCAGAGGATTGGGCGGTGGTTGGGGCAGATCGAGCAGGTCCGGCGCTGGTGGGCGTGCCATGCGGAACCAGGGTTTCCCAGGGCGAAAGTCGCGTGCCGTGTGCGCCGAGAACACCGCTGCTCCTGGTACGAGGCGTACCATCTGTACCTGAAGCCATTGACGCAGCCGTCGAAGCAGGGATTGGTCGGGCTGGGGTATCGTGAGGTCTGCCACAATCGTCACGACAGGCACCTGCCATCGCTGCCCGGCAATCAATGCTGGAAGGGTGTAGCGAGTCAGCGGGTTGGTAACCACAATCGCATCGGGTTGCAGGGCACGCGGAACGCGCAGTAGATGCCAACCCAATGACACGATCTGTGTCAGGGGTTGAAGGGGGCCGAGTGCCAGAAATGGCACCTCCAGAATTTCGCTCCCCGATCCGAGCACGCTGCGTCTAAGGCGGTGGAGGCGCGCGCGAGTGTGAAAGGCAGAAGTTCCCGGCAGACTGAATGCAAGCACCTCGTTCACTCCACAGCGACGCAGGGTCGCTATCAACTCAAGTTGGGTGACATTGTAGGCCTCTGAGGCCCAGGGATTGGCGGCACAATCTTCCGCAGTCTGCACACTGCCAATGAAGAACAGACGATCCATCAGGACTCCCGAGGTGGAAGAGTAGCCAGTAGTGAGTTCACAAACTGTTGTGTGGTATGCGTGCTGTCGAAGTGTTTTTCCGCCAGCGTCTGCGATTGTGCGCCCATCATGACAAGCTCATCTGGCGCGGCTCTGCGAGCCGCTTCAAATGCCTGCCGGATCGTCTCCGGCTGCGCTGGGTCGATCACCCAGCCATTCACGCCCGGCTCCAGTACTTCAGGCAATGCCCCCACTCGTTCGGATAGTAGTAGCGGTAGTCTGGCCCATAGCGCTTCGACTGCTACAAACCCATATGGCTCTGAAAGGGACGGCAACAGTAGGACGTCTGCTAGCGCATATAGCTCCAGCAAGTGTTCGATGTTCTGGTGCCCTAGCAACCTGACTGACACATGGGGATGGTCCGCCAGCCAGACTTCGATCTCCGGACGCTGGGGCCCTTCCCCGGCGATGAGAACTATGTAGTTCCCCGTCACGCTTTCTATAGCACCCAGGAATTCAAGGATACCCTTTTCCGGCGACAGGCGTGCAGGCCACAAAAACACACGCTCTTTTCCTAGCCGCCATCTGGCCCGTAGTGAAATCCGATCCTGACGCAAGGCGGCCACTCGATCTCTGTAAAGCGACTCATCGACTGTATTGGCAAACGTCAGTATCGGCGAGCCTGGGCGAGCATAGGCCTCTCTGGCATAGATCGCTGCCCGTTCGCCCGGGACCACCCAGCCATGATAAGGCCGGACTAACTGCCGGCGAAGAGAGTCCCCAGTCTCGTGACTGAGTGTGTGCCGGTCAAACGCAGTGCTTTCGTTCCAGCCCAGCAACCGTGTGCGCCCGCGCAGACGGCCCAGCCAGGATGCCGCCAGCGTTGTGGGGAGATACCACGATCCACCCAGCCACAACCAGGTGGGCGGCTTGTGCCATAGTTCCGCGACCACGCCAGGATTGAACAGGAACGGTTTGCCGCGCAAGGTCATATTCCAGCCGGCGGCGATACGGTGTGGAAAGGCGGCTTGTTCCGGGCTGTATTGCCAGTGGCGGCCTGTTTCCGTGGTCGCCAGAAAGATTGCCTCGAAGTTGATCCCTTGTACCTGAAGGACCTCGTGCAACACCCGGAATTCATGCAGCCGGTATGGGCTAGGGATATTGGTGACGACAACCAGGCGAGGTCTGTCAGAAGTGATCATCCAACGCTTCCCAGGCGCTCGTAGACTGCGACGGTGGCCTGCACATTGGCGGCCTGACTGAAACGCGCCTGCGCCTGGGCGTATCCAGCCTCGCCCATCTGTCGCGCGAGAACTGGATCGCGCAGGAGGCGGATCACAGCGTCTGCCAGTGCAGCCGGGTCCTTCGGCGGAACCAGCAGCCCGGTCGCGCCATCCTCAACCAGTTCCTCTACCCCGCCAATTCGCGAAGCCACCACCGGCTTCGCCATCGCCCCGGCTTCGATCACGGGCCGGGCAAAGTGAGGCTCAGTCGAGGGGAAGACTAACACATCACTTGCTGTGAGCAGCGCGGGGATATCTGCACGCCATTCCAGCAGGTGGACACAGTTCGCTAGGTCATGGCGCGCGATAAGCTGATCGACACGCTGGGCAATGGTGCCGGTGCCCAGCAGCGGCAGCACCCTCCGAGCGATCCGCGAAACCATTCGCCGGGAGGAGTGGTAAGCCCCTCCTGCGACAAGCAGGTGAACTTCTGGCACAGCCGCCCGGATAGTGGGCATGGCTTCCAGAAGCGGGAAGATGCCTTTGACCGGCGAGCGCCCGCCTAGGAACAAGATAACCTTTGCATCTAGCGACAGACCCAGTTCAGCCCGCGCGGGTTCTCCACTCAGAGTTCGGTCGAAACGAGCAAAGTCGACAAAGTTGTGAACAACAATCCCTTTGGATCCCCGGGTTAGCTGTTGCCGGTCGAAATCTGATATGAAAATCCCCTCGTCGGCCCATTTCAAGAACTTGTATCGCAAGAAAGCCCGGCGCAGTCCGAAATGCCCAGGGTGGACTGGCTCGCGGACATGCCATATTAGCGGAACACCGGTGCGTTTTACGCCCATTGCTGACGGTGCAAGGACTAGCGAATTGAGATGCACCAGATCAGGTCGTACAGACTCAACCAACCTCTGAGTTGCGCGGGCAGATGGAGAGAAGTACCACAGCTGTTCCAACAATCGCTTTAGTGCGAGGGGATTGTACAGTTGGAACCATCCCAGGGTTGTATGTTCGAATGGCTTGATTCCAGGCCAGTAGATTGTCTCAATATTCTGAGCGCGGTACAGATCCAACACCGCGGGAGCATTATGAATACATGCTACGACCGGTTTGTATTTCGATTGATCGAGGCCCTGAATAAGATAAAGGAGACTCATGCAAGAACCACCTAGAGCTCCCGCATGTTGTATAAACAGTACTTTGCGAGTCATCGTACTGAATCCATTGCGATCTCAAATGCCTTGCATAACATGGGTATCGCTTGATCCGGCGCATATTG
>CAZHMJ010000046.1:0-22234 GCA_964533805.1 uncultured Anaerolineae bacterium | reverse complement strand
CGAGGGGCGGCCCGGCGCCGGGCCGCCCCCGGCTTATCCCATCGTGTTGGTGAGCTTGCCCAGTCCCTGGACTTCGATTGTCACCACATCCCCCGCCTTGAGCCACGCCCTCTCAACACCCTGGCGAGGGACGCGCCCTGGCGTGCCGGTGGAGATGATATCGCCCGGCTCCAACGTG
Source organism: uncultured Anaerolineae bacterium (assembly GCA_964533805.1). Taxonomy (GTDB): domain Bacteria; phylum Chloroflexota; class Anaerolineae; order Aggregatilineales; family Ch27; genus JARKOQ01. The sequence continues at coordinate 22,056 of CAZHMJ010000046.1, read as the reverse complement.
AAATAGCGGCTGATGTAACTGATCAAATAGGCGACCGGGAAGATCATTTGCGAGGTGCTCGCCTCCTGTCCCAGCTCGTCGTTGACCCAGCCACGAATAGTGAGCGCCTGCGGATCGGGCACCGCGTCGGCAGTGACCAGATAGGGGCCAATCGGGAAAAATTTGTCGAGCGTCTTGCCGAGCATCCACTGGCTGGTGCGATTTTGCAGCTCGCGGGCGCTGAGGTCGTTGGCATTGCAGTAGCCAAACACATAGTCCAGCGCCCGGTCTTCCGGTACGTTCTGCGCCCGGCGGCCGATGACCACCGCCAGCTCGGCTTCATAGTCGTACTGCTCCGCGACGGGCGGGAGGGGAATCACCTCGCCGGATGCGGCCAGGGTATTGTTGTACTTGGCGAACAGGATCGGGGAGGGCTGCTGCCCAGGGTCGATCTGGGCGGTATGGCCCTGGTAATTCATGCCCAGGCAGACAATCTTGCCGGGGTTGGGGACGCACGGCCCGTAGGTTATTTGCGCCTCATTCAGCAAGGGCACGGTTGGAAGCTCCGTCACGAACGCGGCCAGCGCGGTCAGGGCGGGCGCGCCGCCGGCCAGCAGCGCCTCCAGGGTCACGCCGACCTCGGCTGTCTTTCCCCGGCTTTCGACGGCGGTCTGAACGTCGAGAATACCCCCCGACAGCTTCACCCCCAGGCGGAGTTCGTGGTCTCGTTGGAACGTGAGCAGATTCATGGCTGTGCCTTTCATGATCCTCATCCATCCGGAGGGCGTCACAGCGCGATCATACAGTCCAGAAGCTCCACATGGTGCAGGAAATCAGTCACGATCAGGTCGGCCCCGGCGGCCAGCAGGCGCTCCCGCTTGCGCGGGGCGAGACCCTGGCGGCGTTCCTCGTCGGCCGCCACACCCAGCGTGACGGCCTGCCGGTCCTTGGCGTTGCGGATTTCCACCGGACCGTCGCCGACCACGAGCAGTTCCTCGCCCTTGAGGTGGTGCTCGTCCATGATGCGCTGGATGATGCGCTCCTTGGTGTAGAACTCGGTATCGTCCCGCGCGCCGTAGATGTGCTCGCCAAAGAAGGCCGTCACGCCCAGGGCGGCGGCTTCCTCCTGGACGTAGACATGATCGGTGCCGCTGGCCAGATACAGAGTCACGCCCCGGTCGTGGAGGCCCTGGAGAAAGGCCCGCGCGCCCGCGATCATCAGCGTGTCATCCACGCTCTGGCCGCCATCCTTCCCGATCTGGGCCAATCGCAGGCGCACCGGGTGCAGCAGGCGTTCGTTGTAGATCCGTTTGTATTCGCGGGCGGTTTGGGGATGGGGCGCCAGACCGTAGCGGTGAACAGCCTCTTCCAGCCAGCGCATCTGGAGGATGGTCAGGATGCCGGTCGAGCGATCCACGTAGTCGGCCACTTCCGCTTCGAGGCCCGGCGGAACGGGCTGGCCGTCGCAGATCATCTCGACCATCAGCGGAATCATGATCGTTTCCCAACCCTGGCGGATCACGGAGATGGTGCCGTCGAAATCGAAGAGGGCATGGCGCACCCGGCCCAGGCGGGCGGCCGGGTTGACGACCTCCAGCCAGGGATAGGCGGGCAGATCAGCGGCGGTGAAGGCGGGTCGATCACTCACGGGCGAGTCTCCTGCGACAGGTCGTAGCGGGCCAGGATTTCATCCGGGGAGGCGCTCCCGGTCTGGTTGAGCTTTTCCATCACGACCGCGGCGGCCAGGTTCGCGGCGGCACCGGCTTCCCAGGGCGTGGCCCCACCCGCCAGGGCGGTCGCCAGCGTGGCGATGAACGCATCGCCCGCGCCGACCGGGTCGAGCGGCGGGCGCACCGGCGCGGCGGGTTGGAGGCGGTGCGTGCCTTCCGCGCAGATCAGGACGCCTTCTTCGCTCAGCGTGATGAAGGTTGGGCGGCCCGACTGCGCATTGAGGCTTATGCCGATCCGGACCAACTCGTCGTGCGCCACCACCGGGGTCTTGCGGTCGGGGGCGACGGCGCGTTGGGCTTCCAGCCGGTTCGGCTTGAGGACCATGTGGCGGAACAGTCCGATCCGCTGGCGCGAATCGACCACGAAGACGGTCGCCGGGTGGCTCTCCGCCAGCCCGTTGAGGGCATCCCGTACGCGCTCCGTGATCGTGCCGTTGATCTCCATCTGGTCGGCGACGAGCAGCGCGTCCAGGTGGGGGAGACGCTGCCGCACCGCCTCGATCAGGTTGTCTTCGAGGGCCGGTGTGAGGGGGGTGTCGTTGGTGAAGTCCAGCCGGGCGTCTTCCTGCTGGGAGTCGTAGCCCTGCAAGATCGGCTTGATGTAGGCGGTTGTGCAGCGCTGTGGGGCGACCAGGATCGGGGTGACATCCACCCCGGCGGCGGCCAGCACGCGGGACAGAATCACGCCGCGCCAGTCGTCGCCCAGCACGGAAAAGGCCACGACCTCCCCGATTCCCAACTGGGTCAGGTTATGGGCGACGTTGGCCCCCGCCCCGCCGGAGAACGTTTCGCGCATGATCGGGCGCGGAAAGTGTGGGGTCTCGCGGGAGAGCAGCGAACGCGTCATGTCGGCGTACCAGTAGGCGTCCAGGGCCAGGTCGCCGATCACGCCGATTCTGAGATCGCGGCCGCGCGCCAGGAGGGCTTGCAGGCGTTCTTTGGAGAGCACCGCTCCATGCATCACCGGTCAGCCGTCCCTTCTTCACCGGCAAAGAACGCGACTTCCAACATCTCGCACAGGGCGTGGTAGCACAGGATGTGCAGTTCCTGAACACGGTCGGTGCGTTTCTCCGGCACGCGAATCGCGATGTCGGCCAGGCCGGCCAGTGCGCCGCCCTGCTGCCCGGTGAAGGCGATGACCGGCAGGCCCAGCGCGCGCGCGGTCTGGGCCGCGTAGCGCACGTTGCGGGCGTTGCCGCTGGTGCTGAGGCCCAGCAGCACGTCGCCGGGGTGGGCCAGGGCCAGCAGTTCCTGGGCCAGGTTTACATCCCGGTCGGGCATGTCGTTGGCGACCGCGCTGACCAGGGACGGGTTGACTCCCAGCGTCACCGCGCGCAGGCCAGGTTCCAGGTTGCGGGCCAGCAGCTCGCCGTCCGGCTGGGTGCGCAGGCGGGCGTGAATCCGTTCCGGCAGCGGGCGGTGGAAGGCGTACGACTTGAGCATTTCGCCGGAGATGTGCAGGGCGTCGGACATGCTGCCCCCATTGCCGCACAGGAACAGAGTCCCTCCGCTCGTGAAACAGCGTTTCAGTTCGTAAAAGGCCCGCCACAGGTCGGGGACGATCTCCTCCAGGGCCGGGCAGCGGGCAACCAGCGCGTCCACGATCGGGCGGACGTTCTCAGGCGGCCGGGGTGGTTCGGCGGACTGGAGATCGGCCGTGTCCAGGGCCGCGATCACGCGGTGGTACAGGTTGGGGATGGTGACGACATGATCGCCGGTGATGTGGTAGCCCTGCCCGCCCAGCGATGTCGGCCGGTTGATGATGTTCTTGCGGGGGCGGTAGTAGTAGAGGGGATTGTCGTAACCCGCCTTGCCGTGGTAGTCCTCCCCCAATGAAACCAGATCGAAATTGGCGGTGGTGATCGCCGCGACGGTATGCCCCAGGTTGCGGACGATCGTCAGCGCTTTGAGAAAGACCTCCGGTCCGGTCACGGCCGAGCCGAAATTCAGGAAGACGCCGCCTTCCAGTTCGCTGACCGAGGCCGCAAACGTCCGGAAGTCCAGCCCGCTGGCCATGCCGAGCGCGCCAAAATCCACGGTGGGGTGCTGATGGATGATGTCCGTCCCCATCGTGATGTGGACGGTGGCCGGAATGCCCAGCGTGTAGGCGTTGTACAGCACGTTCAGCTCGCGGAACGGGAACAGCCCGGCGTTCTCGCTGATGAAGCGGCCGATCGAGGCCCCGTAGCCCAGCCCGTCGCGCACGCCTTGCTGGATCGCCCGGTTCATCAAGCGCCCGGTTTCGTCCGCCATGCCGAAGGTGCCGTCCTCGAGGCTGGTCGCCACGTCCTCGCTGGTCTCGCCGATGATCGCCAGCTCGAAGTCGTGGATGGACACGGCCCCATTCCCGGCGACGTGGGTCACGATCCCGCGCCGCATCAGGTCGATCAGCAGCCGCGACAGGCCGGACTTGATCACGTGCCCGCCCATCATCCAGATCACGGGGCGGCCCGCCCGCCGGGCCGCGACGATCCGGGCCACAACCGCGTCCAGTTCCGGGCTGTCGAAGGGCGGCGGCGGGCTTTCGAGCGTGAGCAGGTCGTCCAGGTGGACCAGATTGGGCCGCTGTCCGAGCGGGTAGGTCTTGACGTTGGAAAGGTCAATCGGTCTCATCGGTTTCCTTCGCTTCCGTGGCTCGGCGCGGTCCATTCCGTTGGCCTGGGCGGTTCGCCGTCAGGCGGGCAGTCGCCCAAAATCTCCGAGCTTGCCCCCGCTGACGGGGCAAGCTCGGAGAGGGCATCGCGCAGGGTTGAACCGCGACTGCGTGTAGATGATGGGCGGCGTGCCGGCCGGGCGTTGTCCAGCTCTGGTTCAGTCCACCCGGTTGTCGTCGAGTGCTCCGACCATGTACTGCACGATTTCCTGGCTGTCCGTCTCGGAGGTCTTCTTGTCCGCGACCTTGCGGCCGCGGTGCATGACCACGATCCGGTCGGTGACGGCGAACACATCCGGCAGGGTGTGGCTGATCAGGATGACCGGGACGCCCTGCTCGCGCAGCTCGCGCACCAGATCCAGCACCTGGCGCTGCTCCACCACGCCCAGGTTATTGGTTGGTTCGTCCATGATCATCAGCTTGGCTTTCCAGTACACCGCGCGCGCGATGGCGACCGCCTGGCGCTGCCCACCGGACAGCGTCTCGATCTCCTGGGTGAAATCCGGGATGTGGATTTTGAGCTGATCCAGGAGCTTCTTGGATTCCTGGAGCATGAACTCCTCGTCGAGGACGTTGACCAGGCCGCCCAGGTAGCGCTTCTTGATCTCGCGCCCCATGAAGATGTTCGCGCCGACGTTGAGGTTGCCGGCCAGGGCCAGGTCCTGATAGATCGTCTCGATGTGGGCGTCGCGCGCCTCGATGGGATGGGCGAAATGGACGCGCTTGCCCTCGAAGTAGATTTCGCCTTCCTCGGGCTGGTACACGCCGGAGACGCACTTGATGAGGGTTGATTTTCCAGCGGCGTTGTCGCCCACCAGGCCGACCACCTCGCCCGGATAGACGCTCATATCCACCTTGTTGACGGCGGTCAGGCCGCCGAAGCGCTTGACCAACTGGTGAACGCGGAGCATCGGTTCGCGCTGCTGCTGTTCGGCCCTGGGTGTAACGGCTGTCTGTTCCATGGCTTTGTTACGCTCCCGATCGCATCCGGCTCACGATCAGGTCGCGCGACTGGTCGATCAGGACCGCGACGATGATCACGATGCCGATGACAATAAACTGCCAGAAAGCTTGCACGTTCAACATGACCAGACCGGTGGTCAGCACGGCGACGATCAAGGCGCCAATGACCGTCCCGGTCACGCTCCCTGCGCCGCCGGACAGGCTCACCCCGCCGATGATGACCGCGGCGATGGAGGACATCAGCAGCGGGTCGCCGATGACCGCCGAACCGGCGGTGAAGCGCAGGGTCGACAGGAAGCCGGCGATGGCCGCCGTGCTGGCGGACAGCATGTAGAGCATGATCAGGTGGCGTTCGACCGGGATGCCGGCGCGCATGGCCGCTTCCTGGTTGCCGCCGATGGCGTAGGTATGCCGCCCGAAAACGGTCCGCTTCAGGACAAAGATCGCGATCCCGACCACGACCGCGGCGACGATCACCGGATAGGGTAAGAGACGGTCCATGCTCCGCACCAGCTCGCCTGCCACTTCAGGGCGATTGAAGAAGTACAGGCCGCCGCCGTCGCCCGGCACGAGGTAGATCAGCGCTTCGTTGCCGTAGTCGCGCACGCCTGGGGGCAGGCCGATCACGGTGCTGTTGTCGGACAGGAGCAGGGCAATGCCCCGCAAGATAAATCCGCCGCCCAGCGTCACGATGAACGCCGGCACTTTGAGCCTGGCAATGATCGAACCCTGGAGGAAGCCGACCAGCGCGGCGACGGCCAGGGCGGCCAGCAGCCCGGCGACGACCGCCGGGAACAATGGCACCCCGGCATTGAAGACTTCGCGAAGTACCAGGGCTGAGACGACCGAAGCCAGACTCATCATGTGCCCGACCGACAGGTCAATGCCCGCGGTGATGATGACGAAGGTTTGCCCCAGGCCGAGCAAGAGCACGGAGACGATCGCCACCAGGATATTCTGTGAGTTGCGGATCGTGAGGAAGTTGACGTCCCCGTTGCTGCTCAGGGGGACAGCGATGACGAAGAACGCAATCATCGCGCCCAGAAAGACCCAGGCCCAGATCCGGCTCAACGTGAGCACGAACTGTCTGCGCCGCAAACCCCGTTTGCTTTGCTCTCCTGCCAGAGCGACATCGCCTTTGGCAACGGCCATCCTACCACCTCCCTACAGTTGAAGCCGGGGATGTTTTTAGGCGGCATCCCCGGCTTATGGCTAAAGCGTCAAGGTTTTACTAAGGAACCTGGTAGATGAAGCGCGCAATTGCCGGATCGTCGACATTGTTGATGTCGATGATCGCGAACCCGGTCTGGACACGCTTCGGCAGGCTGGTCACGCCGGCCGCATGGGCGACCGCGAACTGGACGGCCATGTAGCCCATGTCGAAGGGCTTCTGGGCCAGCACCAGCGAGACCACGCCCGCGCGCAGGTTCTCGATCGCGAGCTGAGTGGCGTCGTAGGCGACGACCTGGACCTGCCCACCCAGACCAGCCTGGATGACGGCCTGGCCTGCGCCCTGGGCACTGAACACGTTGGTGCCAAACACGCCAGCCAGATCAGGTTCGCGCTCGATCACGGCTGCGGTCTGCTGGGTCGCCACGGCCGGGTCGTCCAGGTTGAAGTCCAACCCGACGACTTCGATGTCCGGATACTCGTTGGCCATGACTTCGTTGAAGCCCACCGCGCGGCCTTCCACCGAACTGACGTTGGGGTTGGTCGAGTTGATATAGACCTTGCCCGTCCCACCGATGGCGGCGGCCAGGCCGCGAGCCGCGATGCGTCCACCTTCGACGTTGTCGGAGCCGATGTAGCTGATCGGGAAGGTGACCGGGCCGTTGACGTAGTCGCCATCACCGAGGAAAGTATCGACGGTGATGACCTGGATGCCGGCATCAAGGGCGGCTTCCAGCGGGCCAATCATCTGATCTTTGTCGGTCGGGGCGATGATGAGGTAATCGAGGTCGCCGCGAGCGATCATCGCGTCCAGGATTGGAGTCTGAACCTCGACGCCCCAGGTCTGCGGGATCTGGGTCACGACTTCGACGCCCATGTCCGCCGCGGCGGCATTGACGCCGAGTTCCATGACCTGATAGAAGGGATCGACCACGCCGGGCAGGAACCCGATGGTGATCGGATCATCCTGCGCGCTCAGCGTGGCGGGCGCGAGCGAGAGAATCATCACGACACTGACCAGAATCAACATTGACTTCTTAAACATGACCTTCTCCTCCCAACTGACAGGACAAATCAACGAAGCGGGAAGTGTGCTGGTGCGCCTCCTTTTCCAGGCCGGTGGCGCGTCCGGGTCAGCCGCGCCTACCCGGTGGTTATCCTGTTCAGCCCCGGATGGCCGTCCAAGAGTGCGGGCGGAACATCAAAGCCAGGTCATGAACAATCGATTGGATGGGCTGCATGCAACTCAGGATGATGCCATGGCTTGCCTTACGATAAGACGTGACACGGCAGTGGCTTACAGTCGAGGGTTTTGTTTGTATTATACAATAGCAGGCGCGATTTCTGACGGCGAACTGTGCCCCTACAACCACCATTTGTTGCGATGGGACCGGTTGGATAGTCATATGGATCGCACGATTTAAAGGATTTGCGTTTGGACGCTTTGCATGAAATCGTTTTCCAGTCTAATCGGTCCTGAGCAAATTGTCAATCAGCACGGGGTTTTGGGGAGAAATGCAAAAAAGCACGGACCCTGCGGATGCAAGCGGTGCATCCTCGCGATCGGTGCCGTGCGTTTGTATCGCCGCTGTTCCGGAATCCCGGCCCGCCTCAGCTCGCGTCCATACCCTGCGCGATCACGCCGCGCAGGGCCAGTTCCTCGGCGAAATGGCAGGCCGCGTGATGGATGCCTTCGCCGGGGTCGCGCCCATCGACCTGGCGCAGAACCGGTTCCTCGGCCGCGCAGCGCGCCTGGGCATACCGGCAGCGCGGGGGGAGTAGCAGCCGCTCGGTGGATTGGCTGGATCGGCTGCGTCGCCTTCCATGCTCAACATCTCGGCCAATCACGGCCTGCGCGCGCCGGCGGATGTGTCAATCGTGGGGTTCGACGACCTGTCCGAGTCGGCCCCATGCGATCAGCCAGGGGCAAAAACGACAGTCTGGACGCTGCCGGCGCGATCACAAACGAAAAGCCTGTCCGATTGGGACAGGCTCTTCGTTTCGGATGCGGTCTGGTGTTAACCCAGGATCGCGGTCACCAGGGCCAGCAGGATGCCGCCGGCCATCACGCTGCCGAGCTGGCCGGCCGTGTTGGCGCCCATCGCGTGCATCAGGATGAAGTTCTCGAAGTCCTCTTCCTGGGCGACCTTGGCCGCCAGGCGGCCTGCCATCGGGAACGCGCTGATCCCGGCCGCGCCAATCAGCGGGTTGATCTTGCCGCCGCTCAGGCGCGACATCAGCTTGCCGAACAGCAGCCCGGCTACGGTATCCAGCGCGAAGGCCAGCAGCCCCAGGATCAAAATCTGGATCGTATCCAGGTTCAGGAAGCTGTCGGCAGTCATCGTCGCGCCGATGGTCAGGCCCAGGAACAGGGTGGCGATGTTCACGATCTCGTTCTCGGCCGCCATGCGCAGCCGATCGACCACATGGCTTTCGCGCAGGAGGTTGCCCAGCATCAGCATGCTGATCAGCGGGGTGGCTTCCGGGACCAATAGGCCGACCGTCAGCGTGACCACGATTGGGAACAGCACCAGCGCGCGGCGCGAAACCGGGCGCGGCGCGTACTCCATCCGGATCATCCGTTCCTTGCGGGTGGTCAGCAGGCGCATCAAAGGCGGTTGGATGATCGGCACCAGGGACATATACGAATAGGCCGCGACGGCGATCGGCGCGAGCAATTCCGGGGCGAGTTTCTGGGCCACGTAAATCGAGGTCGGACCGTCGATCGCCCCGATGATGCCGATTGAGGCCGCCTCGTTGAGCGGAAAGCGGAGCAGGGTCGCCAGGATCAGCGTGCCGAAGATGCCGAACTGCCCGGCCGCGCCGAGCAGCACCATCCGGGGCTGGGAAAGCAGCGGGCTGAAGTCGATCATCGCGCCCACGCCGATGAAGATCAGCAGGGGGAAAAACTCGTTGCCGATTCCGGCGTCATACAGCACCCGGAACACGCCGCCATCCTCCCACATGCCGGTGATGGGGATGTTGGCCAGGATGCAGCCGAAGGCAATCGGGAGGAGCAGCACCGGCTCGTATTCCTTGATCACCGCCAGTCCGACCAGGACCAGCCCGACCAGGATCATCACGGCGTTGCCGAGTGTGAAATTCGAAAGCCCCTTGGTGAGCTCTGGGAGTAGCTGCGAAAAATCCATGCCGGGTCCCTGTCGCCTCAGTCCGCGTATTCGAACAGGAGATCGTGGTGCTGCACGTGCTGACCGACCGAGACCGGCACCGCGCCGATGGCACCGGCGCGTGGCGCACGGATCGAGTTTTTCATCTTCATGGCTTCCAGGACGCACAACTCCTGCCCGACTTCGACCGTGTCGCCCGGCTTGACGGCCACGGAGATGATCACGCCTGGAATCGGCGCATGAACAGCTTTGGCGTCACTGCGCGCCGCCGGGGCGGTGGGCGCGGCGGGCATGACCGCCCGGCTGGCCGGGCGGGGCGCGGCCAGGGGCCGGGTGCCCTTCAACGGCTGGCTGATTGCCGCCGAGGGCCCTTCTTCCGGCCAGACCTCGAATCGCTCGCCCTCGACCAGGGCGATGATTGGCCGGGCGCGCAGGTCGGCGATGTCTACTTCATACGTACTGTCGTCAATTCGGACCGTGATTTTCATCGTTTGGAACCTTTTTGGCTGAGCAGGCGTCCACGCTGTACGGCCTGCCAGGCCGTGACAATGGCCGTCGGCGGCAGTGGGAAGGAATGGGGCTGATCCCGGTCTTGCTCGCGCGCCAGGGCCACCGCGACCGCCGCGACCGCCGCCCGGCGTTTGCGAGCGCGATCGCTCACGGCGGCCGTGTCTTCGACTTCGGGATGTTCGGTGGTCAGCCGCATCAGGAGCAGCATCACCAGCCACAGCAGGATGATCGTGGCAAAGACCAGTGCCATGCCAACTAGGGTAATGCCCAGGGCACTCGAGAGATCGTTCATGGTTTGACCCGCCTTATACCGGGATATTGCCGTGCTTGCGCGGCGGGGCGGGGGCGTATTTGTCGCGCAGCGCGGCCAGAGACGCGCAGATTTTCGCCCTGGTCTCGCGCGGCTCGATCACGTCGTCGACGTAACCGGCGCTGGCGGCATGGTAGGGATTGTTGAAGCGCTGGCGATACTGCTCGGTCAGGCGGGCAAGTTCGGCCTTGGGATCGGTCGCCTGGCTGATCTCTTTCCTGAACATGATGTTGACCGCGCCTTCCGCGCCCATGACGGCGATTTCGGCGCTGGGCCAGGCGTAGTTGACGTCCGTGCCCAGGTACTTGCTGCTCATTACGACATAAGCGCCGCCATACGCCTTGCGCGTGATCACGCTGATCTTGGGGACCGTCGCTTCGGAATAGGCGTACAGCACCTTGGCCCCATGCCGGATGATGCCGCTGTGTTCCTGCTTGACTCCGGGCAGGAAGCCGGGCGAGTCGACGAACGTGACCAGCGGGACGTTGAAGCAGTCGCACATGCGCACGAAGCGGGTGATCTTGTCAGCGGCGTCGATATCGATCACGCCCGCCATCATGCTCGGCTCCTGGGCGACGATGCCGACGCTGTGCCCGCCGATCCGGGCCAGTCCGATAACCGCGTTGCGCGCCCAATCGGCCTGGAGCTCGAAGAAACTGCCCTGATCGACCACATGCTCGATGACCTCGTGCATGCTGTACGGTTGCGAGGGATCGATCGGGACGATTGTGTTCAGTTCTTCATCCATCCGAAGGGGATCGTCGGCTGGCGGGATGTACAGCGGGTTCTCGACGTTGTTGGAGGGCAGGTAGCTCAGCGCGCGGCGGCACAGCGCGAGGGCTTCTTCTTCGGTATCGGTGACCAGGTGCGTGGTGCCGCTGATCGCGGCATGCACATCCGCGCCGCCCAGTTCCTCGGTATCCACGTCCTCGCCGGTCACGGTCTTGATCACCTGTGGGCCGGTCAGGAACATGAACGACTTCCTGCGGACCATAATGATCAGGTCGGTCAGCGCGGGAGAATAGGCCGCGCCGCCCGCGCATGGGCCGAGCATGACGCTGATCTGTGGGATAACGCCCGAATACTGCGCGTTGCGGCGGAAGATCTCCGCGTAGCCGCCCAGGCTGCGCACGCCTTCCTGAATACGCGCGCCACCCGAATCGATCAGACCGATGATCGGCGCGCCGTTGCGCAGGGCCAGGTCCATCACGCGGCAGATTTTGTGGCTCTGCATCTCGCTGAGCGTGCCGCCGTAGACCGTAAAGTCCTGCGAATACACGTACACGGTACGCCCGTCGATCTGGCCGTAGCCGGTCACCACGCCCTCGCCCATGTAGGTCTGGGTGGCCAGGCCCATTTCGTCGTCGCTCTGGTGGGTGATGAACGGCTCAAGCTCGTTGAATGTGCCCGGATCGAGGAGCAAGTTCAGGCGCTCGCGGGCCGTGAGCTTGCCTTTGGCGTGCTGCGCGGCGATCCGTTCGTCGCCGCCGCCCTGGCGCGCCAGCTCGCGGATGCGCCGCAATTCGAGAATACGGGGATCTTCTTGAGTCATCCTTTGTTCCTTGCCAAGCCCACTACCGGCCGGGTGACTGTCCTTCATCCGTCTAGAGATTAAGTATACTGTGCTCATGACGCATTGTTACGTCGATTGTCATCTTTCGCAAGCGCGGATAGCACGATCGGTTTTTGGATTGAGGCCGCGTGTCTGGTTCAAACCGTTGGACACGCTCGAACTCTCAGGCAGTGCTCACCCAAACCGTAGCGGGGCCGTATGGCAGTGTTATGATCGAAGTGATACTGGAGCAAGGTTGAATGAGATTGAAACAGCTTCGACCCTACGGATTCTCGCTGGTCATCGTGATTGTGAAATAGTCGAGACTTAATCTGACACTCCAGGCGGAATCGGAACACGAACAAGGAGAGTCAGGATGACAATGGAAGAGAAGATCATCAAGAACAAGCTGGGCTTGCTGCGGCTGGCAGAACAACTGGGGAATGTGAGCCAGGCGTGCAAGATCATGGGCTACTCCCGTGACAGTTTTTACCGTTTCAGAGAGCTTTACGCGGAACATGGGGAAGCAGGTCTGCGCGAGATCAGCCGCCAGAAACCCAACGAAAAGAACCGGATCGCGCCGGAAGTAGAAGATGCCGTGGTGAAGTTCGCGACGGATTGCCCGATCTGTTGGCCGCCAACCAGAGCCTGATCCTGACCGAAGCCCAGGTGCAAGCGCTGGAAAGGGCGAAGGCGCAGCGCGAAGCCGAAGGCGAGATCGAAGCCGAACACCCCGGCTACCTGGGTTCGCAAGACACCTACGATGGAGGGCCTGCATGGTCCAGGGTTTGTCTGAGATCTGAACGAGGATGGTCTTCATCACAGGCGTCCTTCCTGGCACGCGGATTGGTCTACTTTCAATGTACTCCGCGACCTGTAAGGATTTGTGCAAGGGAAAGCACGCCCGTATCAATATCGGGGGATCAGTCCGAAAATGAACCGAGGGGCGGGACGACCTTCCGGAGCCCCGGAAGGTCGCCACCGTCCCCTCGAATGAGCGTGGAATCAGCGTCAACGAGCCGCCCATGACCGCGCCCGGCTCAGACGCGGCGCAGCCGGATCAGCTTCGCGCCATGCGGCGGGATTTGCTGGCGCAGTGTGCCGTGCACGCGGCCGAGGTCCACCCCGGCCCACAGGTCGCGGGCATTGTAGCTGTTGTTCTCCCCAAAAACCGACAGATCGACCTCGACTTCGGCCGAGGGCGACTCGCCGAGGTAAAACAGCGCGAGGTAGCGGTCGGCGGAGGCGAGGTCGCGGGCCGTCCAGACCACGCGATCGTCGCGCCGCCAGAGTTCCCCGTTCTCATGGCTGGCCTGATTGACCCGGATCACGTCGTCGTTGGTGAGCAGACTCAGCGTGAAGTCGTCGTTGCTCGGCAAATCGCCCCCGAACATGAGGGGCGACCGGCTGATTGACCACAGGGTCATCAGGGTAATCTGTTCGTCCTGGGTGAGCAGGGATTGGCGATCCACGCCTCGTTCCGCCCGGATGCCGATCCGGCCCAGCGGCAGCATGTCGGCATCGGCCCAGCAGCCCGGCCCGGTATGGAGCGACCAGGTCCTGCAAATCTCAAACTGGGCTTTGAGGTCATCCCAGCGATCCCAGAAATCGGCCGAGATGCGGAACAGTTCGCAGTACTGGCGCAGGTGTTCGGCGTGATCTGTGGTGAGGTTCACGCCGGGGGAGAGGCTCAGCACGATCGGCCGCCCGGTGGCCTCAATGGCTCGGCTGATGCCTTCGATCTCCTGGGCGTGGTATGGAAACAGCATGTCGTCGGCCTTGAGGTAATCAACCTCCCAACTCGCGTAGAGTGCGGCGACGGAGTCGTAATACGCCTGCGCGCCGGGTTTTGCCATGTCGATCCCGGCCATGTCGTCATTCCAGGGACAGAGCCGGGTCATGTCGGCGATGTCCCGCGCCCGAAAGGCCGTATTGAGGATCGGCAGATTGGCCCTGACCGCCTGCCTGGGAATCCCGCGCATCATGTGGATGCCGAACTTCAGCCCCAGGCTGTGAACATAATCGGCCAGCGGCTTGAAGCCCGCGCCGTTCGCGGCGGAAGGAAAGCGGTTCAGGGCCGGTGTCAGGCGGCCGTGGTCGTCCATGATCAGGTCGGCGTTCGGGCGGTAGCCGCCCGCCTGGGCCGCCGGCTCGTACCACTGGATATCGACCACGATCGTATTCCAGCCGTGCCGGGCCAGGTGCGTGGCCATATACTCCGCGTTGGCTTTGACTTCTTCCTCGCGGACGGTGGGGCCGTAACAATCCCAGCTATTCCAACCCATCGGCGGCGTCTGGGCCAGACCATTGTGGATGCTCATGCCTGCGCTCTCTTTCGTTGCGATGGATGCCCCAAGTCTAGCACCATCCCGGCGACCTGTCCCCGTTTCTGGCCTGACGCTGCGAGGCCCGGACGCTTTTCTGACGTCTCGACGCCAGCGTCGGAGTCCCTCATTTTTGGGGGGAGTTTTCGTAGCGGATGGGCCTAGAATGGGAGAAGACACCACAGGAGGCAATCATGGCGCAAAGTGCGGGACAACCACAACCCGCCCGGATCAACATTTACGGGGTCAATACCATCGGCAAGCACGTTGGCCAGGCGATCATCATCGGCGGCCTGATGTTCCTGGGGGCTGGCTCGTTCGACTGGCCGTGGGGCTGGGTCTTCGCCATCGTCTATCTGCTGTGCTGGATGGGACTCAGCATCGCGGTCGCCGTCGGCAACCCGGAACTGCTCAACCAGCGCGGCCAGCGCATCAAAGACGCCACGGCGGGCACCAAGAAATGGGACCTGGTGCTGCTCTCGATCTACTTTGTGTTGATGCTCGTCCAACCGTTCGTGGCGGGCCTGGACTGGCGTAACAGCGTCTCCAGCCCGGTTTCGACGCTGGTCTACGTCCTCGGCAACGTGCTGATGATTCTGGGGTTCATCCCGCTGGCCTGGTCGATGGTCGCCAACCGCAATTTCGAGCCGAGCGTCCGCATCCAGGAAGCGCGCGGGCACAAGGTGGCGACGGGCGGCCCGTACCGCTTCGTGCGCCATCCGGGCTATACGGGCGTCATCCTCCAGTTCCTGGCGCTGCCCATCGCGCTGGGAACGTGGCTGGCGCTCATCCCTGGCGGCCTGGGCATCCTGGTCTTCGTCGTCCGCACCGCGCTGGAAGATCGCACCCTTCAGGCAGAACTGCCGGGTTACGCGGACTACGCCCAACACACGCGCTACCGCCTCATTCCGGGCATCTGGTAACCGGGGCCGGGCGCTCGCAGAATCCATGCAGTTGGCGTCCTCGACAGACGGGGATATGCTCAAAGCCTCCGTGATGACCGCGATTGTCTGTCACGGAGGCTTTGTCGTGGCTGAATGGGATGCAAGCCCCGATGCTGACCGGACGCATTTTCGACATCAAGGAATTCACGGTGCACGATGGCCCCGGCATCCGCACGACGGTCTTTTTCAAAGGCTGCCCGCTGGACTGCGCCTGGTGCCACAACCCGGAGGGCAAATCGCTCGCCGTCCAGACCATGCGCACCCCACGCGGCGAGCGCACCGTCGGCCAGGACTACTCTCCTGAGGCACTGGCGGCCTATCTCAACGGGCAGGCGGACATCCTGCGGGCCAACGAAGGCGGCGTGACGTTTTCGGGCGGCGAGCCGCTGATGCAGGCCCCGTTCATCCACGCCACGCTGGATTTGCTGGCCGGGCTGCACGTCTTGCTCGACACCTCCGGGTACGCCGATCCGCAGACGTTCCAGCGCCTCGTCGCGCGCTGCCATCTGGTCTACTTCGATCTCAAGCTCATGAACCCGGATGCTCATCTCCAGCACACCGGCCAGTCCAACCGGCCCATCCTGGACAATCTGCGCCTGCTGAGCCAGAGCGGCGTGCCCTTCGTGATCCGCGTCCCGCTGGTGCCGGCAATCACGGACACGGACGCCAATCTCACGGCCATCGCCGACGCCATCCAGGGATTGCCGGGGCTGTTGCGAGTCGATTTGCTGCCCTATAATCCACTGGCAGGCGCCAAATACCCCTTGCTGGGTTTGACCTACCCCCTCCGTTCGCTTGAAGGGCAGCCCGTGAACATCCCAACCGGCCTGTTTGAGCAGAGAGACATCGAGGTGACTATCCAATGAACGAGCGACTGGCACGCCTGCGGGAAGCGGCCCGGCGCGGGGATCACCGCGCGGCCCGGCAGCCCGATCTGCCCGATCTGATCACGGAATGCGATGGCCTGGGGCTGTCCTGGATGCAGCGCCAGGCCCGCTTGACGCGCCGGATGTGCGAGGCCGAGCGGCCGGTCATCCACCCCGACGAGCGGATCGTCTTCACCCGCACGCTGCGCGGCGTGCCGCCGGTCTACACCGAGGCCGACTGGGCGCGCCTGACCGGGGGCCATACCCTGCACGAGCTGGGGCCGATCAGCAACATTTGCGCCGATTGGGGACTGGTACTCGGCCAGGGCTTGCTCGGCCGCAGGCAGGTGGCGCTGGCGACCCGCCAGCGCGATCCCCAGGCCGCCGAATTTCTGGACGCGGCCATTGAGACGATCGACGCCGTGCTGGACCTGGCGGCACGTTACGCCGCCGAGGCCCGGCGCTTGGACCGGCCGGAACTCGCCGCGATGTTGGAGCGCGTCCCCGCCCAGTCACCCCGCACGTTCCACGAGGCATTGCAAAGCCTGCGCTTGCTCCAGGCCGTGGTCTGGCTGAGCGGGCATTACCACGTCGGGCTGGGCCGCTTCGACCAGGTCATGTGGCCCTACCTGGAAGCCGATCTGGCCGCCGGTCGGCTGGACGTGGCCGCTGCCGAAGAACTGCTGGCCGAGTTCTTCATCGCGCTCAACAAGGACAGCGACCTGTATCCCGGCGTCCAGCAGGGGGATAACGGGCAAACCCTGACTGTCGGCGGGGTCAGGCCGGACGGATCGCCGGGCGTGAACGAACTGACCCGGATGGTGCTGCGCGTGGCGCGCGCCGTCTCCATGATCGATCCCAAGATCAACCTGCGGATCGATGCCGAAACCGACCTCGATCTGTTGTGTCTCGCCAGCGAACTGACCCGCAAGGGGCTGGGCTTTCCCCAGTATTCCAATGACGACGTGGTGATTCCCGGCCTGATCGCGCACGGCTACGCGCCGGAGGATGCCCGCAATTACACGGTCGCCGCCTGCTGGGAATTCATCATCCCCGGCCAGGGCATGGAGGTGGTCAACATCGGCGCGGTGTCTTTCCCGGCGGCAGTGGACAGCGCCATCCGGGATGGGCTGTGCGCGGGCGACTCCTTCGCCGGGATTGTGCGGCGCGCCGGGGACAATATCCAGGTCCAGGTGCAGGGGCTGACCGGAGCCTATGCCCGGCTGCTGCTGCCGCCCGCGCCATACTATTCCGTGGTGATGAACCACTGCCTGGAAAGCGGGCGTGATCTCTCCCAGGGATCGGTCTACAACAATTTCGGTATTCACGGGGCCTGCTCCGCCAACGCGGCCGACGCGCTGGCTGCCGTGCACAAGCTGGTCTTCGAGGAGCAGCGCGTTTCACCCCAAGCTCTGTTGAACGCCCTGGACACGAACTACGCCGGGGCGGAAGACCTGCGCCTGCTGCTGCAAGAGGAAGGCCCCAAGGTCGGTCGGAACGATCCCGCCGCCGATGGCCTGATGACGGTCCTGTTCGACAGGTTGGCCGACGCCTGCAAGGCCATCGAGGACAACGGGCGCGGCGGCCGGATTCGACCGGGCACGGGATCGGCGATGTACTACATCTGGCTGGCCCGAGGCCATGACGGGATGCGCGAGCCGGTGGTGGGGGCCACGGCCGATGGGCGGCTCAAGGACACCCCGTTCAGCGCCAACCTGGCCCCCGCGCCGGGCGTCCGCGTGCCCGGCCCGATCGGCGTCTTCCAGTCCTACAGCCAGATCGATTACCAGCGTATCTGCAACGGCGGCCCGATCACGATCGAACTGTCGGCCAGCGTCTTCCGCCACCCGGAGGCGATCCGCAAGGTGGCGATGCTGGTCAGCACGTTTGCCCGGCTGGGCTGCCAGCAGCTTCAGGTCAACAGCTTGAGCGCCGAGACGTTGCTGGAAGCCAAAGCCCACCCGGAGCAGTACCAGGACCTCATCGTGCGAGTGTGGGGCTGGAGCGGGTATTTTTGCGAGTTGTCGCCGGAATACCAGGATCACGTCATCGAGCGCACTCAGTATGAGGTGGGGTGAAGGCGGTTGGTGGGTGGTTCGTGGTCAAACCAAAAACCAGGGACGTGCAGGGGCCGGAGTGGTGAACACCGGCCCCTATGCGTGATGGCTATGGGATGGGGTAGCCCTTGAGGCAGTCCCAGGCCGCGCCGCGCCGGGTGTTGACCCACAGCGGCAGGCTGAGGTAGTCGTACTTCTCGGTGCGCCAGGCGGGACCCTGGGTGACTTCGCCGGTCAGCAGGTGGTGCCACTGGCCCGCCGGCAGGTAATAGGTGACTTCGCCGCTCTCCGCGAAGACCGGCGCGACCAGCAGGGCCGATCCCAGCATGTACTGCGTGTCCGTATAGCGGCAGGTCGGATCGTCCGGGAATTCCAGGATCATGGCCCGCATGACTGGCCAGCCGTGGGCATGGGCCTCGCGGGCGGCGTCGTACAGGTAGGGCATCAGGTGCAGCTTGAGGCGGTTGAAGTGGCGCAGCACGCCGATCGACTCGTCGTCGAAGCGCCAGGGCATCCGGACGCTGTCGTTGCCGTGCAGGCGGCTGTGCGAGGACAGCAGGCCAAAGGCCACCCAGCGCTTGTACAGGTCGGGCGTGGCCGTGCCGACGAAGCCGCTGATATCGTGGCTCCAGAAGCCGAAGCCGCACATCCCCAGCGACAGGCCGCCGCGCAGCGTTTCGGCCATCGAGGGATAGGTTGAGGCGTTGTCACCGCCCCAGTGGACGGGGTACTTCTGCCCGCCGGTGGTGGCCGAGCGCGAGAAGACGACCGCCTCTTCCTCGCCCTTGACTTCGCGCAGCAGGTCGAAGACGGTCTGGTTGTAGAGGTAGGTGTAGTAGTTGTGCATGCGCTCCGGATCGGAGCCGTCGAAGTAGCGCACGTTGGTCGGGATGCGCTCCCCGAAGTCGGTCTTGAAGGAGTCCACGCCCATGTCCAGCAGGGCCTTGAGCTTGCTGGCATACCAGGCGCAGGCGTCCGGGTTGGTGAAGTCCACCCGCGCGCAGCCGGGCTGCCACTCGTCCACCTGGTAGACGTCCCCATCGACCGTCTTGAGCAGATAGCCCTGGGCCGCGCCTTCGGCGAACAGGGGGGAGGCTTCGGCGATGTAGGGGTTGATCCACAGACAGACCTTGATGCCCTTGGCCTTGAGGCGGCGCAGCATCCCGGCCGGATCGGGGAAGTAGCGGTCATCCCACAGGAAGCTGCACCAGGTCAGCTCCTTCATCCAGAAGCAGTCGAAGTGGAAGACCTGGATCGGGATGTCCAGCTCCTCCATCCGCTCGATGTTGGCCAGGATGTCCGTCTCGTTGTAGTTGGTCAGGAACGAGGTCGACAGCCACAGCCCGAACGACCATTCCGGCGGCAGGGCCGGGCGGCCGCTGAGGGCCGTGTACTGGTCCAGGGCGTCCTTTAGGGTCGGCCCGCCGAAAAGGTAGTAGTCCAGGCTGTGGTCTTCCACGCTGAACTGGACGCGCGAGACGTCGTGCGAGGCGACCTCGAACGAGACGCGGCCGGGATGGTTGACCAGCACCCCGTAGCCCTGGCTGGAGAGGTAGAACGGGACGTTCTTGTAGGCCAGCTCGGAGTTAGTGCCGCCGTCGTCGTTCCACATATCGACCGCCTGGCCGTTTTTGACCAGCGGGCCGAAGCGCTCGCCCAGGCCGTAGATCGTCTCGCCGACGCCCAGCGAAAGCTGCTCACGCAGGTAAGTCTTACCTTCGTAGCGGAGCAGGGCGGCGGCCTTCGGCTCGCTGCCGGTCAGCGGGCGACCGTCGCGCAGGAAGGTGAAGCCCCACGCGCCGTCGACGTTGGCCATCTCGACCGACAGGCTGCCCGAGCGCAGCCAGACTCGGTTCTTGTCACTCCCGACTTCGACTTTCGGGTTGCTCAGCCCGTAGTCGAGGTCGAAGGCAGGTACGCGCTCGCGGCGGCCTTTCCAGTGGGTGAGTTGGACGCGGATCACGCCGGGCATCGGCGAGGTGAACCGGGCGCTGATGGTCGCCCCGTTCAGGTAATCGTAACGGGCATGCACCGGGCGATCGTACCCGTAGACGGTCAGCGCATCCTTTTCCAGCTTCACATCGACGATCGTCGTCGGGAAAACGGCTTCCACCCCCGGCAGCATGTTCCAGTAGCCATAGTTGAATTTCATAAGGGTCCCCCTTGCGGTAAGCGGTTCGTCCGTGCGGACGCAATTCCCCAGTTAGAGCCGGCCCGTGGCGCAGATCGTCATTATATCCCACCCCGGCCGGACAGTTCACCGGCCCGAATTGCCTCCGAGTATAAGTTGCCTCATTGGGAATCTAACCGAACTGGGAGTGACCAGTGAGGAGGGGGTCTCAAGGACACCAGCAACGAAACGCGAATGGCTCACGGCTTGACGGCCCCGTTACCTGAAGGCCAGCCAAGCGGAGAAGAGCCAGATTTTGGACGAGCTGGTATATACCCAGCCAGAAGTCGGACCTTCCTATATCCAGGATGAGATTTCGGCGGGCGGCGAACTCACCCCGGTGGGGTGTTGGCAGGACAACCCTTCGTGGTGGAAGACCAACTACGGCGGAGCGTGGTGGTTGAACGCGCCGGGCACGGCGGGGCAGGTCATGGGGGATTGCAGCGGCCTGCCGCTGGTCGCCTGGCCCTGATCGTCACAAAAAATGGGAGCGGCTGAGCGGCCGCTCCCATGTGTCGTCTCCCTACTCTACCAGCGGGGCGCGTTGCCGATCCAGGTCGTGACCTGGGATACGGTGAAGCCGGTGTACAACTCGCCGGGAGTATCGGTTCCCTCCGTGTACAGGCTGTCGCTGGCCGTGCCGCTTGAACTGCCTCCCACGTAGACCTCGTAGATTGCGCCGGACACAAGCTCTGGCGACGAGAACGCGATCGACTGGCAGACTTTGGTCGGCGCGAAGGTCAGGACGCCGCTGCCATCGCTGGCCCGGATGTGAACCAGACTGCCGGCCGGCAAGGGCGAGCTGAAGTTGACCAGCACGGAATACTGGGTGGAGGACTGGTCTGGGGCCTGGACCACCCTGACCCCGGCCGCCCCGCCCCTGTCCAGGCATCGTGCCGGATGCATCGTTTCCGCCCGCGAGGATGAGGCCGTCCTTGCTGGCGATCCCATCGTTGTAGTTGCCGGTTACGGTCAGCGTGCCGGGGCCGCAGATCGTGAGGTCGCTGGTGCTGAAGATTGCAGCGTTAGGCTCGTCCTCTTCCGCCGTGGCGAAGACGTAGGCCGTGCCATCCGAGACCCGATTCTCGGTTTCGTTCGTGAGGACGATCACCGCCGCCTCGGCATTGGCGACATAAATCGGCGCGCTCGAAGCGTTGCTGATGTCGACTCCATTCAGGACCAGCCGGACGAATTCTTCCGCTTCGGTGTCCACGCGGATTTGCCCGTCCACCAGACTGCCGCTCAGACTGTAGGTGCCGGCCGATCCGATGGTGACGGTGCTGCCGGTCACTGCCGCACCCTCGCCCGCCACGCTGATTGAACTCCCTTCCAGGACAATTTGAGTCGCGGTGCTGTCCCAGCCACAATTTCCCGTGCTGGCCTGCGGGTGAGTGGTCCCGGCCGGTTCGCTCCGTGACTGGCCCAGCGTGGGTGCGCTTCCACATGCGAACAGCATGGAGAGCGCCAGCGCGTACGCCAGCCCAGAGGTCATTTTTCGCCTGTTCATCGGTCACCTCGAAGTGGCTATCAGCGTTCAGCTTTCGGCATTCAGCCAAAAGCAACCCCCCAAAAACGTCAGGGCGTGCCTGTTCATGACCTGGAGGATACTCGCGGAGGATATTCAGAAACTGTTCAGATCAACTTGGTGGTTCGTCCGGCAAATTCCCGAAGGTATGTTTGGGTAGGGGCGACCGGCGGGT
>CAZHMJ010000045.1:0-22302 GCA_964533805.1 uncultured Anaerolineae bacterium | reverse complement strand
TGCTGCCATTGGTGTCCATGCGTTCCTCCTCATCAGGGTACATCCCCAGGATACAAGAGGCGCGTCGCCGCTTCTTGACCAGAATTGCGGAAAGGCAGTCGTCAGCTACTGGTTATTAGTTTTAAGTTATTAGTAAAAACAAAAGACAAAATGCCTCCATGTTTCTCTAGCCATGTGATCCCCGCCCCGGCCAAGGGTTGCGCGGCCCGGTTCCTGGTTTCTCTGGCCTCGTCGCTGCTGAAAGCAGCGGAACTCGCTTTTTCTTGCCTCTTGCCTCCCGGTCTCTTGTCTCTTTTTTCCAGCTTCCATTTTGGGGCCGGGTTCTGATTGACAAAACAGAGGGGATCATTAAGATGTAAGAGTAGAATGTATATCTGTTTCCAGATTCGCGTTTTCAAGGGGCAGAAATGACCAATAGAACGGTTTCCAATCCAGCCCGTCCGATTGCCTGGTTGATCCTGGTCATCGGAATCATCGCGATCCTCATCGCGGCCATCCACTACTTCGGTAACCTGGGCGAGACCTTCCTGACCTTCAGCATCACCCAGATCTTCTGGATGGGCGTGCTGTACGTCATCGTCGGGATCATCCTCCTCCTGATGCTGCGCCCGATCGAGTTGCCCGCCACCGAAGCTCCGGCCGTGCGGAGCATGTCCGTCCCGTCCGGCAGCCGTCCCACCCCCGCCCCGCCGGTCGAAGCGCCGGTCCGCGCCGCGCCCGCCGCAGCCGCCAAGCCGGATGATCTGACCATCCTGGAAGGGGTCGGCCCCAAGATCGCCGCCGCCCTGGTCGCCGCCGGGATCGATACCTTCGCCAAATTGGCCACCGCCAGTGAAACCGAGCTGCGGGCGGCCATGGACAAGGCCGACCTGCGCTTTGTCCCCAGCCTGCCCACCTGGGCCAAACAAGCGGCGTTCGTCGCGCGGGGCGACATCCAGGGTTTTGAAGCGTATCGAAATAGTCTGACGGCCGGGCGTGAATAACGCCCGGTGTGTGTTCTGATCCAGCTTATTGAACCGGGACCGAAGCCATGCGCAAACCACTTGTCGTACTGACGATTTTGCTGGCGCTGTCCATCCTGGCCGGGACAGCGATCGCCCAGAATGGCAGCACGCTGACCATCAACCGCGTCCGCGACGATAACTTCCCCACCCTGGAACTGCTGGTCACGGTCACCGGTCCCGATGGGCGACCGATCACCGGCCTGACGGTCGACGACTTCCAGGCCCGAGTCGGCAGCGAGACCACCGAAGTGATCTCCGTCGAGGAAATCCGCAATGCCGAGCTTGGCGTCTCGGTGGTGCTGGTCCTCGATTCAAGCGAGAGCGTCGGCGGACAGCCCCTGGAAGACTCAAAAGCCGCGGTCGCGACTCTGCTGGCTCAACTTGCGCCGACGGACGAGGTCGCTATCATCGACTTCGACAGCACGATCCGCCTGATCCAGCCCTTCACCTCCGACTTCGCCGCAGCCGAGGCCGCCATCGCCGGTCTGGCCGCCGATGGCAAGACCGCCCTGTACGACGGCATCCAGGCCGGCGTCAACGAGGTCTTGCAGAATGCGCAAAATCCGCGCCGCTTCGTGATCGTCCTGACCGACGGGCACGAGTACGGCAATCTGAGCACAAGCGCACCCTTCGGGGGGGCCGACCTGGCCGCTGAGAACGACGTCGAGATCTTCGTGATCGGGTTTGGGTACGTCTACCCGCCCTACCTCGAAGAGGTCGCGGCCCGCACCGGTGGTGAAGCTTTCCTCCTGCCCTCATCCGAAGAACTGGTCCGCATCTTCGACTTCCTGGCCGGCTACCTGCGTAGCCAGTACATCGTGACCATCGTCCCGGACATCGAGCCAGACGGCTCCGAGGTTGAAATCGCTCTGACCTCCGGCGATACGACCGGCAGCGTCCGCTACACCGCGCCCGATCTGTATCCGCGTCCGGCCATCACCAATGTGCCGGACACCGCGATCGACGCGCCGGCCGCCTTCGCGCTGGGCGCTGAAGTGCCGCGCGGGCTGGAAAGCGTCACCGTCACCATCGACGGCCAGCCCGTCGAAGTGGCCGAGGAAGCGATCGCGGCGGACGGGTTGAACTATACCGGGCAGGTCCGTGTCTCGCCGTTTGACTTCGCGCCGGGCGCCCACACCCTGACCTTCGAGGTGTTCGACCAGATGGGCGCGAGCCGGGTGTCGTCGGCCGACTTCACGATCGCCGAACTGCCGCTGCTGATCAGCCTGGGCGGGATCACCCCCGGCGAGATCGTGATGGGCGAAGCCCGCACCCTGAGCGCGACCATCGACCAGACCCAGGCTCCGATCGAGAGCGTGACCTTCGCGCTGGACGGCCAGGAAATCGCCGTCGTCGAGGCGGAACCATACGAGCTGGCACTCGACCTGCTTGGCATCGACTCCGGCCCGCATACAATCGACATCACGGCCCGGAATGCCCTGGGCCAGACGGGCAGCGCCAGCCTGGCCTTCGGCCTGCCCACGCCGACGCCAACCGCGACGCCGACCAGCACCGCGACCAATACCCCCCGGCCAACGAACACCAGCACGGCGACGCCCACTGTCACGCCCAGCCTGACAATCACCTCGACCGCGCAGCCAACCGCGACCCCCGTCCCGCTGAACTTCACCATCAGCGGCTTCGTGCCGGGCCAGACCATCGAGGCCGAATCGATCGAGGTGGAAGTCCTGCCGGCGGAAGGCGTGGAACTGACCGGGGCCACGTTCGCCCTGGACGGCACCGAGTTGGCCAGCCCTGCCGCGGCGCCCTTCGACGCCACGATCCAGACGGGTGAACTTGAACCCGGCGGGCACATCCTGGACGTGACCGCCAGCGACGCCGCCGGCCAAACGGCCAGCCAGTCGTTCCCGTTCTTGATCCCTGAGGCTGTCGCCCTGGTGCCTTCAGAGACGCCCATAACAGCCAGCGTGCCTTCCGACACGCCTTCGCCGGAGTCCGCCACCATCACCCCCATCCCGCTGGATTTCACCATCACCGGCTTCGCGCCCGGCGAGGTAATCGAAACGGACTCGGTCGAGGTGGAAGTCGTGCCGGCTGAAGGCGTCGAGCTGACCGGGGTGGACTTCGCCCTGGACGAGGCCGAGCTGGCCAGCGCCGCCGCCGCACCCTTCAGCGTCACCCTCCAGACCGGCGACCTTGAGCCGGGTGAACACGTCCTCGGCGTAACTGCCAGCGACGCTGCCGGCCAGACCGCCAGTCAGTCCTTCCCGTTCCAGATCGCCGAAGCAATAGCCATCGTGCCGTCCGAGACACCTTCACCGCTGCCGCCCACCGCGACAGTGACGGCAACCGCCATCCCGCTGGAATTCACCATCACCGGCTTCGTACCCGGCGAGGTGATCGAAGCCGAGTCGGTCGAGGTGGAAGTCGTGCCGGCTGAAGGCGTCGAGTTGACCGGAGTGACCTTCACCCTGGATGGAGTCCCGCTGGACAGCCCGGCGGAGGCGCCCTTCGGCCTGACCCTCCAGACCGGCGACCTGGAGCCGGGCGAGCACGTCCTGGACGTGACCGCCAGCGATGCCGCCGGCCAGACCGCCAGCCAGTCGTTCCCGTTCGTCATCCCCGACGTTGCGCCCGCCCTGCCTTCCGAGACCCCCACGCCGGAGCCGCCGCCCGCGACCGCCGTCCCGCTGACCTTTACCCTGACCGGCCTGGAGGCGGGCCAGGTGATCGACACGGAGTCGGTCGAGATCGGCGTGGAGCCGGGCGAAGGCGTGGAACTGGATCAGGTCACCTTCGCGCTGGATGGCGAGGAACTCAAGACCGACGCCCAGGTCCCCTATGGCCTGACCCTCCAGGCTGCTGGCCTCGAACCGGGCGAGCACGTCCTGGACGTGACCGCCAGCGATACCAGCGGCCAGAGCGTGACCGAATCGGTTCCGTTCACGATCCCGGTCCCGGCCACCCCGACCCCCATCCCGCTGACCTTCGCCGTCACCGGTCTGGAGGCGGGGCAGTCGCTCGGCGCGAATGAGCCGGTCGAAGTCGGCGTGGAGCCGGGCGAAGGCGTGGACCTGTCCGAGGTCACCTTCGCGCTGGACGGAGAGGAACTCGCCACCGATGCGGAAGCGCCCTTCGGCGTGACCCTCCAGACCGCCGACCTGGAAGCCGGCGATCACACCCTGGAAGTCAACGCAGCGGACGCCGCCGGGCAGACCGCCGGGCAATCGATCGCGTTCGCCGTCCTGGGCCCGGCCTACAACGACCTGCTGCTGCCGGGGATGGGCCTGCTGCTCATCCTGCTCCTGATCGGTGTGTGGCGCGCCCGCCGCAAGCCGGACTAGACCGCATACGTACATCACGCAATACAAGAGCCAGGCGCGCGCCTGGCTCTTTGCATCTGGGGACAGTCAGTCGTTAACCGGGAAGGCACGCCTGGAACGGCCTGCCGTCGGCGTGGCACACCATCTGGATCGCGTTCCGGCCGGAGGCGGCCGCCAGCGGCACCATCCCGCCCGGCTCCACCCAGTGTCCGGCCATGTAGAAGTTGCGCAGGCCGGGCAGCGTCTTGCTGACGCCGCGCAGCAGCATGGGCATGGTGCGCCGGGTCAGCAGCCAGCCGGAGGTCGCCCCCTGCCAGTTGCCGGTATAGCGCTCGTAGCTGAGCGGCGTCGCCTCGTCCGTGAACTCGATGTCCTGCCGGATGCCCGGATGCCACTGTTCCAGCAGGTCGATCACGATCCCGGAGACCTGGTGCTGCTCGGAGTCGTAGCTCCTGCGGCCGTAGATGCGCTGCCAGTAGGCATAGCTCGACCGGATCATGACCTCCACCACGGAACTGCCCGCCGGGGCCAGGCCGGGATCGAAGCAGTAGTGCTTGACGCCGACTTCGGAGCGCTCCTCGCCGATGACCAGCACCGGCTCCGGCAGCAGATGCGTCACCCAGTGCGGCTGGGCGGACATATCCCGCCTGACCCCCAGCGAAATCTGCACCTGGGAATGCATCTCCAGGTGACCGTCGTAACGCCGTCGCAGCCCGGCATTGGCATATTCCCCGCCCAGCATGTCGAAGATCGTGCCGCGCCCGTCCGCCGCCGAGATCACGATGTCGGCCGTATGGACTTCGTCGTTGTACAGCCGCACGCCGGTCGCGCGGCCGTTCTCCGTCAGGATTTTCTCCACCTGGGCTTCGTAGCGAATCGCGCCGCCCAGGGCCAGGTAACGCCGCTCCAGCGCGCGGGCGAATTCCAGGGAGCCGCCCGCCGGGAAAGCCGCATTGCCGGTGTGGATGTAGGCCAGCAGGGCCATGCCCATCATGACCGGGGCTTCTTCCCAGGAAAACATCTGGGCCACGGCCCGCCGCAGGAAGGGACTCTTGAACCGGGCGGCGAAATCTTTCGCGGGGACCAGCGCCCAGCGCAGCAGCGGCTCCACGAAAGGCAGCATCCGGATGCCCAGCCGGCCCCAGTCCAGCAGGTTCATCATCGCCTTGGGCTTGTCGTACATCAGGGACATGTCGAACCGGGTGAACTGGCGCACGCCCGCGCAAAACGCCCGGATCAGCGGCGCATCCTCCGGGGAAAGGGCAATCATGTGCTTTTCCAGCCGGTCGGGATCGGCGTAGACGATCAGGGTCTGCTCGCCGTCGGTGATGCGCTGGTATTCGTCGTGGCTGATCATGCGCCGATCCTGGATCGCGCCCAATTCCTGCCACATCCGGTTGAACGGCTGGCCGTCGCCGGAGCCAAACAGGTAGTGGATGCAGCCGTCGAAGACATACCCCTTACGCTCCCAGGCCGTACACAGGCCCCCCGGCAGGGAATGCAGTTCGAAAATCCGGGAACGGTAGCCGTTCATCTGGGCGTAACAGCCCGCCGCCAGTCCCGCCACGCCCGCGCCGATGATGATCACGGATTTGTCCGGCATGAGTATCCCCCCTGTTCTGCTATCCAGCCTGCGATGCGTCCCTCGCTTCGACGCGGCGCGAGAGTGCGATGCCGGGAGCAGCCAGTCTGGCGTCTCCCCCTATGTGATAGTGTATACGCCCTTGGACCCGCCCAGGTAGCATCGAACCGGACTTGGGCCTACACTTAGGGAATGTTGATGGGTTTGATCGGAATTGGACCTTGTGAGGATGGCTATGCTTGGAAAAACTCTTCTTGTGTTCGCCCTGGGTGCGCTGCTCCTGATCGCCGCCCAACCGGGCGCTCCGGCCCAGGCTCAGGCAATGGACTGGTCGGTGACCGTCTTCGATTCCGACTCGCGCAGTTTCCTGATCGTCAAGCCGGACGGCGTCCACCCCGGCCCGGCGGTCCCCGGCATGCAGACCCTGGCGAGCGTCTACAATGTGCGGGTCTCCCCCACGGGCGAGTACGCCGTCTTCGTCGGCGCGGCCAGCGACAGCAGCCCGTCGACCGCGTACGTCGCTAACCTGATAACGGGCGCGTGCTGCACGCCGCTCCAGGACCCGGCCCAGCCCGCCCTGGGGCTGGCCTTCATCGGGCCGTTCAGCCCGGACGGCCGCCAGATCGTCCTCTCCTCGTTCGACCAGGCCGCCCTGGGCCGCGACTCGGTCCCCAGCGCGATCACGGTTTACGATCTGGCGACGGCGGGCGTCGTCACGTCCGTGCCGCTGTCGGCCTTCCAGCCGATCGAACCCGGCGGCGTGGCCGCCGTCTTCGGGACGTGGGACAAGATGGGCATCCGCCTGATCCCCAGTTGTTATGGCTGCGAAGGCGTCTGGGAAGGAGCTTACCACCTCTGGGAGCCGGCCAGCGGCACGATCAGCCTTTCGGTGGAGCCGTTCGACATCTTCATGGACCGCCTGCCCGGCACCGGCGAGTTGTTCAAACTGATCGCCAATGAAGCCTATCCTCAAAGCGGGGCGCCATCGGCCTACTTCCCCGCGCCCAACGTGGTGGAGTATTACCCCGCGCCCAGCGCCCCACAGGGACAGGTCATCTACTTCGATCTGGGCAACCCTTATCTCAGGCAGGCCGCATGGGTCGACGGCGGCCGGGCGATCCTGATCCAGACGGCCGGGCTGCCGGTCAGCCTGCCGGACAATCCCTTCGGCGAGGAAGGCCCCGGCACGGCAATCCTGCTGTTCCGGGATGGGCGGCGGTTCTCCATCGATCCGGCCCTGGGATCGGCCCTGACCGGCACGCCGGACGGCTGGATCGCCCTCGATTGGGACACGAGCCAGGCGTCGCTCGTCCGGTCCGACGCGACCGGAGACACCCAGGTCACGCCGTTGGGCGATGGCTCCGGCTGGGAGCTGGCCGCGACCAGCTTCGTGCTGGGAACGGGCACCGCCGCCACGCCCTTCCCGGCCGTCACCCCGCCCCAGTACACCACCTGTCCGGGCTTCGTCACCTCGCGCCTGTGGCCGAACACCTTCGCCCAGGTCACGCCCGGCGCGTCAAACAACCTGCGCGCGGAGCCGTCCTCGGCCAGCGCCCTGGTCGGGACGATCCCCGGCGAAGCCTTCCTGACCGTGCTGGCCGGGCCGACCTGCGCCGGGAACATGGCCTGGTGGCAGGTCCAGTACAACGGCCTGGTCGGCTGGACGGCCGAAGGCCAGGGCAGCGACTACTGGTTGCAGCCCAGTTCTGGCATGTGGTAATACCTCAGTTGCACATCCAGGCAGCCGCCGGAACGACCGGCGGCCGGTATTCTCCCCACTGGGCAAATACTTTCCTTGCCGGGCATTTAATGCAACAATAACCTAAAGCCGTGCGCGATCATCCTTCTCACATCCCCACCAGCGCATGGCCTGTCTTTATTCCAGGCAGGAGTATTCCCGATGAACCGGTGGTTTTCCCGTGGATTGATCGTGCTCGTGCTCGCCAGCCTGCTCGGCGGCGGGCTGACCGCGCTGGCCTCCCCGCCCGCGCAGGACCAGGCGATCTCGGTCACGCTGTACGACGGCGCCAGCCAGGGGCTGCTCAGCTACGAAGCCCGCGGCCGGGGCGTCGCCAGCGGGGCGATGATCGACCTGACCGTCACCAACCTGTCCGGCAAGCCGCTGGAAGTCCTGGTTCCGCCGGCCACGCGCTTCGTCCCCACCCAGCCGCCGGCCGAAACCAGCAGCCTGCTGCCCCCCAGCGCGCGGCTGCGCCTGCTGCCCGGCGCGGCTGAGAACTCGCTGCTGCGGCCCCTCTTCCAGGGCGGCGGCCAGAGCGGCGGCGCGACCGGCAACGACTCGGCCGGGAGTCCCTTGCGCCTGATGATGCCGGCTGCCCTGGCCTCCTACCCCAAGGGTATCGGCCGGCCGGTCCGGCAGGTCAACTACCCCACCGTCACGGTCACTCTGGAGGCGTATTGCCTCAACGCCCACCTGGACAATCCCAGCGCCAGCACGCTCTTCACCGCGCTGCCCCCCGAAAACGACGAGATATCGCGCCTGATCCAGGCCTACAACGCGCGTTCGGGCGGCGTGAGCGTCGTCGCCATGCAAATCGCGGTCTGGATTCTGACCAACGATGTCGACCTGGCCTTCCTGGAGCAGGTCGGCTACAACCCGACCGATGCCGAGCTGCGCGACGCGCTGCTCCTGCTGCAAGAAGCCGGGATCGACATCAGCGACAAACAACTCGGCCAGATCGATCTGCCCCCGGCCCCGACTCCCACGCCCATGTTCATGCCCGGCCAGTCCACGACGGCCCGCCTGCGCGGGTCGGTGGTCAACGAGGCCCGTGAGCCGGTCGAGAACGCCCTGGTCCTGGTCGCCGCCATCGGACCGGATCGCACCCGCCGCAGCTTCGACGTCACCTCCGAGCGCGGCCGGTTCGAGACTTTGCTCCAGCTCACCGAGACCGACAACGTGATCTTCACCGTGCGGATCAACAACCGCGCGATCGGCGAACTGGAAATCCCCGGCGCGGACGCGCTGACTCTCGCCGCGCAGGGCGGCGAACTGCTCCTGATCGTCTCCGGCGGGACGCCGCCACCCACGTCGACTCCGATCCCGATGCCAACGCCAACCCAGACCCCGGAGGGCGGCGCGGCCGGAGCCACGCCGTTGGCCGGGCCGCTGTTCGCCGTGCGTCTGACCCAGGGCGTGGTCAACATCCGGTCCGAAGCCAGCACGAGTTCGGCCGTGGCCGGATCGCTGGCCTGCGGCGGCGCGGTCGCGGCGCTGGACGCGCAACTCGTCGACGCGGATGGGTACACGTGGTATCACCTGGCCGCGGGCGGCTGGGTGCGCTCCGACGTGGTGCGCACCTTCGGATCCCAGGCCGAAGCGGAAGCCGCCGCGGCCAACAGCCAGGCGGTCTGCAACCCGCCGACTCCGGTGCCAACCCCGGCCCCGGTTCAGGACGCAGGCGGCGGGTCCGGCGGCGGCACTGGCGGCCAGCCCGGCGGCGACTCCGGCAGTGGTGGAGGCGCGCCCGTGGAACCGCCCCCGCCGCCGCCACCGCCCACCACGAATTTCAACGTGACGATCATCAACAACGCATCGTGCACGATCAGCGGCTCGTTGGGACCGGCGGGCTACTCCGTCGGCGCTGGCGGTTCGACCACGGTCAGCGTGCCGCAGGGGTCGCACGGCTTCAGCGGCAGCGGCGACTGCGGCTCCGTCGCCCCGGCCACGTACACCATCGATGGTGACGCGACCATCACGATAGGGTAGAGAGTCCATGCCACCCAGCGCCTACCAGGCCGACTACATCCACGCCCGGCTCTACCTGGAACGGCTCAGCGCCACCAATGCCCTGATCGAGCAGGGCGGCGACAGGATCGGTCCGGCACTGGAACAATTCACCGCCATCTGGGATCAGGTCGCCCTATCGCAGGGCTGGGCGGCCTCCCAGGCGGAAACGGATGCCAGCGCGGCCGCGCTGTGCTGCGCCTTCCCGCTGGCGGGCAGCCTGCTCCTGGGGGCCTGGCGCGAGGTCGACGAGCGCCGCCGCTGGCTGGAGGATGCCCTCCACACGGCGCGCCGGCTGGAGGCCTCCTACCTCAACCAGTTGGGGCGCTGCGCCGCCGACCAGGGGCGCTACGAGGAAGCGACCGGCCATTACCGGCAGGCGATCGAGCTTGCCCGGTTGATCGACTACAGGCAGTGCGAAGGGTATGCCCTGGGCGGTCTGGGCTTCGTCTACACCGCCCAGAGCCGCCACCTGGAGGCGCTGGACTGTTACCGGCAGGCGCTGGAGATCGCCAAAGCGGTCAGCCCGTCCCGGATTCAGAGCGATGCCTGGCACGCCCTGGGGGACTGTCACCTCGCCCTGAAACAGCCTGCCCAGGCCGAGAACTGTCAGCAAAAGGCGCTGGCCCTGGCGGAGCAGGCCCACGACCTGCCAGGCCAATGCAACGCCCTGACCAGCCTGGGCGACCTGGAAACCGTTCGGGAGCAATATGCCCAGGCCGTGGACAAATACGACCAGGCCCTCGCCCTGGCCCACGCCTTGGGCGACCGGCGGCGCGAGGCCGTGCTGCTGGCCTCCCTTGGCGAAGCCTACCGCCAGGCACGCAATTACCCCGAGGCGGCGCGCTGCCTGACCGAAGCTCTGGACATCGCCACCACGCTGCAAGATCAGCGCAGCCGGGCCATCATCGGGCAAAGCCTGGCGCTGGTGCAGGAACGGTTGGGCGACCTGGAGCGGGCGATCAAGCTGGCGAGTCTGGCGCGCCGTCTCTTTGAGGAAATCGGGCTGAAGGACGCCGCCTACCAGGCGGCCAAACTGGTCGAACGTCTCAACAGAAGCCGGCGAGGCCGCCCCAGATGGCTGGGAGGACGATCGTGACCAAGGTGTTCATCAGCAGCACGGGCAGGGACCTGGTCGAGTACCGCGAGGCCGCCATCGAGACCTGCCTGGGGTTGGGATTCGAGCCGGTGGCGATGGAACAGTTCGAGGCGATGGGCCTCGGTGCGACGGCCGGCAGCCTGAAAAAGCTGGAGGACTGCGCACTGTACGTGGGCATCTTCGCCCACCGTTACGGTTACATCGAGGCGGGCTACGACCGCAGCGTGACCGAGATGGAGTACGACCACGCCGGGCGGCGCGGCCTGGAACGGCTGTGCTTCCTGATCGATCCGGATCATCCCTGGCCGTTCGCCCATATCGATATGGCCAACTATGCGCGGCTGTCCGCTTTCAAGGAAAAGATCGAGAAAGAGGTCATCCGCGCCCAGTTCACCACGGTCGACAGCTTCAGCAACGCGCTCAGCCAGGCCCTGATCGCCTGGATCGGACGCCATCCAGACCTGGCCCCGAAGCGGGGCGGCTCCGGCCCACTCAACACCGCCCCGCCTCCGCCCGACCTGCTGATCGGGCGCGAGGAGGCCCTGCATGACCTCAAGCAGCACCTGGGCCTGGACGGCCGATCCGAGTCCGCGCTGCCGGTGCAGGTGCTCACGGCGGTGCGCGGTTGGCCCGGCGTCGGCAAGACGACGGTGGCCGCCGCCCTGGCGAACGACTCCGACATCCGCGCGGCGTTCCCGGACGGCATCCTGTGGGCCTCGTTGGGGGAGCGCCCCAACCTGTTCGCGGAACTGTTTAGCTGGCTGCACGCCCTGACCGGCGGCCAGCCGCCCCAATGCCGCACCGCCCACGACGCCTCGACCCAGATCGCCAGCCGGCTGCGCGACCGGCGGGCGCTGCTCATCGTGGATGACGTGTGGCAGATCGAGCACGCCAAACCCTTTCAGGTAGGCGGCAAGCACTGCGCCGCCCTGGTCACGACCCGCTCCAACGAGATCGCCCAGGCCCTGGCTCCGACGCGCGACGATATCTACTGGCTGCCCGTGCTGACCGAGGAAAAAGCCCTCGACCTGCTCCGGGCGCTGGCCCCGTCCGTGGTCAAGGCCCACCCGGACGAGGCACGCGCGCTGGTGCGCGACCTGGAAGGGCTGCCCCTGGCCCTTCAGGTGGCCGGCCGCCTGCTGGAAGCCGAAGCCGGCATGAACTGGGGCATCGCCGATCTGCTGGACGACCTGCGCCGGGGCGCCATGCTGAAGGCTCCGGTCCCGGCCAACCGCATCGGCGCGACCGGCAGCGAGACCACCCCCACGGTCGCCGCGCTGCTCCGCCGCAGCACCGACGCGCTCGACGAGGAGACCCGCGACCGCTTCGCCCTGCTGGGCGCGTTCGCGCCCAAACCGGCCACCTTCGACCTGGAAGCGCTGGCCGGGGCCTGGCAGGTCGGCGACGCGCGGCCAACCGTGCGCCAGCTCGTCGACCGGGGCCTGCTGGAGCCGGTCGGCGGGCGCTTCCAGATGCACGCCCTGCTGGTCCAGCACGCCCGCTCACTGCTCCAGCCCTAGCGCACCAGCAGGACGCGCGCCCAGCGCGGCCAGACCGGATCGACCACCAGGCGCCCGCCCTGGATCGGAATGGCCTCGCCGCCGTTGAGCAGATCGATCGCCTCGGTGCCGGTCCAACCGTCCAGGTTGAGTTCCAGCCGGGCGGGTTTCGCCGCGGCGTTCAGGGCGACGATCACCCGTTCCGAGGCAGTCTCCCGCGCGAAGGCCAACTGCTCGGCGGCGACGTGAAGCTGGCGGTAGCTGCCCCGGCGCAGCGCGGCCGACCGCCGTCGCATCCCGGCCAGGCGCGCAATCGCTCCGGCCAGATCGGGCTGCGGCGCGGCCCGGGCTATCGTCTCCAGGTCGAGGACCGGTCGCAGGGCGTGGTCACTGCTCGGCGTCCGCTGGCCGCCGATTCCCCACTCGCTGCCGTAGTAGATCGAGGGCACGCCGGGCATCGTGAACAGCAGGCAGTACAGCGGATACAGGTGCGCCGGGGTCTTGAGATTGCTGGCGACCCGGTTGACATCGTGGTTGTCGGCGAAGTTGTAGAGCGGCAGATCGCGGTACAGGCCGCCCGCCCCGAACTGGCGGTTGAGGGCGTAAGCGATCTCGAAGTAGTTTTTATCCACCAGACTGGAGTACAGCCCCTTGTAGGCTTCGTAGTTGGTCGTGGCGTCGAGCGTGTCCGGGTTGGCCCAGCGGGTGTAGTCGCCGTGCACGACCTCG
This sequence comes from uncultured Anaerolineae bacterium, assembly GCA_964533805.1. GTDB lineage: Bacteria > Chloroflexota > Anaerolineae > Aggregatilineales > Ch27 > JARKOQ01. The sequence continues at coordinate 9,357 of CAZHMJ010000045.1, read as the reverse complement.
CCCATCAGCCAGAAATCCGGGCGCAATCCCCGGCAGAATCCGGCCAACTGGCGCATGAAGCCAAAGTCGAGGCTGTCGGCGGCATCCAGGCGCAGGCCGTCGATCCCAAACTCCTCGATCCAGGTTCGCACCGCCTGGAAGAGGTGCTCCACCACAGGCGGGTGGTGCAGGTTGAGCTTGACCAGGCTGGTGTGGCCGTTCCAACCGTCGTACGTGAACGGGTCGCCGTAGCGGTTCGACTCGCCAAAGCGCAGGCCCGCGAACCAGTCGCGGTAGGCCGATCCCTCCCGGTTCGCCCGCACATCCCGAAACGCCCAGAAATCGCGCCCAACATGGTTGAACACCCCGTCCAGCACCAGGCGCATCCCGCGGCGGTGGACTTCGGCGCTGAAGGCGCGCAGGCTGGCGTCCGTCCCCAGCCGCCGGTCGACATGGAAGTAGTCGGCCGTGTCGTAGCCGTGCGAACTCGACTCGAACAGCGGCCCCAGATAAAGTGCGTTCGCGCCCAAGCCCTGGATATGATCCAGCCAGCCGTACAGGCGCTCCAGGCGTGGCTCCGGCGGGTTGCCGAAGTCGTTGCGGGCCGGCGCGCCGCACAGCCCCAGCGGATAAATGTGATAAAACACCGCATCCCTGACCCATTCCGCTGCCATCTCGTCTCCCTCCGATATACCGATCGGTATAGTTCAAAGGCAAAAAAACGGCCATTGGCTTTTAGCTCTTCGCTTTTGGCTAAAAACCAACAGCTAAAAGCCAATAGCTGCTCTTATGAATAAATCCCATGCATGAACTGGTGTACGGCCTGGTAGAGCAGCGCGTCGTCCAGGCGGATGTCGCCGCTCAGGAACAGGCCGATGTACGTATCGATCATGCCGCGCAGGGTGACCGCGTAGCGCTGCTGGCGGCCGCGCATGTTGCCGTGATCGGCCGCCGCCCGCCGGAAGAGTTCTTCCAGCAAGTGGTACTGCGTCTCGTTGTAGGGGCGGACGGCCCGCGCCGGGTCGCTCTCCGGCGGCGCGAAGACCAGCCCAAGCTGCAAACGGTAGAACACCGGGCGCTGCCGGGCGAAGCCAAAGTAAGCCGCCGTCACCTCGTTCAGCGTGCGCGGCAGATCGCCCCGGTAGTCGGCCGCTGCCCTGACCTGGGCGATCAGCGGCTCCAACTGCTCCGCGAGCAGGGCATCCAGCAAGCCCGTCTTGCTGCCGAAGTAGTGGTACAGGGTCGGCTTGGTCACGCCCGCTGCGGCGGCGACCTCCTGCACCCCGACCGCGTCGTAGCCCCGCGCCGCGAAAAGCTGGAGCGCCTGGCTCAAAATCGCGGCTCGATTGTCCGAAGTCATGGCCTGTCCTTCCACACAACGCCCAGTATACCGAACGGTATATCAGGGATCAAGGGTCAGCATTCCGATCCCTGCCCTGGTATAATCCTCCCCCATAAGCCTACCCCGCGCCGCCGCCCAACAGCGCGATGACCTGACTTCCCCCTGGAGAGAGAACCGATGGACTTCACCTATCAAGACGTGGCCAAAATGATCGACCACTCGCTGCTCAACCCCACCCTGACCCAGCAGGAACTGGAGGAGGGCATCCAGCTCGCCCTGGACTACGATGTCGCCAGCGTGTGCATCATGCCCTACTATCTCAAGCGCTGCGCGGACCTGCTGCGCGGCAGCGCCGTGCGCGCCAGCACGACGATCGGCTTCCCGCACGGCGGCCATACCACCGCCATCAAGGTGGCCGAGGCTCGCCAGGCCCTGGCCGACGGCGGCGAAGAGCTGGACGTGGTGGTCAACATCAGCCAGGTGCTCAGCGGCCGCTGGGACTACGTTGCGACCGACATCCGGGCCGTGACCGAGGTCACGCACGACGCCGGGCAAAAGGTCAAGATCATCTTCGAGAATTGCTACTTGAACGACGAGCAGAAGATCATGCTGTGCCAGATTTGCGGCGAGATCGGCGTGGACTGGGTCAAGACCTCGACCGGCTACGGCAGCGGCGGCGCGACCGACGCCGACCTCAAGCTGATGCGCGCCCATTCGCCGGCCCGCGTCCAGGTCAAGGCAGCGGGCGGCGTGCGCACCCTGGACCGGCTGCTGGACGTGCGCGCCCTGGGCGTGACTCGCTGCGGGGCCACGCGCACCGCGGCCATCCTGGACGAAGCCAAGGCCCGGCTGGGCGGCTAACCTCGATTCCCTGTTCCGGCCCACTCAGGGCGGGCGCGTCGTGAACCGGCGCGCCCGCCCTTTTTGATTCTCCCCCTCCGGCCAGTCACCCCTGCCGATCACGGCCCGCCCCGCGTGATTCCCCTGAACGATCCTCGAACGATCGTCGAACGCCCCCTGAGCCGTCGCCTAACGGCCATTTCCTACCCTGAGGTCAGAACGAAGGAATGAGCAAGACCCAGGGAGAACTGACGATGACCACCCAATTCGCGAAACACACGAGCACGCCGTTTCGGAACAGCCGCACCATCCGGTTCGTCCAGGTCACCGTCGTCGCCGCCTTCCTGTTGACCGCCGCCGCGCCCGCCTTCGCCGCCGACCCGGGCGCAAGTCCTCTCTCCGCCTTGCTGCCCGATGCGGCGACTCTGTTCGGGATGGTCAACACCGGCCAGGGCGACGCGGCCGTGCAACTGCTGGTTGCCGCCGCCGCGCAGTATGGAGCCTGGGCCCCCGCTCCCGGTGACACCCCCGCCTATGCCCCCGGTCTGGCCCGCAATGTTCGCGGTCAGGTGAGCTTCGTCGACCGGCCGCCCTTCGAATGTGGCGACGCCCGGCTGAGCCGCGGTGTCGAGGGCTGCGACCGCGACTACTCGGTCGATGAGACCCTGGTCCGTCTGGGCACCTCGACCTTCGCCGAACCGCAGGCCGATGGCAGCTTCGCCCCCCGGCCCAGCGTGGACGACGTGCTGAGCACCTACGTCGAAGAGGTCGCGCACTCCTGGCAGGAGTTCCTGTTCGAGACCGGCGGGCTGGGCAGCGGGCCGCGCACCCAGGTCACGACCTTCGAGGATGGACTGTACTGGTCGCCGGGTTGGGAATACCAGGTCAAGATGTACGTCCTGAGCCTGGACGGCACCTGGTTCAGCCTGTCGGCCACGGAGCGCGCCTCCTTCGTGAGCGCCCTGTGCGACCCCAACGGCTACGCCAACCCGGCCAACCACAACGTCCCGTCCTTCGGCGCCCCGGCGGGCTGGCCCAACCCCCAGGGCTGGCCGACCAGCAACCCGACCCCTGAAGCGCACGCGGCCTTCTGCGCCAACGTGGGCGGCGGGACGAGCTGGTAAGCGGCGAATACCCTCCACCGGACGTTGACATCCCGTCCGGCGGGGTTCCCGGTCAGCGGTTGGGCGTCCAGGCCACGCCCAACCGCTTTTATGTGCGGCGCGGTATACTTCCTTTGGAAGCGTCCAAGCGTCTGGCGTCCAAGTGTCAAGCCCAGAATGGGCATGCAGCAACATCGTACCGTCTTTTGCCTTGGACCGAGTGCTGAACGCCGTTATTCGACAGTTTGCCGCTCACAGAGTCCTGTTTTTGTCTTTAGCCAAAGCCAATAGCCAACAGCCGCCTGTATGACCCACGGCCTCGTCTTCGACATTCGCAAGTTCTCGCTCCACGATGGGCCGGGCATCCGCACCACGGTCTTTCTCAAGGGCTGCGGGCTGCGCTGCCTCTGGTGCCACAACCCGGAGAGCCAGTCGCCTCGCCCGGAGTTGATCCTGTACCCGGAGCGCTGCATCGGGTGCGAAGCCTGCCTGGCAGCCTGCCCGCAAGGAGCCATCCGGCGCGCGGAGGACGGGCGCCTGGTCACCCTGACCGAACGTTGCACGCGCTGCGGGTCGTGCCTGGCCGTGTGTTACGCCGAGGCGCGCGCCATCGCCGGGCAAGAAATGACCGTCGAGCAGGTGATGGCCGAAGTCCAGCGCGACGCGGCCTTCTACGAGGAGTCGGGCGGGGGCGTGACCTTCTCCGGCGGCGAGCCGCTGGCCCAGGCGGACTTTCTGCTGGGACTGCTGTTGGCCTGCCGGGCGCGCGGCCTGCACACGACCCTGGATACCTGCGGTTACGCCTCGGAGGCAACCCTGCACCGGGTGCGACCCTACGTCGATCTGTTCCTGTTCGATCTCAAAATGATGGATGACAACCGCCACCGCGCCGCGACCGGCGTCTCCAACGGCCCCATCCAGCGCAACCTGCGCCTGCTGGCCGAGGATGGGCAGCGCGTGATCGTGCGCACCCCGATCATCCCCGGTTGCACGGACGACGAGCCAAACATTCGACAGATCGGAACCTTTGTCAGTACACTCGGATTGACCCAGGTTGACATCCTGCCTTACCACCGGTTGGCCAACGACAAATACGCCCGCCTCAACCGGCCCAACCCGCTGCCCGATCTTGCCCCTCTCACGGATGCGCGGCTGGCCGAGATCAAACACACGTTGGAAAACTACGGTCTGCAAGTTCGTGTCGGAGGTTAACCCATGCCCATCAGCGATCGCGTGACCCGCCTGCGCCAGCAAAGCCTGGCGGCTGTTCCCACCCTCTCTCCCGAACGCGCTCTGTTGATGACCCGCTTCTACCAGGGCCAGACCTGCCGGCTGTCCGCGCCGGTCGAACGGGCGCGGGCCTTCGAATACCTGCTGGAACACAAAACCATCTGTATCAACGAGGGAGAACTGATCGTCGGCGAAAAAGGCCCCGCCCCCAAGGCCACGCCCACCTACCCGGAGTTATGCTGCCATTCCCTGCAAGACCTGGACATCCTCAACACGCGGGAAAAGATTTCGTTCAAGGTCAGTCCAGAGACCGCCGACCTGTACGCCAGGGAAATCATCCCCTTCTGGCGGGGCCGCACCATGCGCGAACTGATCCTGGCGGAAATGACCCCGGACTGGCACGCCGCCTACGAGGCGGGCATCTTCACCGAATTCATGGAGCAGCGCTCGCCCGGCCACACCGTCCTGGACGACAAAATCTACCGCCGGGGCCTGGTCGATTTCATCGCCGACATTGACGCGCGTCTGGCCGGGCTGGACTTCCTGGCCGATCCCGACGCCTACCGCCAACAGGAGCAACTCAAGGCCATGCGCATCGCCGCCCAGGCCGTGATCCGCTTCGCCGAGCGCCATGCGGACAAGGCGTGCGAGCTGGCCCAGGCCGAATCCGACCCGCAGCGCCGGGCCGAACTGGAACGCATCGCCGCCGTCTGCGCCCACGTCCCCGCCCACGCCCCGCGCGACTTCTACGAGGCCCTGCAAGCCTACTGGTTCGTCCACCTGGGCGTGACGATCGAACTCAACCCGTGGGACGCCTTCAATCCCGGCCACCTCGACCAGCACCTGGAGCCGTTCTACCAGCAGGGAATCGCCGACGGCACGCTGACCCGCGATCAGGCCGAGGAACTCCTCCAGTGCTTCTGGATCAAGTTCAACAACCAGCCCGCCCCGCCCAAGGTCGGCGTGACCGCCGCGGAAAGCAGCACCTACACCGATTTCGCCCAGATCAACACCGGCGGCGTCCGGCTGGACGGCTCGGACGCGGTCAGCGACGTGACCTACCTGATCCTGGACGTGATCGAGGCCATGCGCCTCTTGCAGCCCAGTTCCTCGATCCAGGTCAGCAAGAAGAACCCGGATCGCTTCGTCAAGCGCGCGGCGCGGATCATCCGCACCGGCTTCGGCCAGCCCTCGGTCTTCAACACGGATGTCATCGTGCAGGAATTGATCCGCCAGGGCAAGTCCGTGGCCGACGCCCGCCGGGGCGGCACGAGCGGCTGCGTGGAAACCGGGGCCTTCGGCAAGGAAAACTACAACCTGACCGGGTACTTCAACCTGCCCAAGGTGCTGGAGCTCACGCTCCACGACGGGGTCGATCCGCGCACCGGCCGCCAGCTTGGCCCTCACACCGGCGACCCGGCCCGTTTCGCCACGTTCGACGAATTGTTCGCCGCCTTCGAGCAGCAGCTCCGCCATTTCATCGACATCAAGATTCGCGGCAACAACGTGATCGAGCGCCTGTACGCGGCCTATATGCCCGCCCCGTTCCTGTCCCTGTTGATCGATGACTGCATCGCCACCGGACGGGACTACCACGATGGCGGCGCGCGCTACAACACGTCCTACATCCAGGGCGTCGGCCTGGGCACGATCACGGACTGCCTGGCTGCGCTCAAGACCCACGTCTTCGAGCAGGGCACGCTGTCCATGACTGCGCTGCTGGACATCCTGGCGGCGGACTTCGCCGGGCACGAGCGCGAGCGCCTGCTGCTGGTCAACAAGACACCCAAGTTCGGCAACGACGACGACGCGGCGGACAGCCTGATGCTGCGCGTCTTCGAGGCGTACTTCGGGGCCATCGACGGGCGACCCAACACGCGCGGCGGCGAATATCACATCGATCTGCTGCCCACCACCTGCCACGTCTATTTCGGCTCGGTCACCGGGGCCACGCCGGACGGCCGCCACGCCGGCAAGCCGCTCTCCGAGGGCATCTCGCCCGTGCAGGGCGCGGATCGCCACGGCCCCACGGCGGTGATCCGCTCGGTCGCCAAGATGGATCACGTCCGTACCGGCGGCACGCTGCTCAACCAGAAGTTCACGCCGCAACTGCTGGAAGGCGAGGAAGGTCTCGACCGGCTGGTCTCGCTGGTGCGGACCTATTTCAAGCTGGACGGGCACCACATCCAGTTCAACGTGGTCGACGCGGCCACCCTGCGGGCCGCCCAGGCCCACCCGGAGGACTACCGCGACCTGATCGTGCGCGTGGCGGGTTACAGCGATTACTTCTGCGACCTCGGCCAGGCCCTCCAGGAGGAGATCATCGCCCGCACCGAGCATGCCGGGTTCGATTAGCCACCCCACTCACCGTCCAAAAACAACGAGCCTGCCCCATTCCGGAACAGGCTCGTTTTGATTGTCATCCAGAGCAGGCTTGCAGGCGTTAGTTCGCCTCGACCGTCACCCAGCGTTTTTCCTGCGCGCTGCGCTGGATCGCGTCACACAGCACGATCTCGGCGTGCCCGCTGACGAAGGTGGCGAAAGGAGTCGGGGCGCTGAAGTCGCCCACCGCAATGTAGTCGTACACCGCCCGGAACATCTGCTTGAAGGTGTCCGGGTAGCCTTCGGCGTGCCCGCCCGGATAAGCCGCGTAGCCGCGCGCCTCGCCGCCCAGCAGGGAGGGGTCCTTGGCCAGGACTTCGTTGGGCTTGTCGCGGAAACCCAACCACAGGTTATTGGGATCGTCCTGCGACCAGGCCAGCGAGGCCTCGGCGCCGTTGATCTCCCACTCCAGCCCGTTCTTATGCCCGGCGCTGACCTGGGAGACGGTCAGGACGCCGCGCGCCCCGTTTTCGAAGCGCAGCAGGATCGTGGCGTAGTCGTCGGTGGTGATCGCCACGGCCTGGCCTTGCTCCGCCAGACCGAGCTTGTTGCTGTAGGTCTCCACCGCGCCGCTCGGCTTGTAACGGGTCGGGATCACGGTCGCCAGGTCGGCGAAGACCGCCGTGATCTTCAGCCCGGTGATCCAGGTCAGCAGGTCGAACCAGTGCGTGCCGATGTCGGTCACGGCACGCATCGTGCCGCCCTGGTCGGATTCCAGCCGCCAGTTCCAGTCGGTGGGATACAGCAGCCAGTCCTGGAGGTAGCGGCCGTGCACCAGCCGGATTTCGCCCAGCGACCCCGCCTGGACACGCTGGTGCGCCTCGTGGGCCAGCGGGAAGAAGCGCAGGTTGTAGTTGACCGCGCCGACCCGGTTGTGCTGGCGGGCCAGCGCGACCAGCTCTCCCGACTCGGCGCTAGTCACCGCCAGCGGTTTCTCGCAGATCACGTGCTTGCCGGCCTGGATCGCCGCCTTGACCTGGGCATGATGCAGGTAGTTGGGCGTGCAGACGTGTACCACGTCCACCGCCGGATCGCCCACCAGTTCCGTCAGGCTGGCGTAACCGCGCGCCAGGCCATACCGGGCCACGCCGCCCTGGGTTTCCTCCGGCGTCACCCCCAGGCAGCCCACCACCTCCACCCCAATCCGGCGCAGGGCCTCGATGTGTGTCCCGCCCATGAAGCCCAGCCCGACGACCGCTGCGCGTAATTTACCCGGCATGTCTCCCCCCGATCAGTGCTTGCTGAACGCGGCATCGAACGCCACGTCGGACGGCGAGAAATTCAGACGGCGCACGAATTGCAGCGCTTCCTGCGCGCCGAACTCGCGGTTCATGCCGCTGTCTTCCCATTCCACCGAGAGCGGCCCGCTGTAGCCGATCCGGTTGAGCGTCCGGAAGATCGGCTCGAACTTGACGTCCCCGTGGCCGGGCGAGACGAAATCCCAGCCGCGCCGGGCGTCGCCAAAGCTCAGATGCGAGGACAGGATGCTGTTGCGCCCGTTGAGGTTGATCCGAGAATCCTTCACGTGGACGTGGAAGATACGCTCCGGGAACGCCTCCAGGAAGGCCACGGGGTCGATGAACTGGTGAACCAGGTGGCTGGGGTCGAAGTTGACGCCAAAGCTGGGATGGCCGTCGACCGCTTCCAGGGCGCGCTGCATCGTCCAGATATCGTAGGCGATCTCGGTCGGGTGGACTTCCAGCGCGAACCGGACACCCTCCGCCCGGAAGACGTCCAGGATCGGCAGCCAGCGCCGGGCGAAGTCCTGATAACCGGCGTCAATATCGGCCTGTGAGGTCGGCGGGAAGAAGTACAGCATGCCCCACACCGCGCTGCCGGTGAACCCGGTCACGATGTCCACGCCAAACAGCTTGGCCGCCCGCGCCGTGGCCTTCATCTCCTCGGCCGCCCGCTGCCGGACGCCCTCCGGGTCGCCGTCGCCCCACACCGAGGCCGGGATGATGCTCCTGTGGCGCGGGTCGATCGGGTCGCACACGGCCTGTCCGACCAGGTGATTGCTGATGGCGAAGCACTTGAGGCCGTATTTCGCCAGCAGGTCGCGCTGCTTCTGGACGTAACCATCTTCCGACAAGGCTCTGGCGACGTCGAAATGGTCGCCGGAACAGGCCAGCTCCAGGCCCTCATAACCCCACGCGCTGGCCTTCTGGGCCAGCGTGTCCAGCGGCAAGTCCGCCCACTGCCCCGTGAACAGGGTAATTGTGCGGCTCATCGAACGCGCTCCTTTCCAGGCAAACGGGTGAAGAATCGGTGCATCCGGTGCGTGTCTGGCTAAAGACCTGAGGTTCCAACCTGTCCCGATCATAGATCGTCTTGGGGCGGCTGCCAAACACAAGCGCAATGCCGCTGGCAGCGTCAAAGCGTCCAGGCGGCAAGCTAAAACCGGAAACGGATCGGTCTTCTGGTCGCAGTCGCACCCACGACACGCCAGGGGGAATGACCATTTCGACATCGACTGCCTTG
>CAZHMJ010000044.1:0-22382 GCA_964533805.1 uncultured Anaerolineae bacterium | reverse complement strand
AAGACGAGATCATCGACTACGAACTGCCCAACAGTATCGTCTACGAAGTGACCGACAGCGAAATCGCTGTGGCTGGCGACACCGCGACCGGCGCGACCAAGAAGATCACGCTGGAAACCGGGCTTCAGGTCACCGTCCCTCTGTTCGTCACGGTGGGCGATAAGATCAAGGTCAACACTGAGACGGGTGAATACATCACCCGCGTCTAGGGCGAGGCCCTCACCGGCAGCCAGGGAAGCCCGCCATTGCGCGGGCTTTCTGGTCTTTTCGGCCGACTGGCCAGAACAGGCTCCCTATGCGCACTCCCGCAGGCAAGGAATGCCCTCACTACTACGCCGACTTCCATCGCGGCCACAACCGCCAGGAATGCCGTCTGCTGCTATATGATCGTGTCTCTCTACCCTGGCAACCGGCCGATTGCCAGCGCTGCCCCGTCCCCGATATCCTGCACGCCAACGCCAGCCGCGATCTGCGGCTTGAGCTGAGCATCCGGCCCGTGTTTATCGGGTTGGGCCGCCGGCTGGCGGTCAAAGCCTTCTGCGACCGGCACGCGCTTTCTCTGGAAGACCCCCATGTGGGCTGCCCCCGCTGTAATGCAGAACGTCCCGGCCTGGAGGCATTCCTGAACGCCCTGGAGAATTCCGATGATCAAGACCGTCCTGCTTGACCTCGACGACACGTTGCTTGAAAACCCGGTCAACCGGATCGAACACAGCGTCGAGAGCTGGAATCGCTTTTTCAACCGGCGGCTGGGCCTCGAACAATCCGGGCGGGGGCTGGCCCGCGCCATGCAGGCGGTCAGCGCCAGCCTGAACCCGGTCGAAAACAACTTCGATGTGTTCGTGGCGGCCGTGTGCAAGGAGTGGGGCTGTTCGGCCGATGAGGCGATCGAAGCCTTTCAGGACTTCTATCAGGGCGCGTATTCGGAGATGCAGGCCTTCGTCCAGCCACGCCCCGGCGCGCCGGAGCTGGTCGCCTGGCTGAAAGAGGCGGGCTATCAGGTCGTGATCGCCACCAACCCCTTTTTCCGACCGGAAGGCGTCCGGATGCGCCTGGGCTGGGCCGGACTGCCAGATAACCTGAGCTGTTATACCCTGGTCACGCACATCCAGAACATGCAGTTCGCCAAGCCCAACCCGCACTATTACGAAGAAATCCTGGGCCGGCTGGGCGCAGCCAACACCGAAGCCATCATGATCGGTGATGACTGGCTGAACGACATTGTGCCCGCCGAACGGGCCGGCCTCAACACGTTCTGGGTACATCACGACGGCGCGGCCCACGAACCGGTCGAAGCGCACCCGGACGGCGAGGGCTCGCTCGACGATTTCGCCGCGCGCGTGCGCCAGGGCTGGCTGGAAACGCTCCAGCCTCGCCCCCTCAAAGCGGAGATGATCGTGCCGCGCCTGCTGGGCAACGTCGGGGCGCTGTTCGGCCTCTTGCGCGAGCATGCACCCGACTACTGGCTGCAGCATCCCGACCCGGACGAGTGGTCGCCCCTGGAAGTGGTCTGCCACCTGCGCGACAGTGAGCGCACCGTCCAGCGTCCCCGCCTGGAGCGCATCGCCGCCGAGGACAACCCGTTTCTAACCGTCCCCCAGGCTCCGCCCGGCCCCGGCCTGATGGCCTGTGATACGGCCGATTACTGCGACCCGGCCGAGGAGTTCGCCGCCGAGCGCCAGACCACCGTCGCCTTTCTGGAAAGCCTGCCGCCAGCCGCCTGGCAGCGCCCGGCCCGGCACAGCATCTTTGGCCCCACGACCTTCCTGGAGATGGCCGACTTCACTGCCACCCACGATCGGATGCACATCCAGCAGATTTGCCAGACCATCGGCCGCTGTAGGTAACAGTTCTGCTCGTTCCGCATTGATTACACAACACAGCGCCGGGGGACTAGCTCCGGCGCTGCGTTATTCTCAGCCAGCGCCATTTGCCTTTGATTGATGGCTGTGTGCTGAAAGCTGACCGCTAGATATTGATGTTGATTGCACTGCCCGACTCATAGCGGCGCAGCCCCAGCCGGAACACAATCACCATGATCAGGACGCTCAGGGCCGCGACACCCGCCAAGAGAGCCAGCGCCCCGCCGTCACGCAGTTGGACAACCTGGACCGGCACCGCGCCGATGAACGCCGCCGGAATCAAGGTCAGCAGGATCAGCCGCACCACGCCCTGGAACAACCCGAACGGGTATAGCCCGAACGTGAGCATCGTTTGCAGCAGCCGGTCGGAAAGCTGCGAGGCATTCCCCAGGAAAAAGGCCAGCGCGCCCACGGTCACGGCAAAAGTGACAAAGATCACCGCCGCAAACAGGGTCACTATCACGAACAGCACGATCGACGCCAGATCGAGCTTGCCCGTGAACAGGAAGGCAATGACCCCGAAGGTCAGGTCGCCGATCGTCGACTGCCCCATGCGCGAGAAAATCAGATGGGGCAGGACGGGCCGCGGTAGCGCCAGGTAGTAATCGAGCCGCCCCTGGGCGATCAGCCCGGCGACCTCACCGGCGTTCCCGGCGAAGGTGAACGCAAGGCCATAGGCCAGCGTCAACACGGCGAACAGCATGAAGATCTCGTCGATCTGGTAGCCGCGCACTTCCTGAAAGCGATCAAAGAACAGCAGCCAGAACACGAAATAAATCCCGTTGTTGATCATCATCCCGATGATCTGGCTCAGGAAGCTGGCCCGGTACTCCATGTTGGAAGCCAGGTTGAGCTTGATCAAATGCCCGACGAATCGCACTTCTGCCAAAAGGTTCATCCCCCTACCCCCCGTTAATCGTCAGGCGGCGCGTCCCGTAGCGATACAGCACGGTCAGCAGCCCGGCCAGGATACCGATCCAGACCATCTGGAGACCGAGCGAGTAGACGAACTGACCACCGTCCCAGGCCACGAACAGCTTGGCCGGGGCATAGACCACCAGGTTGAAGGGCAGCACCCGCGCGATCGACTGTAACCAGTCCGGCAGAAAATCCACCGGGATGAGCAGTCCACCCAGCACGAACACGATCTTGTGATAGATGAACTGCAACGAGCTGACGTCCTCCATAAAGAACGCCAGCAGCGCGATGATCGATGTCACACAGTAGTCCAGCACGAAAGCCAGCGCCGTAATCAGCAGCAGCGCCGGGAGAGTCTCCAGCCGGAAGGTGCGCAACGCCCCGACCTGGGTCCAGGCGACCAAGCCGCCTGCCACCAGTAGCACCCCGGCCTGGATGATCACATCCCCAATCCCGGACGCGAAGTGGTACAGCAGATAGTTGTAGGGCCGCCCCAGGGTATAGGCCAGACTCCCGTCCTTGACTTCCTGCGAAACCGTCCGCACGTGCCGGATTTTGCCCATCTGGATCATCTCCGCCCAGACGAAATACCAGATCGTCTGGTTGAGCGTCAGACCGGCAATCGCCGTCGCCGCCTGGGCCTCGAACGTCGCCCCCCAAAGCTGGGCAAAGATGAAGATGAACAGGAACATCAGCAGCACGTTCGAGGCCGCGTCCCAAACGTAAGCCAGCCGGTTGAGCAAGTTCGTCCGGGCGATGGCGACATACTTCAGGGTCGATCGGCGCCACGTCCGCCGGTAGGAAACCGCCCGTGGCGCTGGCAGCAAAGTGGACTGGTCCATCGGTCATGCCCCTTCCATCACCGGCTCGAACGCCGAGTCGCGCTGGTAGATGGCCCGGATAATCTCTTCCATCGGTGGATCCATGACGTTGATATCGACGATGCTGTGCCCGGCCATCAAATCCTGGATCACGGCCTCGATCGATCGCGCCGTGGTGTCCAGTTCCAGCTTGGCCCCGTAGCGTCCCAGCTTGACCACGTCGGCCCCGGCCACGTCGAGATGGCCGTTGGTTGGCTCGGCGAAGCGAACTTCGATCACCTTGCGCCGCAGGTAACGGCGTTTGAGGACTTTGACCGCGTCATCGAAAATCACCTGTCCATGGTTGATCACGACGACCCGTTCACATAGTGATTCGATATCGCCTGCGTCGTGGCTGGTCAGGAAGATCGTCGTCTGCTCCTCCGCGTGAAGCTGCCTGATCGTGTCGCGGAGCTGCTGCTTGGCGACCACGTCCAGCCCGATCGTCGGCTCGTCCAGGAACACGATCCGGGGATGATGCAGCAGGCTGGCCGCAATCTCGCAGCGCATTCGCTGGCCCAGGCTCAGCTTGCGCACCGGCACCTCCAGCAAATCCCGGATGTCGAACGCCTCCACCAGGAAATCGCGCCGTCGTTCGTACACCTTCCGATCGAGCTCGTAGATGTGCGCGAACAGATCGAAGGTGTCGATCGGCGGCAGGTGATACCAGAGTTGCGGCTTCTGGCCGAAGACGCTGCCGATGTGGTAAGCCAACTCGCGGCGCTGCCGCCAGGGCACGAATCCAAGCACCTGGGCCTCGCCGGACGTCGGGTGGAGAATCCCGGTCAGCATCTTGATCGTGGTGCTCTTACCTGCGCCGTTCGGCCCGATGAAGGCCAGCAGCTCGCCAGCCTCCATCTCCAGGGAGATACTCCGCACGGCTTCGACGCTTTCATACTGCGGCCGCCGCAGCGAAAGGAGGCTGCCCCCCAGTCCGGCTGCCTTCCGCTTGACCTGGAATGTCTTGCGCAAATCCTTCAGGACAATACTCGCCACCTGCCACCTGCCCTTCTACAGGCTCCCTACTGGAACAGAACAAAAAGCCCCCGTGCGCCGGGGGCTGTGCCTGCCTGAGTGTTTCGCTTGCGGCGGCCCGTCCTAACGACGGGCGGCCACCCTCCCCGGATGACGCTTACGCGAGCCATGCTGAACGATGCCAACGGGCATCGTCCACTGGCTCTGGCAAATAGCGGTTTCGGAAAGGAGATATTGCGCTTTCAAAGACACCGCTCACCATCCATCTGACTCGATCGGGTAGATGTACGGTAAAAGACTTTCGCCAGGCTGTCAAGTCTTTCACAGACGTTCAGTGCCGGCACGAGGTCGAGACTCATTGAGATAATGGTATAACCAAGTGCTTACCACAAGGTTATAACACTAGAACCCATCCGCCTTTTTCTTGAGATTCAATCATGGTATGATGGCTGCATCTGCGGTCCATCGAAAACCGTACCCAATATGATCACTACCTCTCTTAAGGGCAGGGAAGCGTTGATAGCAGTTGATCCCATGAGGCAAACCATCCTGGTGGTCGATGATGACAACGCCGATTCGGCCGATCTCTGTCTCATGCTCCATCAGGCAGGATACGACGTTTTCACCGGGAAGGCGACCGCATCGATCGACGACCTGATCGCCGACAGCCAGCCCCAGTTGGTCGTGCTGGCGCTGCGTGTGCCTCAGGACGCCAGCCTCGCCCTTTGCGCCAGGGTCAAGCAGGCTGAACAGCCCGCTTTCCTGCCCATCGTCGTCGTGACAGCGGAGGATGGCGCGCTGGCCCGCCTGGCGGGCATGGAATCAGGTGTGGACGCCTATCTCGTCCGGCCGATTCGGGAGGACGAATTCCTGGTCCAGGTGCGCACGCTGCTGAACATCAAGCAGCGCTTCGATACCCTCAGCGGCGCGAACCGCCAGCTCACCAAGGACCTCGAAGAGCGCAACAAGCAACTCGAAGGAGCCCTCAAGACCGCCCGTGAACTGGATGTGATCAAGACGGCCATCGTACGCAACGTCAGCCACGAGCTGCGCACGCCGCTGCTCCAGGTCAAGTCGGCCATCGCCCTGTTGGACGAGGAGGCCCGCGCCGGCCTGCCTACCGGTGCGCCCTTCCTGCTGAAGCTGCTCAGCATGGCGATCCAGGCCACGGGTCGACTGGAAAGCACCGTCGCCAATATCACCCAGCTTGCCGAAAGCCAGAACCTGCACCTCGAAGCGGTCGTCCTCAACGAAAGCGTCGACCTGGCCATTCGCAATCTGGAGCGCAGCTGGAAATCGCAGGACGATTGCGCCCGCATCGAAAAGCATTACGAGGGCGCGATTCCCCTGGTACGCGGCGACAAACGCGGCATCGCCCAGGTCCTCCAGCACCTCCTGGACAATGCCCTCAAGTTCAGTCCGCAGGGCGGCCCGGTCGAGATCATCGTCCGGCCGCTGGAGGATGGGTCCGTCTGGGTGGCCGTGCGTGACCACGGTATCGGCATCGCCAAGCGCGAACTGAAACACATCTTCGAAGCCTTTTACCAGGTCGATGCCTCCACCACGCGCCGATTCAGCGGGGTCGGGGTCGGGCTGACCCTCGCCAAGCTGATCCTCGATCAGATGGGCAGCCAGCTTCACGTAGAAAGCACGCTGGGTAAGGGCAGCACCTTCTCCTTTACCCTTCCCGGATACGATCCCAACAAAGAAAGCTAGCCCACATTTAGTATTGTTTCCGGTGCATCCATCGCTTATAATCTCCATTTGTTTTGGGGGAGTGGCGGAATTGGCAGACGCGCATGACTTAGGATCATGTGGATTCTTCCGTGCGGGTTCGAGTCCCGCCTTCCCCACCAGTAGCACCTCAAGCGCCACCGGTCTGGCGCTTCTTTGTGTATCAGATGCACGTAAGAGGTTGCCGCCGCCCATAGCAACGCCCCTACCGAGGTGCTATAATCCGCATTCGTTGAGCAGGACCATCTCATGCCGAGGAACCTCCCTTGAATCTGCAAACTGAACTCCGGGAAAAACGTATCGCACAGCTCAAGGTTCAGATCGAGAGCGATATGCTTGAGCGGGCCAAACACGAGGCCGCTCGCAATCTTTCCAAGCGTTTCAACATCCCTGGCTTCCGCAAGGGCAAAGCGCCCTACCAGATGATCGTCACCTATCTGGGCGATGCCGCCATCATGGAAGAAGCCCTGGATGTGCTTGGTCCTAAGGTGTACAAAGAAGCGATCGAGCAGGCTGAACTGGAACCCTATGGCCCCGGCCAGCTCGAAAACATCGAGAGTGAAGAAGGACTGACTCTCACCTTCAGCGTGCCGCTGACTCCTGTGGTCAACCTGGGGGATTACCGCAGCCTGCGCCACGAGTACAAGGCTCCGGAAGTCACCGATGAGCGGGTTGAAGAAGCCCTGAACTTCATGGTCAGCAACCGCGCTACCACCGAAGTGAAGGATGGCCCGGCCGCCTCTGGCGATGGGGTCAAGTTGGATTTGCATGGCACGCTTACGCCCGTCGACGGCGAGACACAGGCCGAGACCGATCTTGAGGAAGAGCCCCTTTTCGATCAGCATGGCTGGCAGTTCGTCCTGGGCGAGAGTATTCGCGAGCCAATGCCGGGCTTCTCGGCTGCGGTCGAAGGCATCAGCGCCGGGGAAACACGCACGTTCGAATTGACGTTCCCCACCGATTCCGAGGACTACGACGAAATGCTGCGTGGGCGCACGGTCCACTTCGAGGTCACCTGCCACGAAGTCTCCGGCCGCCAGGTGCCTGAACTGAATGATGACTTCGTCAAGTCCCTGGAACAGGAAGGCGTCGAGACCGTTGAGGCGCTGCGCGCCAAAGTCCGCGCCGACCTGGAAGAGACCCTCACCAGCCGCGCCGAGAACGAATACGCCGGCGTGATCCTGGACAAGCTGGTGGATATGGCCTCGATCGAGTATCCCGACGCCATGGTCGAGGATCAAATCGATGGCATGCTTGAGGATTTCAAGCGCCAGCTTTCCCAGCAGGGCATGACGCTGGAAAACTTCCTGAAGATGACCGATACCAAGGAAGAAGATCTCCGCAACCGCTACCGTGAAAGCGCTGAAAAGCGCATCAAGCGGTCGCTCGTCCTGGGTGAGCTGTTCAACGCGGAACGGCTGGAGGTCAAGGAAGCGCATGTTAACCAGGCGGTCAAAGAGCGCGCGCACGAGCTGAGCCGCGGCAATGACCAGATGCGCGAATTGTTCGAGCAGTATCTGAGCAGCACCGGTCTGCGCGATCTCGCCATTGACCTGATGACCCGCCAGTCCTACGACCGCCTGATCGCGATTGCCAAGGGCGAAGAGCCACCCATCGGCCCGGCCCCGGAGCCAGAAGGCCCAGAGGCCCAGGTTGAGCCACCGGCTGAGGAACCAGCCGCCGAGGCAAGCGAAGAAGCGGCCGGGCAGCCGGCGGAAGAATAGCACCCAGCCATGGCAGTTTCCGGGCTTCGGCCCGGTCGATTTCTTGTGCGATTTACTGTTACGGACTGTAGAATGCGATGGCTCGGCCCGCCTGACATGGCTGCGCCTCGCGCAAAGGAGACATGCAGATGATCCCGATGGTGATCGAGACGAGTGGCCGTGGCGAACGAGCCTACGACATCTACTCCCTGCTGCTCAAGGAGCGCATCGTCTTTGTCGGTACACCGATCAACGATCAGATCGCGAACCTGATCGTTGCGCAGCTCTTGTACCTCAATCGCGAAGACGACGAGAAGGAAATCCAGATGTTCATCAACTCGCCCGGCGGGCAGATCTATGCTGGCCTGGCGATCTATGACACCATGCAGCAGATCTCGGCCCCGATTAGCACGGTCGCGGTCGGCGTGACCGCCAGCTTCGGCACGGTCCTGCTGACCGCCGGTTCGCATGGCCGGCGCTTCGCGCTGCCGAATGCGACCATCCATATGCACCAACCGCTCGGCGGAGCGCAGGGCCAGGCTACAGACATCGTGATCCAGGCTGAGGAAATCGTGCGCCTCAAGAAGCGTCTGCTGGAAATCTTCGTCCTCCATACGGGCAAAGACTCCCAGACGATCGAAAAAGACACCGACCGCGACATCTACATGACCGCTGAAAAAGCCGTCGAATACGGCCTGATCGACGGGGTCTTGCAGCCCAGCAAGCTGCCTCGGATTCCCGCTAACGGAGACAAGAAGTGAGTCAACCCTCTTCAGGAGAGCAGCACTGTTCCTTTTGCCAGCGTTCCAGGCCCCAGGTCGATCATCTGATCGCCGGGCCGGATGGCGTGTTCATCTGCAACGAATGCGTCTATCTCAGCGTCCAGCTTCTGGAACAGGAAACAGCCCCGATTGAGCAGGAATCAGAGTTCGTCATCGAACACGTTCCCTCGCCAAAGGAGTTGTTCAATGCTCTCAACGAATACGTTATCGGCCAGGAACGCGCCAAGCGCGTCCTGAGTGTGGCCGTTCATAACCACTACAAACGGATCGCGGCTGGCGGCCAGATCGAGGGCGTTGAGATCGAAAAGAGCAATATCATGCTCATCGGCCCGACCGGCTGCGGCAAGACTCTGCTGGCCCAGACCCTGGCACGGTTCCTGGATGTGCCCTTCTGCATCGCCGACGCGACCGCCCTCACCGAGGCCGGTTACGTGGGCGAGGATGTAGAAAACATTCTACTGCGCCTGATCCAGGCGGCTGACTACGACATCAAGCGCGCCGAGAAGGGCATCATCTACATCGACGAGATCGACAAGATCGCGCGTAAGAGCGGCGACAATCCCTCGATCACGCGCGACGTGAGCGGTGAAGGCGTTCAGCAGGCCCTGCTCAAGATCATCGAGGGTACCGTTGCCAACGTCCCGCCCCAGGGCGGTCGCAAGCACCCCCACCAGGAGTTCATCCAGATGGACACGACCAACGTCCTGTTCATCTGTGGCGGGATGTTCAACGGTCTGGAAGATATCATCGCGGAACGTGTGGGCGTCAAGGGCAGCCTCGGCTTCCAGGGACACAGCCAGCAAGACGACGACAAGTCAGCCCTCTTGCGGCGCGTGACCACGGACGACCTGATCCACTTCGGGCTTATCCCGGAGATGGTCGGCCGCATCCCGGTCGTGACCAGCGTCGACGAACTGGATGAGCAGGCGCTGATCCGGATCATGGTCGAGCCGCGCAATGCCCTGACCAAGCAGTACCAGCAATTGCTGCGGATCGACAATGTCGATCTGATGTTTACCGAGGATGGGCTGGCCGCGGCGGCCCAGGCAGCGATCAAGCTCGAAACCGGGGCGCGCGGCCTGCGCAGCATCATCGAGCGCGTCCTGCTCGACGTGATGTTCGAGGTACCCGACCGCTCGGATATCCGGCGGGTCGTGATCAACCGGGATGTGATCGAAGGCAAGATTCTGCCGCTGATTCTGGGTGAGAATGATACCATACTGACCTGGAGCGATACGGGCCTCGAAACAGCGGCCTGAGGATAACAGTCTCGTGAAAACAAAACAGGCCCGTCGACCACATCGACGGGCCTGTTGATTCTCTGCCGTTACACTGCGGCCGTCTGGGCGGCTCGCGGGATCACCACCTCGGCCAGGCCGGCCAGGGCCGCCTGGAACGCCTTGACATCCAGGTAGCCGCCGCCATTCGACGGGTTCCAGTGGCTGGGAATCACCCAGCGCGGGCGCAGCTTGCGAACTACCTCGACGGCGGTATCAATGCTCATCAGTCCGGTGTGCGTATGGCGCACCGGCAAGATCGCGATATCCGGCCGGATCTGGATATCCTCCGGGAGCGACAGCACCGAGCCGGCATAATACAGATCGTAGTAGTCGAGCGAGATGAGAAAGCCCAAGCTGGCGCGTTCACCGCCATTGCGGAGGGCCGGAATCGCCCCCGGCACCGCCGTGATCCGGGCCTTGCCGACCGTCAAGGACTGCCAGGGCCGAAGGGTCTGGACCACGTGTCCTTCAAGCATCTGAGCCACGTCCTCGTTACCCACGATCAGGGTATTCGGGCCAACCAGCTTCCGAATATCCAGCGGAGAACAATGTTCATAGGTCGCCTGGCTCACCAGGATCACGTCCGCCAGGAACGCATTCCGCGTGATTCCAGTCGGATCGATGTAGATCAGGGGCGGGCCTTGCAGGCTGAAACTGCTGCGTCCCAGCCATTGAATCCGTTCTAGCATATAAACCTCGAGTCAAACAGGGTATAGTGAATTCTATCACAGCCCAGGCCGGACCTCAATCATTTCCGATTCAAGGCTGGTTCTTTCTAACATCGAGCGAACAGGTTTTCGCCTGGGCTGAACGGCTTTCCCATCAATCGGCATCGACGGGCGGCTGGCACCCGTTCCAAACTGGCGTATAATCCAACCTGTAGCAAGCCTGGAGACAGGATCAAGCCTGGGCCGGTTGCCTGTCCGCTGATTCCCTGAATCGCTAACGCAATTGTAAGGATGTTGACCTATGACTGGACGGATTGCTCCCCAAGCCTCACGGCCTCCTTCCCAACCGCCTTCGGGTGGCGAGCATAGTGACACCCCCAATGCCTGGGATCCCCCCATCATGCGCTCGGTCGAAGACACAGGCATCAACATGCTCTCGATCGCCGACCTGGTGATCAAGACCCTGTACTTCACCGGCGTGATGACCGGCTTCCAGATCGCTGACTTCGTCAAACTCCCCTTCACGGGCGTCCTGGAAAACGTGCTCGAATTCCTCAAGCGCGAGAAATTCGTCGAGATCAAGGGCAGCGGCGGTGTGGGCGCGGCCGCCTACCAGTACATCATCTCGGACAAAGGCTCGGACAAAGCGCGCGAAGCCCTGGAGCGCTCCAACTATGCCGGTCCGTGTCCGGTGACGCTGGCCCAGTATGTAGCCGCGATGCGCGCCCAGAACCAGAAGCGCATGACCGTCACCCAGGACAAGCTGCTCAATTCGCTGAATAACCTGGTCGTCTCCAAGAACATGCTAAACAAGATCGGGCCGGCCGTAAACTCCGGCAAGTCGATCTTCCTCTATGGCCCTCCCGGCAACGGTAAGACAACAATCAGCGAGGCGGTCGGCCGCATGGTCCTCGGCACCGACCTCTGGATTCCGTATGCCATCGACGTCGATGGCCAGATCGTCCGCGTCTTTGACAGTGTCAACCACGAAGTCCTGGAAGCGGCGACATCCGAAAGCGCCACCCGCACCACCGGCCTCAAGCGCGATCCCCGCTGGCTCCGCATCCGGCGTCCGGTGATCATGGTCGGCGGCGAGCTGACCCTGGCCGGACTGGACCTGGTCTACGATCCGACCAACAAATATTACGAAGCGCCTTTCCAGGTCAAAGCCAACGGCGGGATGTTCCTGATCGACGACTTTGGCCGCCAGCAGGTCCGCCCGCGCGACCTGCTCAACCGCTGGATCGTCCCCCTCGAAAAGGGTGTCGACTTTCTGACCCTGCACACCGGCCGCAAGATCGAGATTCCCTTCTTCGTCATGATCGTCTTCTCCACTAATCTGGAACCGCGCGACCTGGTGGACGAGGCTTTCCTGCGCCGTATCCGGCATAAGATCGAGGTCGGCGACCCCAGCTACGAGGACTTCCGGGAAATCTTCCGCAAGGTCTGCGAAGCCAAGCGGGTGCCCTACGACGACAAGGGCCTCGCCTACCTGATTCAGGAATGGTACATCAAACGCGACCGGAAACTGCGTGCGGTGCATCCCCGCGACCTGATTGACCAGCTTGTCGATATTGCTCGCTACATGAACCGCCCGCCGCGTCTGACCAAAGAGTTGATCGACCGGGCGTGTGAAAGTTACTTTGTCGAGTTGTAGCCGCTTCGACACTGCTGCCGCGACCGGCAAGAGCGGCGGGGGTCTCTGGCGCTGCCGGTCCCCGATCAGGCCATAACGCACCGTGAACCAGGATGGAGTCAAGCGCGCACCGTGACTCTTAAGTACGACGGCTCGCCTATCGCTCGCCATCTCATGTTCGTCCTTCGGGATGGCTCCACTGCGATCCAATGGGATGCTGACCACGTCCAGGACATTTTCTCTGGCAAGCAGCGTCCATTTCAGGATCAGGACTACGGACACGCCATCTCCGACGAGGAACTGGACCAGCTCAAGGACGCGGGCCGCGTCTCTCACTTTGATCGCGGCTATGTGTGGGTTCACGCGCTTCCTGAAGGGGAACGCTTCAGTCGTTTCCGAATTCGAGAGGAAACCGCCGGACGAATCCGGGCCTACTACCTCAACACCACCCTCTCCAGCCAACAGCTTGACCAGGTCGTGCAGCGTCTTCACGAGCTTGACCTCGATAAGAAATACACCGCGCGCGACGAAGGCGGCCTCGTCGCAATCGTTAGCCAGGACGGGCGCCCCTTCGACCGCCTGGCCGACGCCGAAGCAGCCCAAAACACCCTGCGCCGGGCTGCCCCGCAGCTCCTGGCCGATGCCGCCGTTGCCTTCATGGAATCGAGCAAACTCAGCGCGCCGCCAGGCGACGACCTGGACGAAGTCCCGGTCCTGGACCTGGAGACGCTAATCGCCAGCCAGACCCAGCGCTTCACGAATGTCCGCAAGCTGGTGGTGGGGGTCGACCGCGACCCGGAACTGCTACGCCGAATAGAAAAGACGCTGCTGGACATGGGAGTGGAATTCATGGCCGCCAGCAGCGCCCAGGAAGCGCTGTACACCATCGAGGACCTTGAGCCTGACCTGGTATTGATGAACCTGGTTATGCCAGACATGCACGCCTGGCAGGTCATTTCACGAATGCGGGCCAACCAGGCGTTGAGCCGGATCCCGGTGATCATCATCAGTGAGCACGACTCGCAAACCGATCAGGTTTTTGCGGTGAGCGTCGCCAAAGTCCACGACTATCTGGTCAAGCCCATTTCCCCCGGCCAGCTTCGCCAGAGTGTGTGGACCGCCCTGAAAGGCCGCTAAGCCGCGAACCCGATCTTGATTCCCCCACCGCGGCCCTGTACACTCCCGGCTTATGCTTCGAATGTCGATCTTCCATCCCGTCCGGCGCCTGCCTGCGCCGAACTGAGGCCGTCATGATCTTCGTCACCGGCGGTACCGGTTTCCTGGGCCACAGTCTGGTCCCCTATCTCCTCGGCCAGGGCCACGCGCTGCGCGTGCTGACCCGCCACCCGGACCAGCATCCCTGGTTGTGCCAGGAGGGCGTCGAGGTCGTCGCTGGGGACCTTCAGGATCGTGACCTGCTGGCGCGCCACCTGGACGGCTGTGAAGCGGTCGTCCACGCCGGTGGGCTGTTCCGGATGTGGGGAGACGCCGAAGGCTTCAACCGGATCAACGTCGCCGGAACCGAGAATATCGCCGCCGCCGCTTTGATGGCAGGCGTGGCGCGCTTCGTCCACATCTCGACGATCGCAGTCATCGGTCACCCGACTCCGGGGCGCATCATCGACGAAACCCACCCGCCCCACCCGGCCGACCCTTACCAGCACAGCAAGCTGGCCGGAGAGGCCGTCATCCTGAGCGCGGTGGCTGACCATGGTCTGCCGGCACTCATCCTCCGGCCGGGCGCGTTCTATGGCCCTTACGGCCGCTACGCTTTCAACCGCCTCTTTTTCGAGGACCCGCTCAAGGGCCTGCTGATCAAAGTCGCCGGCGGGAAGCATGTCATCTTCCCGGTCTACATCGGGGATGTCGCCGCAGCGATCGGACTCGCGCTGTGTCACGGCCGCCCCGGCGAGATTTACAATATCTGCGGCGATTCCATTTCGCACAACGAGGCCAACGCCATCGTGAGCGAGGAGGCCCATCTCCCCCGCCTGCGGATCAATGCACCCGACTGGGGTATGATCGCCCTGGCCCAGGTGTGGACCTGGTTGTCGCGCTTCACCCGCGCCGAGCCATACTACCCCATCAACCTGCGCTCATACGTCTTCAACGATTGGCAGGTCTCCATCGCCAAGGCACGTGATGAACTTCACTTCCGGCCGATCTCCTTCCGCGAAGGTGCGCGCCGCACCCTGGCCTGGTACCGGGCCAATCCGCCGCGCTGACAGGCACGCCGCTTCCGGCCAAACTGCTATAATCGGGTTCTGTCTGGCTACGCAATCAGGAAGGTGGACATGCTCAAAATCGTGACTGTGGAGCAGATGCGCGCCATCGAGCAGGCCGGGGATGCCGCCGGGATCAGTTACGACCAGATGATGGACAATGCCGGGCGGGCGCTGGCCGACCGCGTCCTGACCCTGCTGGAAGATCAACCGGGTTCGCGGATCACCGTGCTCGTCGGCGCCGGGAACAATGGGGGAGACGCTCTGGTCGCCGCCCACTTCATCGCCACGGAAAGCGACCACGAGGTCAGCATCTACCTGACCAAACCGCGCGACCCGGCCGATCGTGTCTTTGCGCCGATCCAGGCAGCCGGGCTGTTCGTCGCCGAGGCGTCCAAGGATCAGCGTTATCGCGTGCTGGACAAGCTCATCAGCACGTCGCACGTGATCGTCGACGGCGTGCTGGGGATCGGCCTCCGCCTGCCGATCGAAGGCGACCTGGCCAAGTTCCTCGCTGCCGTGCAGAAATCCTTGAAGGCAGCCCGCCACGCCCGCCCGGCCCTCGCCACCCAGACGCCGGCCATGCCTGTCGCCTGGGCTGAGTCAGGGCCATACGTCGTCGCTGTGGATTGTCCCAGCGGTCTGGACTGCGACACCGGCGAAGTGGGCGATCTCACCCTCCCGGCGGACGAAACCGTCACCTTCGCCGCGGTCAAACGCGGGCAGGTGCTCTTCCCCGGCGCGGGCCTGGCCGGCACGCTGCACGTCGCCGACATCGGCCTTCCCAAGAAGCTCCCCGCGCGAGATACCGTCAAGCTGGAAATGCCCACCGGCCCGGATATCCGCGCGCTGCTGCCCCCACTGCCGCCCGACGCCCACAAGGGCACTTTTGGCAAGGTGCTGGTCGTGGCCGGTTCGATGAACTATACCGGCGCGGCCGCGATGGCCGCCGAGGCCGCTTACCGCGCCGGGGCGGGCCTGGTCACCGTCGCGACACCGCAGCCGGTGATGCCGATCCTCGCCACGCAGGTGCCGGAGGCCACCTGGCTGCTCCTGCCCCACGACATCGGGGTGATCGCCGAGGACGCCGCGCCGGTGCTGCAGAAGGAGTTGGAAGGCTACAACGCCCTATTGATGGGGCCGGGCTGGGGCCGGGAGGAGACAACAGGCCTCTTTCTGGCCGCCATGCTCAACGACCGCGCCCAGCAGGAAGCTCGCCACCGCCGGATCGGATTCGCTCCAGGGGCCATAAACCGCACATCGGCCGCCAGCGGGCCGGACTTCACCCTGCCCCCCCTGGTCATCGACGCGGATGGGTTGAATCTGCTTGGGGAGCTTGACGAGTGGTGGAAGCTCCTCCCGCCCGACACGATCCTGACGCCGCACCCCGGCGAGATGGCCCGCCTGACCGGCCTGAGCCGCGACGAGGTTCAAGCCCGGCGCCTGGAACTGGCAACTGAAAAGGCCGTTGAATGGCGCTGTGTTGTGGTCCTGAAGGGGGCCTTCACGGTCATCGGCGCGCCCGATGGCAGGACGGTCGTGCTGCCATTCGCGGAGCCAGCCCTGGCGACGGCAGGGACAGGCGATGTCCTGGCCGGCACGATCGCCGGTCTCCTGGCGCAGGGATTGCCGCCGTTCGACGCGGCGGTTGCAGGCGGCTATCTGCATGGGCTGGCGGGCCACTTCGCGGCTGAGGCGCTCAGCACGCCACGCAGCGTGATCGCCCATGATGTGCTCAACGCGCTCTCGGAAGCGGTTAGCATCGTCGAGCACGCTGTGTAAACGGCTGCCCCATCTGGCATGAAAACAGGGCGGCGTGAAGACTCGCGCCGCCCTGCCGTTGCCATCAACTCCGGGCTGTTCGGCTAGTCCAGCTTCAACTCAATCTGGCGTTGTTGGGCCATCGCTTTTCCTTCGGCAATGGCATCGGATGGGCGCTCGCCCAAGACCCGGGCTTCGGCCTGCCGGCGAGCTTCGTCGCCGCGCGCCAGCAGTTCGCGCCGCAGTTCAGCCCCGCTCCGGGGCGCTTTCCATGCCCCGACCAGCACCCCAACCAGCCCCCCCAGCAGGAAGCCGGTCACAAACGCTCCGTTCCCGTTCGAGCGAGATGCGGCCATGTCAGGACTCTCCCTCGTCATCACTGATCACTCTGCCGCCCCGATGGACCACGGCCCGGCGCACGCCAAACAGCTCGCGCAGGACAGCCAGTCCCCAGGCCAGCCCGCCGCTCGCCCGAATCACCGGCTCAGCCACGTTCCGGCTCATGAAGGTCGCCGTGCCACGGACCGTCTTGACGGTATCGCTGGTCTGCTCCAGGATCGGCTTGATTTCGTTCTGAAGCAGGTTCGTCAGGCGCGCCAGTTGCAGGACGAGAATCACCAGCGCCGCCCCAATCACCAGCCCTTCCAGCGCCATCGCGATGATGAAGAAGTCCCGCACGATCTGCACGCCGGCGGCAGCACCAGGATTAGTCAGGGCCAGGAGCATTGCCAGCAGGAACCCCAGCACCAGCACACCCGCCAGGGCGCCGATGCCGATCATGATCATGCGTGTCGCCCCAGGTCCGCTGGACTCCCCCTGGGCCGCGTCCTCAGCCGGTGCGGCAAGCGCAGGCTGGGAAGAAAGCGGGCCGCGTGGTTGTTCTGACATAATCACACACCTCACTTGGTTGGGTGAAGAGTATAGCGCAAGGCCCTCGCACATCAAACGAGTTTCAACCAGCCGGCTTGGGTCGCATGAGCAGCCGCGCGGCCAGCAGCGCGGTCAACGCGCCCGCGGTCGCGGAAACCAGCCTGATCGGCCCGACCCTCAGGATGTCTACGCCGAGCAACACGCCGGCGACCTGGCCAAGCGCAAACCCCAGCCAGCCCGCCAGCAAAAACAGCGCCAGCCGCCGCATATCGCCGCCCGCGATCAGGTGGAAAACGACCCCGTAGATGGTGGCCAGGATAAACGCAAAGGTCATTGATGGACTGGGCATCTTTGCTCCGAAAGATCTCTCACCAGCGGGCGTCCGGCCACGGCAGCCCGCGCAGACATACTATATAATACAAGCCTCAAAGGGCAAAAGACAGCGCGTAGTCAGGAATAGACGTCCTTGATCATTCCTCACCTGGTCTTTTCGCATCTGATCGCGGACTATCTGCTGCAAACCAACTGGCTGGCCGAGCGTAAAGGGCGCTTTGACCTGCGCTCGATACGTTCCTGGGATGGCCTGCTCCTCCACGGAGGCATGGTCTGGCTGGTTTCTCTGGCAGTCTTGCCCGAATACATCGGGATTCTCTGGCCACACATCACCCTGTTCGCCCTGGTCCATACCCTGCAGGACGCCGCCAAACCGGCCGTCTCCCCCCGCCTGAGCACGATTCCTTTTGTGACCTATATGGGCGACCAGGCCCTGCACATGGCGCTCATCCTCGGCTTTCAAGCTCTGGTCGGTGGGATGATCTCTCCTCCGCCCGATCCCCAGGTCTCGCGCCTGATGTGGGCTGGCGCGGTGCTCATCGCCGTGACTCGGTTCTACGAAGTCTCGTGGTGGGCCAACTGGCCGGCCATGTATGTCTATATGAACCGCTGGCGGCTGTGGGGATACACGGAGCGGGTCGCCATCCTGGTTTGGGCCGTCGCAGGGGTATGGTGGCTGGCTCCATTCGCGGTCATCCCTCGCGTGGTTGCCATGCAGCGCCAGGATCAGCCGATTGGACGGCAGAAAAACGGGTGGGCGGAACTCTTGCTAGGCATCCTGTTTTCGGTGATACTTGGCCTTGCTTTCCATGTCGGACAGGCTGGCATCTAACACAGGTGAAATTGGATGACCATTATCGATCATCGGGTTCTGGTGAACGCGCCGCCGGAAGTCGTCTGGGAGCTTCTGGGCGATCTGGCCGCGCTGCCCAAGTGGCACATCAACTGCCAGGACACCCGAATTCTTACCACCCAGAGTCAGGGTGTCGGCGTGCGCCGCCGCAATACGATGAGCAGCGGCCCGGACACAGTCGAGGAAATTCTGACCTGGTACAACAACCTCGGCTTTGAATACACTGTGGTCGACGGGCCGCGCTACCACAGCAATCGGGGGCGCCTGCGCTTGCAGGCCATCCCGGAAGGGACCGTCGTGCAGTGGACATTCGAATACCAGCTTGGCGGCGCGCTGGCGTTTCTGCGGGACTTCTTCCTGCGCCGCCGGCTGAATGATGAGGCCGCCCGCAGTCTGAAGCGCTTCAAGCAACTGGTCGAATCAGCCGGTATCCGCATGGATGCGGCCACGGTCGAACGCGTGTCACTGCGCCCGGCTCCCGATGTAAACGCACGAGCCGCACTCGGAGAAGCCACAACTCGCGCGCGGAACGTCAAAGTCGAGCTTCCCCAGACTCCGCCGGCAGCGTCCGAGAAAACCCAGGTCCGCCTGCCACCCACGCCGCCGCCCGATCGGACCGCCCCGCAGACCCGACCCGCAGTGCTGGACATCGGGGCCGACGATCTACCTCCGCTGGAGGGAATCGCCGTGGAGCCGCCGCGCGCCGAGGAGGACACCCGGCCCCGGCCGCCTGTCGAGACGCCCGCGCCAACGAGCACCCCCCTTCCAGAACCTGACCTGCCTCCGCTCGCGGAGGAGACTGCGCTGCAAGACACGGTGCGCCGGGAGCCTGCGGACCTGGCTCCGCTCCCCGACCTTGATACGAATGATACGGTTCCGGTCGCCCCCCCGGTGGAAGACTTCAGCCCGCTTCTGGAAAGGCGACCCGTTGAGCTTGCCGAGCCGCCTTACACCGCGCCAATCGAGCCACCCGTTGAAGCCGAGCCAGAACAGGCGATCGAAGAACACGAATCGCAGCCTGTCCCACTGCCAGAGCCGTCCGCGGAAACAGGCCGGACTGAGCCGGTCCGTCCGGAAGCAGCGGCCTCATGGGCAGAACCCGTGCAACAAGTGCCTGTCATCGAGGAACCGGAGTCGCCCACCAGCCAGGATGAATACCCGGCCCCCCGCCCTGAGCCGGACGCCATCGGGCCAAGCATCTGGGAAGTCTTTGGCATCGCGCCACCCAGCAGCCAGGGCCAGGCCCCCACGCCATCCGGAGTCGAACCGGAGCCTGCACCCGTGGCACCCAGCATCGAGCACGCCCCGACGAGGACCCGGCTCGGCTTCTACCGCCGGACACGCCCTGCACGTCACGGGAATATCATCCGGGTCCGGCGCATCCTCAAGGCCAATGGCCTGCGCGCCAGACTGGCCCTGCGCCAGGCGAACCGCCTCTCGCGGCACTGACCATCCAAAAGAAAAAGCCGGTCTCAACGACCGGCTTTTTCGTGGGGTGACTGGTGGGATTCGAACCCACGATCTTCTGGGCCACAACCAGACATGTTAACCACTACACCACAGCCACCACAATGTTGGGGTAGTATAGCATACTCTCCACCCCAATACCAGAGTGAATTTAGGGCTTTTGCGCCACGACCATGATCGCCTCGCTGCGTGGGTAGCTCACCTTCACGAGGTGCAGCCGGAAGCCCGCCGCCTCGAACCGGGAGGCAAGGCTTGTCGGCCAGAGGCCCTCCGGGCCAGAGCCACGCTGCCCGGTGATCCGGTAAGCCCATTCGAGTACGGCGCGGAGCGGGCCACCGCCAGTCAGCATACCCGCCGCGACGATCACCAGCCGGCCGCCGGGTTGGAGCACCCGGTACGCTTCAGCCAGGGTCGCCGGATCGAGGATAAACTCGGTGGGAAAGGTCGCCAGCACCGCCGGAAAGGCCGCCGTGCCAAAAGGAAGTTGCTGGGCCATCCCGCGCACAAGCCGAGCCGGCTGACCATGTCGAGTCAGCCGGCGCCGCGCCAGACGCCCCATCGCAGGCGAGAGGTCGAGCCCGACCGGTTCCAGACCGGCCGTGCGCAGGTCAATCTGCATCCAACCGGGTCCGTGGGCCAACTCAAGGACGCGGCTGCCCGGCGGCACCGCCAGCCCGCGCAGAGCCGCGCGCTGCCACTGTCGCCAGTCGCCCAGCGACACGATCCAGCTCACAGCGTCATAGGTGCAGGCCAACTCATTGTACAACAGCCGGAAGCCCAGGCCGACGAGCGCCCACCAGGCCCGCCTCAGGATCGTCATGCCAGGTCGTCGAACCCGATCAGCCGGATGCCCTCCGCCACGACCACTTCCCGTGTTGCCGGGTGGGTCAGCAGGCCCACCTCACGCTCGCGCGGCTCCCAATAACTGCTCAGGACCGGCCCCTCGGCAAACCCCGGATGGCACATCAGCTCGCTCACCCCATCCTTGGGCAGATTGGTAAGGATCAGGAGCAAATCGCTCAGGGTAGCCGTCCGGTCGTAGAAGCCTTCCAGAAAATGGGCCGTGGTCTGGTAGGCGGGATGATTCTCGACCAGATCGTGCAGCGCCTCCGCCCAGGCCAGGGCTGATTCACGCGGCGCGCCGTCGAACATCCACTGCCGCACCGTCTCCTCCGGTGTGGCGGCCACCGGCACACGGCGCATCGGGATATGGTACTCGCCCGCGATATCGAGCAGAACCCGCAGCGCGCCAGGATGCCATTGTGGTGCGCCATGATGCGAATCGAGATGATGCGGGGGCTTGCCCGCCAGGGCCACGAAACGGGCCACCTGCGCCCGCAGCTCGCGCTCCAGGTCTTCGGCCTGCCATGCCTGTGCTGCCACGCCCATCCGCTCTGGCCCGCAGAACCGGCCGTCCTCATCCACCAGGCTGGGCACCGTCGCCGGGTCCGATACCGGGCGGCCCTCGGTCAGATTGAGATGCACCCCCAATTCGAGCCGGGGAGCCTGGGCCAGCGCCAGCTCGACGCCTTGCGGCGCGTCCGGATAGTTGGTCAGCACCGTGCTGGTAGTGACGATTCCCTCCAGGTGCGCCTTGACGATGCCCCGGTTGATCCCCGGCGCATGGCCGAGATCATCGGCATTAACAATCAGGTCAGGCATGACTCATTCTCTTTCGTGGCAGCAGACGACAGGTTAGGCCCGGCTATCCAGCACCTGGCGCAGCACATCCGGCCGATCGGACATGATCAAATCGACGCCCATCTCGCACAGGGCCACCATTCGGTCGGGATCGTTAGCGACCCACACGTTGACCCGCCGGTTCTGGCGGTGCTGGGCGACGACGTACGCCGCGTCGACCATGTGCTGGTCGGGATGATCGGCTTCGAGTGTGATACCCAGCAGCAGCGCCCGACTGAACAGGCGCAGATAGCCTGGCACGGAAGCTTCATGCAGGAAGCCCACGGGGATACTGGGCGCGGCCTGACGGAATCGGCGCAGCCGCACCGGATTGAAGGAGGAGATGATCACCCGTTGGGCCATGCCATGCCGCCGGATGATCTCCGCGACCCTGGCCTCCAGCCCATCCGCCCGGAACGAAAGCCCCTTCAGTTCGACATTGACCAGCAGGCGCTTGCCGACTGCCTCGAAGACTTCATCCAGCGTCGGGATGCGCTCCCCGGCGAAGGTCTCGCCCTTGAAGCGGCCCGCGTCCAGCGCCTTGAGTTCGGCCAGCGTGAAATCGGCGACGTGTCCATGTCCATCGGTGGTGCCGTCAACCGTCTCGTCGTGAATCACCACCACCTGCCTATCCCGCGAGAACATGACATCCAGTTCGACACCATCCGCGCCTACGTCCGCCGCCAGTTCAAACGCCCGGAGCGTGTTCATTGGAGCATCGTAGCTGGCGCCCCGGTGTCCGAAGCACAGAACACGTCCTTGATACCACGCTTCCAGT
>CAZHMJ010000043.1:0-22696 GCA_964533805.1 uncultured Anaerolineae bacterium | reverse complement strand
GATGGCAGCGGCTTCTTCCGCCGGGAAGACCTGGTGCGCGCCTACCGGGCCTATGCCGGGCTGGACGGCCTGCCGCCCTTCGACCCGGCCGTGTTGGAGCGCATCCGGCTCAAGCCAGCCCGCACCGCCTCCGGCGTGACGCCCGTCACCATCCTGACCAAGCCCTTCCCCTGTCCGGGGGAGTGCGTGTTCTGCCCCAATGACGTGCGGATGCCCAAGAGCTACCTGTCCCAGGAGCCGGGCGCGCTGCGCGCCGAACAGAACAGCTTCGACCCCTACCTGCAAACGGTCATCCGGCTCCAGGCGTATCACAACACCGGCCACCCGGTCGACAAAATCGAGATGATCGTGCTGGGCGGGACGTGGTCGTTTTACCCGGAGAGCTACCAGGTCTGGTACATCAAGCGCGTGTTTGACGCGCTCAACGACTTCAGCCGGGGGCCGGAGGTGGCCCATGCCGAGGCCCGCCGGGTAGAGGAATTGCTGCGCCAGCGCTCCCAGCTTCACCCGGACAACAACACGGCCCGCGTCAGCGTGGACGGCGCGCGTCTGGAGCGTTCCTACAACCAGATCGTGCAGGATATCTACAGGGCCGAGATGCGCCGCTCCCGCGAGGAAGCCGCCGCCATCGCCGCCGGGACTCAGCCGCGCGCGCCGATCGATGAATTCGCCACCTGGGAGGAACTGGAAGCCGCCCAGCGCGAGAACGAATCGGCGGCCTGCCGCTGCGTGGGGCTGGTCGTGGAGACGCGGCCCGATCACATCAGCCCGGAGGAAGTGCTGCGCATCCGGCGGCTGGGCTGCACCAAGGTCCAGATCGGCATCCAGAGTCTCGACGATACCGTGCTGCGCCTTAACAAACGCGGGCACGACGTGGCCGCCACCCGCCGCGCGATTGGTTTACTGCGCCGGGCCGGGTTCAAGATACACGCCCACTGGATGCCCAACTTGTACGGCTCCACCCCGGCGGCCGACCGGGCCGATTACGCGCGCCTGTTCGACGACCCGGACTTCCGCCCGGACGAATTGAAGCTGTATCCCTGCTCCCTGATCGAGAGCGCGGAATTGATGGGCATCTACCGGGCCGGGGGCTGGCGGCCCTATACCCACGCGGAACTGCTGGGTCTGCTGGTCGATTGTTTTCGCGCCACGCCGGAGTATTGCCGCCTGACCCGCGTCGTGCGCGACATCCCCTCGACCGACATCGTGGTCGGCAACCAGCTCACCAACTTCCGCGAGGTGGTGGAGCAGACTCTCGCCGCCCAGGGGGAGCGCTCCCCGGACATCCGGGGCCGCGAAATCCGCCAGCGCCAGGTCGATCCCGCCGACCTCCGCCTGGACGAACTGACCTACGAGTCGAGCATCGGGTCGGAAGTATTCCTGCAATACATCACGGAGGATCGCAGCATCGCGGCCTTCCTGCGCCTGTCCCTGCCGGGCGGCGAGCCGATCACGCCGGAACTCTCCGGCGCGGCCATGATCCGCGAGGTGCACGTCTACGGCCAATCGCTGGGGATCGGGGTCGATTCGCCCGGCAAGGCCCAGCACAGTGGCCTGGGGACGCTGCTCATCGAGCGCGCGGTGGAAATCGCGCGGGGGCGGGGGTATGCGAAACTGGCCGTGATCTCCTCGGTCGGCACGCGCGGCTACTATCGCGGGCGCGGCTTCGTGGATGGCACGCTGTACCAGCACCGGGGGCTGTGAAGCCACCTACGCCGACCTGGAACACGTCCGCTTGACGCGCGACTTCCTCAACGACCCCGATCAATTCCTCCAACACCTGTAGGCGGCCGGGGTATACTGGGGTTCCTCCGCGGACCATCGCGCTTGGTTCGATACAGAAAGAGGCCTGAGTGGAACACCTGACTCAACTCAAAGAACGCCTGACCGAAGTCCACAACCTGGCCGGCGCCTCGGCCCTGCTCGGCTGGGACCAGCAGGTCAACATGCCGCCCGGTGGGGCCATGCACCGCGCCGCGCAGCTTGCCACGCTTTCCAAGATTCACCACGAATTGTTCACGGCGGAGGAGACCGGCCGCCTGCTGGAAGCCGCCGAAGCCGAGGGCAAAGACCTGCCGTACGACAGCGACGACGCCAGCCTGCTGCGCGTGACCCGCCACGATTACGACCTGGCGACCAAACTCCCGACGGCCCTCGTGGCCGAGTTGACGCGCGTCACCAGCCTGGCCCACGAAGCCTGGGCCAAGGCCCGCGCCGAGGACGATTACCCCGCGTTCAAGCCCTGGCTGAAGCAAATCCTCGACCTGAGCATCCAGGTGGCCGAGCACCTTGGCTACACGGATCGCATCTACGACGCGCTGCTCGACCAGTACGAGCCGGGCATGAAGACCGCCCAGGTCGCCGCCCTGTTCGACGAGCTGAAGGCCGCCCAAATTCCGCTGATCCAGGCCATCGCCGCCCAGCGCGACCGGATCGATAACAGCCTGCTCAGGCGCGAGTATCCCGAAGACGGGCAGCACGCCTTCGGCCTGGCGGTGGCGAAACAGCTTGGCTACGACTTCGAGCGCGGTCGGCTGGACCGGGCCGTGCATCCCTTCACGACCGGCTTCGGCAGCAACGACATCCGCATCACGACCCGCTACGAGGCCCACTGGCTGCCCGCCGCGCTGTTCGGCACGATCCACGAATCCGGGCACGCCATGTACGAGCAGGGCAGCGCGGCGGCGATCTCCGGCACGCCGCTGGAAGGCGGCGCGTCGCTGGGCATCCACGAGAGCCAGTCGCGCCTGTGGGAGAACCTGGTCGGGCGCAGCCGGGCCTTCTGGACGCACTTCTTCCCCCGGCTCCAGGCCGCGTTCCCGGCCCCGCTGGCGGGCGTCGATCTGGACACCTTCTACCGTGCCATCAACCGGGTGGAGCCGTCCCTGATCCGGGTCGAGGCGGACGAGGTGACCTACAACCTGCACATCATCATCCGCTTCGAGATGGAGAACGACCTGCTGGAAGGCAAGCTAAGCGTGGACGACGCGCCGGAAGCCTGGAACGCCAGATACGAGGGTTACCTGGGCCTGCGCCCGCCGACCAACCGCGAGGGCATCCTGCAGGACGTCCATTGGTCGGGCGGCATGATCGGCTACTTCCCGACCTACACCCTGGGCAACCTGATGTCCGTGCCGTTCTTCAACAAGGCGGTCGCCGCGCACCCGGCCATCCCGGACGAGATCGCGCGCGGGGAGTTCGGGACGCTGCTGGGCTGGCTGCGCGAAAATATCTACCGGCACGGCCGCAAGTACCAGCCCGCCGAATTGTTCGAGCGCGTCACCGGGGAGAAAATCTCCGCCCAGCCCTACGTGGCCTACCTGCGCCAGAAGTACGGGGAAATCTACGATCTGTAGGGGGGAATTGGCCCCCCGCCACGGATGATGCCGCAGGTAGCGTCAAAGCGGTAGGCGTCAAAGCGAAAAGCGACAAACCAGACCTGTCGACAACGCTGCTGGGCTGTGTTGGCTTTTGGTTGGCCCTGAAAACCGACGGCTGACCGCGATTTTCCGAGAAGATGCGGAATAGAGGGCGCTCCACCCCGAAGCGCCCCCCAATTCAGCATTGAGCATTCAAAATTCAACATTGCCGTTCATTCGGCTTCGCCGCACCAGCGCCACTCGCCGCCCTCCAGCATGACGCGGTAGCTGCGCAGCGGGAAGGACGTATCCTCGCCGTTGTAGACGGCCACGATCGCCCCGCTGCACGTCACCGTGGCGCTGTCCGCCCCGCCCTCGTCGTTGCGCGTGCAGGTCACGTCTTCCAGGCGAGCGTCGATGCTGGCGAACGAATTGGCCTCGCGGTCGAGGTCGCCTTCCATGCTGGCGCACAGCAGCGTGCCGAGCGCGTCCCGGTCGGCGGCGACTTTGGCTTCCAGGTAACGCAGCACGGCCTGGGCAGCGTCGCCCGCGCCGGGGTCATCCCCTCCGGGGTTGGCCCCGGAGGTATTCCCCCCGCAGCCCGCCAGCAGACCCACCAGCAGCGCCAGCAAGATCAAGGCACTTCGTGACTTCATGGGATGTGTGTTCTCCTTCACAGGGGTTCTCTTTCAGGGCGTCGTGGGTGATTCGGTGCGTTGTTCGGGCGGCGTGACCTCGCGCCAGACCTGGTCAAGGGTCATCATCGCCAGGATGTTGTGCAGGCCGTAACCCGTCCACAGGGCGTAGCTGGCCCGGTAGTCGTGGGTGAAGAACGTGGTCAGGTGCGTGCCATCGACGGTCATGCCGTGGTCGGGCAGGATTTGCGAGGCCCGGTCGAAATCCCACAGCGGGACGTGGTACTCGGCCGCCAGCTCGTGCAGGATAGCGTTGACCTGGTTGTAGGGGTCGCGGTAGCGGTCGGCCTTGGTTCCGATCAGGGGAATCACCCCGTGATCGAGGCAGTACTGGATCACCTGGCGCATGTTCTCCCGGAAGCCGTCCGAGCCGACGTCGTTCGTCCCCAGGCGGATGAAGGCCACGCTCGGTCGGTTGAGGCGGATTTCACAGGCCAGGGGGCCTTCGTTGGCTTCGCACTGGGTCGGGTCGGCCCACATCGGGTCGGTGATGACCCAGGAGTTCATGCCGCGCTTGATGGCAACCCCCTGCCGGCTGAACGAGCCGCGGTAGTAGTCGATCATCGGCTGGAGCGCGGCGAACTCGCCCAGGTTGTAGGGGCCGCTGTCGAAGCGGGTCATGAAGTGCGGGTTCTCGATGGTGCTGTCCCCGACCTTGGAGAAGGCGTGCGGGTTGTTGCCCAGTTCCTGGCCGAGGGCGTAAATCTCGCGGATGTGATCGCGGGTAGCATCGTCGATCAGGATCAGCAGGTCGGTCGGCAGCCCGATGATCATCGTGGGCAGCGGCGGCGGTGTCGGGGTGGGCGTATTGGATGCAGTCGGCGTGGCGCTGAGGATGCCCAGGTCGTCCAGGCTGGGCAGCACACCCGGCGTGTGGGAAGGCGTGGCGCTCGGCGCGGGCGTATCCGTGACCAGCGTGGCCACGAACAGGCTGCGCCCTTCGGCGATCAGGTTGGCGTCGGTCAGGTTGTTGAGGGCCAGCAGATCGTCGACCGAGACGCCGTACAGTTCGGCGATGCTGGTCAGCGTCTCGCCCGGCTGAACGACGTGGACGAGAGTCGCCATGTGGGGCGTGGCCGGAATCCGGGTGGCGGTGGGCGTGACGAGGCCCGCGACCGCCTCCGGAGTCGGGCTGATCGCGGTCGGGATGGTTTCCGTCGCGGTCGCGCCGGGCGTCTGGGTGGGCTGGCTGGTGGGGGACGGGCTGGGCGAAGGGGAGGGCGTCACCGTCGTCAGGGCCGCGATGCGCACCGCGTCCAGGGTCGGCACGACCGGCGCGGTGGTGGCCCGCACGACCAGGGTGACCAACAGGCCCAGTTCCAGGGCGCACAGCAGCGCTCCGGCGATACCCAGGATCACAAGCAAACGACGCATCGCGCGATAGCGCTCCCGAAACCTCTACGGCTTCCGTCCGAAATCCGGAGGGATTATAAACCAATCCCGCGCAGGCACAAGCCGAGGAAAGGCGGAGGCAAGTGCCAAGAGACAGGAGGCAAGAAAGAAACGGCGCCATGCATCCGGTGGCGGGTGTAGGGATGGGTCGGTGACCCGTCCGGTTTGTCACGGCCGTTCGAAGCACACCCAGGTCGCTCAGACGCCAATTACCCCCTTCCTGCCGCCTGGCCGCTTTCTCCGGTCTCCGCCTTCGGCCGTTGGACAACTGGCGGGTGGTTCGCGAACCGCCCCTGCAAGACGCTTCGACGCTTGCCGCTTTGACGCTTTTTCTTGCCTCTCTGCCTCTTGCCACTTGCCTCTGTTTTGACCGGCCTCCTATTGCTGGCCTCGCCCGTCCTGACTACAATACCACTGTGAACCGGGCAGCACTTGCCTCAGGAGAACGGGACGACCATGACCTACGGGCGGCTCGATGTCTACCGGCCCGATGGCCCCATCGACAGCTACCAGCTCAGCAAGCCCAACATCGCGATTGGGCGCTCGCCGGGGAATGACATCCTGCTGGATGCCAACGCGGTCTCGCGCTACCATGCGACGCTGGTCCTGGAGGATACGCGTGTCTATTTGCAGGACCTCGGTTCGATCAACGGCACGTACCTGGATGGAATCCAGATTGAGTCTAACCAGCGGGCGGAACTGCACGGCGGCGAGGAAATCCAGATCGGCGAAATCCGCCTGATCTTCCATCCGAGCGACGAAAGCCCGACCGAGCCAATCATCCTGGAAGCCACCCAGCGGATCGAGATCGAGCAGCCCACCTACCGGGTGGAACTGATTGGACCGGACCAGCCGGTCACGCCGGGGGTGTACGTCCAGGCGGCGCTGCTGATTCACAACATGAGCAGCGAGCAGGATCGCTATTTCGTCGAGCTGGACGGCGTGCCGCGTGAATGGGTCCGCCTGGAGCGCGTGGAAGTCGTGCTCGACCCTGGCGACGAAGCCCACCTGATGATCAGTTTCAAACCGCTGCGCCGGCCCGATAGCCAGCCCGGCCAGTACCCCTGCACCGTCCGGGTGCGCAGCAAGTCGCGTCCGACGCAGACCGTGGATGCCAGCCTGGTGCTGACCGTGTTGCCCTACAGCGGGTTTGGTTTCGACCTGGGCCGCAGCGAGATCGCGTCCGGCGAGATCGTGCCGGTGCACATCCACAACCAGGGCAACAGCCCGCTCCAACTCAGCTTTGGCGGCCAGAGCCGGGGGAACGGCCTGGAGTTCGATTTTCAGCCGGGCACGGCCGTGCTCGGTCCCGGCCAGCGGATGGCGATCCGGGCCCGCGTCCGGGCGCGCAGGCAGCCGCTGGTGGGCGCGCCGCAAAGCCACGAGTTCGCCATCGTGGCCCGCGCGCATGACGCCTCTGGCTTTCGGGCGGCCATGCCCGGCCGGGCCAGCGTGGAGCCGGTCCTGTCCGGCTGGCGGCTGGGCGCGGCGGTCGGGCTGATCGGCGTATTGGTGCTGGCGGTGATCGCGGTGCTGGCGGCCCTCCTGGCGCCCCCGCCGCCGCCCCAGATCGAAGGCCTGGCGCTCTCTGCTGCTGAAGTGGTGCAGGGCCAGCCCGTCACCCTGCGCTGGGCCGCGCGCGATGTCAGCGCGCTGTACGTCGAGATCGACGGCGTGGCGCAGCCAGAGGAGTACGACCCTGCCGATCTCAGCCTGGACCTGACGATCGACTCGCCCGGCCCGCATCAGATTACCCTGGTCGCGGTCAATGGCTCCGAACTGACGCGCTCCAGCGTGGACCTGACCGTCCACCCGCTTTTGAGCATTGGCGATTTCAGCGCCGTCCCGGCCAAGCTGATCCGCTACATTACCCAGGATGTGCTGTTGAGCTGGAACGTCAGCGGCGGGACGCGCGTCCGCCTGCAAGGGCTGGAGCCGATCACCGGCCAGCCCGATTCGACCGAGTTCAACCCGGCCGATTCGCTGGTCATCCGCCTGACGGCCTACGACAGCGTGACGCTCCGCCTGCTGGCGGAGGGCGGCGGCGGCCAGGTCGCGGAACAGGCGCTCACCCTGCCGGTGGAAGACCCGGCCTGCCGCGTGCTTGGCGAGACCGCGCTGCGCACCGGACCCAGCGAACTGCATCCGGTGACGATGCCCGCCGCGACGGACCAGATCGTCACCCCGGATGGGCGGGACGGCAGCGCTACCTGGTTGCGCGTCCTGATGCCCGGCGGCGGCCCGGACAGCCCGCGACTGTGGCTGCCGGTGCAGGCCGTGGTCTGTCTGAACCTGGAGCCGGGCCAGCTTCCGATCGACCCGGCGCCGCCCACGCCGGTCCCAACCGAGACATTCGTTCCAACGGCGACCCTGACCGCAACGTTTCCGCCAACCGCGACGCGGCCTCCCACGGCCACGGCGACTCCCACCCGGCTGCCCTCGGCCACCCCACCGGCTACCTGGACGCCCACGCCGAGCAGCACTCCCAGAGGCTGAGACCGGGTTTCCAGGGTCGATGTGAAGCTGATCCAGGCGGGCGTGAGAACCACGCCCGCCTGTTTCTTCGATGGCCCTCCATGGAAAACAGCGGTCAGTGGTCAGCCAAAGGCAAGAAAGGCCAGGCAGTGTGTCGACAGGCTTGGTTCTCATCCCTTGGGTGTGCCGCTTGAGAGCAGCAGCTCTGGCGCGATCCGCGCCCGGACGCTTAGACGCTTGCCGCCTGGACGCTGCCAGGGGCATGAGCCGCTTTGCGGCGAAAATGTTTTTGAAGCCTCCGCGCGCCGCATTTGTGAGCCATTTCAGGCGCATGGTACAATCGTCCCCGGCGCACCACTGGGGTACCTGCGCGGGATGGGCTGGGTCTTGCCGGAAGATGAGCCGCCGGAATGTGGAGAAGCCTGTGAATCGCCGAACACTCGCTGGCCTCGTGCTGCTGTTGGGATTGCTGGCCCCCTTGACCCTGGGTTTTGCGCCGCCTCGCCAGGCGCCCAGCGCGATCACGATCCAGGTAGATGCCGGTTACGGCCTCCGCTTCCGGGGGGATGGCTGGACGCCCGTGCGCCTGACCCTGGCCAACGACGGCCCGGACATCCGTGGGGCGCTGCGCGTCCGGGCGGAGAATAACGTCGGCCTGGGCGGCACCACCTACAGCACCCCGATCGATCTTCCGCGCCAGGCGCGCAAGCAGGTTTTTCTGTACGTCGCCATCGAGGCCTTTGCCCGCCAGGTGACGGTCGAACTGGTCGACGAGACCGGCGCGGTGCTCGCCACCCAGAGCGGGCAGCTTTTGCCCGCCGAGGCGGGGGATATTCTGACTGCGGTCGTGACCGATGCGCCGGGCGGCTCGGTCGACCTCAGCGGGATCGATCTGGGCGAGGGCGAGAGCTACCAGGCCAACTGGTCGGTGGAGAACATCCCGCCGCTGGCCGACGCCCTGCTGGGGCTGGACGTGATCCTTTTCTCCGATGTCGATACCGGGCGCATGTCGGTCGAGCAGCAGACCGCGCTGGCCGACTGGGTGCTGGCCGGTGGGCATCTGATTGTGTGCGGCGGCCCGAACTACCGCCTGACCACGGCCGCCCTGGCTGACCTGCTGCCGTTGGACATCAGCGGCACGACCACAGCCGGCGATCTGACGCCGCTGGCCGCCTACGCCGGGCGGAGCGATGACCGGCTGGTCGAGCCGGACGTGATCCTGGCGACGGGCACGCTCCGCCCTGGTTCACGGGTCCTGGCTGCGGTGGATGGGGCGGATTCGGGGACGATCCCGCTGCTGGTGCGGCGTGCCCACGGCGAGGGGCTGGTCGATTTCCTGGCCGCCGATCCGGGACTGGCGCCGTTTCGCCGCTGGCGGGGAAACGGCGCGTTGTGGGAGACGGTGGTCATCCTCCCCCAGCAGACGCCAAGTTGGTCGTATGGCGTGCAGGATTGGTCGACTGCTCGCACCGTGGTGCAGGAATCGCCCGGCTTCGATCTGCCCACCCCGCTGGAGATGCTCGGCCTGCTGCTGGGTTACATCGCCGTGATCGGCCCGCTCAATTACGCGCTGCTGCACCTGCTCCGCCGCCGGGAGCTGGCCTGGATCACCATCCCGGCCCTGGTGGTGATCTTCAGCGTCCTGGCCTACGTGACCGGCTTCAGCCTGCGCGGCACGCGTGCCACCTTCAACCGGCTGGCGCTGATCCAGGTCTGGCCGGGCCAGGACCGCGCCCAGGTGGACGGGCTGGTGGGCCTGCTGTCGCCGCGCCGCGGGGTGTACGCCATCGCCGCCCCGGAAGGCTTCACCCTGCGCGCGCTGCCGGAGGAAACGGCCGGCGGCGGCGGATTCAGCGCCGTCCAACTGGCCACCCAGATTGAGCAGTCCGACCGCTTTGGCGCGCGCGATCTGCGCGTCGATGCCAGCTTCGTGGCCGGCTTCGCCACCTCCGGTTTCATCGACAACCCGCCCCAGATGGAGTCCGAGGCGACTCTGGCCCTGGCGGCCGACGGCAGCGCCCGCATCAGCGGGACGGTCGTCAACACAACCGGCCTGCGGCTGGAGGATGCCGTGGTCCTGGTGCGGGGCGGATTCCAGCACCTGGGCAGCCTGGCGCCGGGCCAGCGCGCGGGCTTCGACGTGCCCCTGACCAACCGCCAGAGCGTGCCGCTGTCGCTGGTCAGTTCGCGACAGGGTGATTTCACCTTCGGACGGCTCGACCTGACCGCCCAGGATGTGCTCGGCGCGGGCTATAACCCCTTCCTGTATTACAGCCAGAATCCCGATTCCCAGACGCGCCGGTTGCGCCAGCGCCAGGACTTCCTGCGCGCCCTGGCCCCGGACCTGGATTTTTCTGGCGGGCGGGGCGACCGGGTCTATCTGTTGGGCTGGACGGACAGCACGCCGCTGGACGACATGACCCTGGAAGGCGCGACCTGGATTTCGGAAGATGTGACCCTGTACGTCTTCGAGGTGCCGGTCACGGTGGCGCGGCCGCAAGGCGAGGTCACGATCGGGCCAGGATTTTCCACCTGGGCGCTCCTGCCGGAGACGACCCTCGTCGCGGCCCGGCCCTACAACCTGAGCATCAACGGCGGGGAGCAGGCCGGCTTCCGGTTCATGCCGCTGGCCAGCGTCCAACTGGCCGAGGTGGACCGGCTGGAGATCACTGTGCGCCAGTCCAGCTTCAACATGGCGTCCGTCTTCGTGTGGGACTGGGCCGGCTCGGAATGGATTCTGCTGGATATTCTTGGCGGCAGCCGGGCGACGCTCGACCATCCGGATCGCTACCTGGGGCCGGGGCAGGCCGTGCAAGTGCTGGTCGTCCCCAACAACCTGAGCGACCTGGTCGACATCGGCCAGGTGGACGTCACCTGGCATGGCACCTTTTAGACGGGTGGAGTGTTGAGTTTTAAGTGCTGAGTTGGGTTGGCTGAGCGAGATGCCCGATCAGCGGCGATTGATCCTGCATCGTCTGGAACCTGTCGCCCATGTTTACGGCCTGGAGCTGCAATGAGCACGATTATTGAAACCAAGAATCTGGTCAAACGCTATGGCAAGCTGGAAGCCGTCAGCAACCTGAACCTGATCGTGCCGGAGGGCGCGATCTATGGGTTCGTGGGGCCGAACGGCGCCGGCAAGACCTCGACGATGCGCATCCTGACCACCCTGATGCAGCCAACCAGCGGCCAGGCGTTCGTGGCGGGCTACGAGGTCACCAAGGACCCGCGCAACGTGCGCCGCGCCATCGGGTATATGCCCGATTTCTTCGGTGTGTACGACGACATGCGGGTCTGGGAATACCTGGATTTTTTCGCGGCCTGCTACGACATCCCGGAGCGCGAGCGCGCGGCCCTGGTCGATGACCTGCTGGAGCTGGTCGAGCTGACCCACCGCAAGAACGACATGGTGGACAAGCTGAGCCGGGGCATGAAGCAGCGCCTGTGCCTGGCCCGCACCCTGGCCCACGATCCGCATGTCCTGATCCTGGACGAGCCGGCCTCCGGTCTGGACCCCCGCGCCCGGATCGAGATCCGCGAACTGCTGGTCGAGCTGGCTTCGATGGGCAAAACGATCTTCTTCTCCTCGCATATCCTGGCCGATGTGGCCGAAATCTGCACTCACATCGGGATCATCGAGGCCGGGCAGATGGTGGCCCAGGGCAGCATGGAGGAGATGCAGCGCCAGTTGATGCCCCACCGCGAGATCACGATCACCTTCCTGAGCCGCGAGGACCTGGAGAAGGCCCAGGGCATCATCAGCCCGGCCGAGGGCGTGCTGGACCTGGTCGAGATCGAGAAGAGCGACAAGGGCCGGCCGCGCCTGCGTCTGCACTTCAACGGCGAGGATGAGGGCGTGGCCCAGATCAGCCGCCGGCTGAGCGAGGCCAACATCGCCATCGTCGGCTTCAGCGAGGAAGAGCGCAACCTGGAGGCGGTCTTCATGCGGGCCACCAAGGGGCTGGTGACCTAGGGGGAAAGAGCGCCATTGCCCTTTCTCGTTGTGTCGAGGTGAATGACGGACTGACCTTTGGCAACCGATCGTATCTCAGGAGACCCTGTGCCCACGCTCCCCTACCGTAACCCTGCCCTGACTGTCGCCCAACGGGTCGCCGACCTGCTCGGCCGCATGACTCTTGAGGAGAAGATCGGGCAGTTGATGCTGTGGGACGCCCGCGGCGACGATCTCGCCTTTATCAATACCTATCAGCCTGGCTCCATCCTCCATATTCTCGGGGACAAGGTCGGCCGCGCGATGGACCTGGCCGCCCGGAACCGTCTGGGCATCCCACTGCTGGTCGGGGAGGATGGCATCCACGGCCACTCGTTCTGGAAGGGCGCGACCATCTTCCCGACCCAGTTGGCGCTTGCCGCAAGCTGGAACCCGGCGCTGGTCGAGCAGGTCGGACGCGTGACCGCCGAGGAAATGGCGCCGACCGGGATTCACTGGACATTTTCGCCCGTGCTCTGCCTGACGCGCGACCTGCGCTGGGGCCGCACGGGAGAGACGTTCGGTGAAGACCCGTATTTGATTGGCGAACTGGGGGCCGCGCTCATCCAGGGTTACCAGGGCCAGGGCCTCGCCGACCCGACGGCGGTGCTGGCCAGCGCCAAACACTACGCGGGCTATTCCGAGACGCAGGGCGGGCGCGATGCTTCCGAGGCCGATCTCTCGCGCCGCAAGCTGCGCAGCTACTTCCTGCCGCCCTTCGAGCGGGCCGTGCGGGCTGGCGCGATGACCTTCATGACGGGCTACCAGGCAATAGACGGCGTCCCTTCGACGGCCAACCGCTGGCTGCTCACGGAGGTTCTCAAGGACGAATGGGGCTTCCAGGGTGTGGTGGTGACCGATTGGGATAACGTGGGCCGCCTGGTCAGGGAGCAGCGGGTCTGCGCCACGTTCGCCGATGCCGCGATCGTGGCCCTGCGCGCCGGCAACGACATCATGATGACCACCCCGGAGTTCTACGAAGGCGCGCTTGAGGCCGTGCGGAACGGCCGCCTGGCCGAAGCGGAAATCGACGCGCCGTGTGCCCGGCTGCTCGCGCTAAAGTTCCGCATGGGCTTGTTCGAAAATCCGCGCGGGCCGGACCTGGAACGGGCTGCCGCCGAGATCGCGCGGGCGGACCATCGCGCCGTCAACCTTGCCGCCGCGCGCCAGAGTCTGATCCTGCTCCAGAATGACGGC
Source organism: uncultured Anaerolineae bacterium (assembly GCA_964533805.1). Lineage (GTDB taxonomy): Bacteria > Chloroflexota > Anaerolineae > Aggregatilineales > Ch27 > JARKOQ01. Next base: position 9,587 of record CAZHMJ010000043.1, on the reverse strand, counting down.
CTGCTGCCGCTCGATCCGGCGCGGGTGAAGTCCATTGCCGTGGTCGGGCCGAACGCCGACGACGATTTACAGCAGCTTGGGGACTGGTCGCTGGGCGCGTCGCAGCATCCGCCTGAAGCTGGCAAGCACCCCCGCGAGAAGACCACGACCGTGCTGGATGGCCTCCGCGCCCTGGCTCCGGCGGGCTGCACGGTGCGCTACGAGCGCGGCTGCTCGATCGTCGACGACGACCAGACGGACATTCCCGCCGCAGTCGCCGCCGCGCGGGAATCCGACGTGGTTGTGGCCGTCGTGGGCGACCATCTGAACTTCATCGGCGAGACCCTGAGCACCGCCACGCTCGAATTGCAGGGCGGGCAGATCGCCCTGCTCGATGCTTTGGAGCAGACCGGCAGGCCGCTGATCGTCGTTCTCGTGAACAGCAAGCCGCTGGTGCTGCCGCCTTCGGCCAAACGCGCTGCGGCCATCGTGGCGCTGTTCAATCCCGGTATGCAAGGCGGACAGGCGCTCGCCGAGGCGCTGTTGGGCCAGCTCAATCCCTCCGGCAAGCTCACGGTCTCGGTCCCGGTGCACGTGGGCCAGCAGCCGGTTTTCTACAGCCAGGTACGCGGCCAGCACGGCAACCGTTATGCCGATCTCACCCAGGAGCCGCTCTTTCCTTTCGGCCACGGTCTGAGCTACACCCGGTACGTCTATTCCAATCTGCGGCTCGACAGCCCCACGCTCACTCAGGGGCAGGCGGTGACGGTTTCTGTGGACGTGGAGAACGCCGGTCCGCATGCCGGCGACGAGATCATCCAGGTCTATGTGAGCGACGTGGTGACTTCGGCCACCTGGGTCAACAAGGCACTCAAGGGATTTGCCCGCGTGCACCTCGCCCCTGGGGAGAAGAAGACCGTGCCAGTCGTGCTCCCCTGGGAGGCATTTCAGATCGTGGATGCCGAAGGACGGGATGTCGTCGAGCCGGGCGAATTCGAGATTCTCGTTGGGCCATCTTCGCGCGATCGCGATTTGCTCAGGGGCAAATTGCGCGTGGTATGAGCCGGCCACGCCGGAACATACAGGCGATTTGAGGCGTCTTCAATACGAGGCTGTCCTGGCAGCCCATTGAAGATGCGAAGGTCTGGGCCATGATCGGTACGGAAGCGCTTCACAAGTCGGGGGATGTGCGCGAGTGGTTTGCAGGACGTTTCGCTCCCTGGTTTGTGGCCTGGAATCACGCGCTGGCGCGCTACTATCGCGCGCGGGGGCGGCGGGAGCTGCCGCCGCGGCTGGCCGCCGCCGGAATCCTGGCGGTGTGGGGCGTCTTGCTGATCGGGACCGGGCTGGCCGTGGGGCTGTATCCCCGCGCCACGGACGTATCCTGCGACTGGTACGCCTGTCATTATCCCCTGGTGGACTACAACCATCCTTTCTACAAACTGACCTCGGCGCTGGGCCAACTCCTGGCCTTCGGGCTGTGCGGCCTGCCGCCGCTGCTGCTGGTTGCCGCCGTGCTGACCACGTTCGTGCGCGGCCTGCGTGAGCGCTTCCGTGGCGGGCCACGCGGGCCACAGATCGCCACCGGCTGGCACAACGGCATGGTCGCCCTGCTGAGCATCACGCCCCTGGGATCGGACGGCCTGGTGCGCATCCGCTTTCTGGCGCGCGTCGACCGGCTGTGGCGGCAGCGGGCCTGGATCGCCATGATCCTGGGCGCGATCGCGGCCTATTTCGTCAGCCTGCACGTGCTGTATCCCATTTTCTGGTGGCTGGGGCCCTGGCGGCAGTGGGCGGCCCAGCTCGTTCTGGTGGTGCTGTGGTGCATCGCGGCCGTGATCTGGCTGCTGGCGCTGGCCGCGCTGGCGACTCTCCAGGAGGTGACCTACTATCCCCAGCGAATGGGGCCGGGCGGTCACTGGTCGGCGATCGCTGGCCTGGCCATGGTTGGGATGGTGCTGACCCCCATCCTGGTGGCGACGCTCAACTTCCAGCTTCGAATTGCCCTAAACCAGGGTTACATCAGTTACCATGATGCCAACACCCTGTCGGCCACCAGCGCGCCGGTGATCATGATCCTGGTCGGCGCGGCCTATATCGCCATCAACTATATTCTGGCCCGCCAGGTTTTCCGCCTGCGCCTGCGCCGCCAGACGTTCTAATGGCAGGTTAAGCTCGACCGGGTAAGATTGGGTTGGGAGAGACGTCAAAATACCACATGCAGGTTTATTGTCGAGGAGACGATGGTATGGGTGACAAAATTCAGAAGGCGGACGCGGAGTGGCGCGCCCAGTTGACCCCGGAGCAGTACCACACCCGGCGCCAGAAGGGGACCGAGCGCCCCTTCACGGGCAAGTACGTGCATGAAAAAGCGGCCGGGGTGTACGTGTGCGCGGGCTGCGGCCAGCCTCTTTTTTCGTCCGACACCAAGTTCGATTCCGGCTCCGGCTGGCCGAGCTTCTGGGACGTGATTCAGGAAGGCAACGTGGAGCTGAAGACCGATCTCAGCCATTTCATGGTGCGGACCGAGGTCGTGTGCGCCCGCTGCGGCGGGCACCTGGGCCACCTGTTCGAGGACGGCCCGCGCGACCGGACCGGCCTGCGCTACTGCATCAATTCGACGTCGCTGGATTTGAAGCAGTCCGAGTAACTTCTCTCCAAGGATGGCGATCATGACCACCGCCTCACCTGCCCAGTCTCGATCCCGTCGCACGTTCCGCGAGCGCCTGTTTGGCAACCCGGTGGTGCTCAAAGAACTGCGCGGGCGGATGCGCGGCGCGCGCGCCTTTCTGGTGCTGACGATCTACCTGGCCCTGATGAGCGGCTTCGTGACGCTGGTCTACCTGGTCTACACGTCGACCGCGTCCGTGATCGGCCCCAGCCAGGGCGGCGAGATCGGGCGCATCCTGTTCGTGAGCATCGTCGGGGTGGAGCTGTTCCTGGTGACGTTCATCGCCCCGGCCTTCGCGGCCGGCTCGATCAGCGGGGAGCGCGAGCGCCAGACCTACGACTTACTGCGGGCGACCCTGCTCCCGGCGCGCTCGTTGATCGGCGGCAAGCTGTTCGCCACGCTGTCCTACGTTTTTCTGCTCCTGCTGGCGGCGATTCCGCTGCAAAGCCTGGCCTTCCTGTTCGGCGGGATCAGCGAGGTCGAGGTCGTGCTGTCGTTCGTGATCCTGATCGCCACGGCGGTCCTGCTGGGCACAGTGGGGGTCTTTTTCTCCGCGCTGACGCGCCGCACCCTGTCGGCCAGCGTGTTGAGCTACGGCGTGGCCATGCTGTCCGTGCTGATCCTGCCGGTGGCGCTGGTCGTGCTGGCCCCGCTGCTGGGTCAGGGCATGGTCGGCGCGACGGCGCTGCCCGGCTGGCTGGAGGGCACCTTCTATTACGGCCTCGGCCTGCTGGTGGCAACCAACCCGATGGCGACCCTGCTCACCACGCTCTTCCTGCTGATCGATCGCCAGGAAGCGGGCTTCTTCCTGATCACGCTCCAGGATGGCAGCTCGATCTGGCTGGTTTCGCCCTGGATCGTGTTCGTGATTTTCAGCCTGATCGCCTCGATCATCCTGATCATTGTGGCGATCCGGCGCGTCAACCTGATCGACGAGGCCTAGGGGGAAGCTGATTGACCTGATTCAATTCAACACAGATTTCACGGATAACACGGGTTAACACGGATTCTCTTATTGAAAATCTGTGTACATCCGTTGAATCCGTGTTATCCGTGTTGGATTGAAACGTCGCCCACGGCCAACCGCGGGACGGGAGGCAATTCCGACCGGGTAGCCGTATAATAGATAATAGAAGCACAGGCGGCGCAGGCCTCCGCTCCCGCGCCTCCCGATCAGAACGGGTGAAGGCAAACCATCATGATTGGCGAGATAACACAGCAGCTTTTGCAACTGCTGGCTCGCTGGGACCGGCGGCTGCGCCTCCAGCAGAGTGTGGTCTGGGTGCCTCGCGGCCTGATCGCCGGGGTAGGATTGGGGATCGGGCTGGCGGTGGCCGCCCGGCTGTGGCCGATCCTGCTCCAGCAGCAGGTACTCGTGGGCGCGCTGATCGCGGTCGGGCTGGCCCTTGGGGCTGTCCTGGGCTGGATCTGGCTCCGCCGGCGGGATGCCCTGGTTCTGGCTCGCCGTTTCGACGGCCTGTTCGGATTGAAGGAACGGGTCAGCACCTCGCTGGAGCTGGCCGCCGGGCGCATCCGCTCCCCGAACGAAGAAATTACCCATCGCCTGCTGGACGATACCCTGACGCGGGCCAAAACCATCAACCCCGGCGCGTATCTGCCCCTCCGGTTGGTCAGCCGCGACTGGCTGCTGCTGATCGGCATGATCGTCCTGCTGGTCCTGTTGATCATCACCGACAACCCGCAGGGCAGGGCCCTGGCCCAGCAGCAGCACATCCAGAACGTGATTCAGCAGCAGGTCGACCAGTTGGAGAGCCTGCGCGAGCAGATCGCCAGCGAGCCGGGCCTGGACGAAGCCACCCGCGACGAGTTGCTGCAAGAACTGGACCGCGCCCTCGAAGAACTCTCTCAGGAAGATATTTCCCAGGAAGAGGCTGTCGCCACGATGTCCGAGCTTTCGGACCAGTTCGCGGAGATGGCCGAAGCCGAATCCCAGTCCCTGGCCGAACAGCAGCAGGCCATGCAGGAGGCCGCCGAGCGGCTCCAACAGGAACTGGGCCAGGCCAACATGGAGACGCCCCAGACCCAGGACTTGAGCCAGGTCCTCCAGCAACTGGCGGCCCAGATGCAAGGCATGGGCCAGACCGCGCAGCAAAACATGGCCCAGGCCCTGGATGACGCGATGCAGATCGTCAGCAGCGGCGCCCCGGAGCTGTCCGAGGCGCTTCAGGAGGCCGCTCAGGCCTTGCAAGAGGGCGACCTCGAAGCAGCCCAGGAGGCGCTCGAGGAGGCGATGGCCCAGGCGACCGAGGCCCAGCAGATGGCCCAGGCCTACGAGCAGTCCGATCAGAATACCACCGGCAGCGAGACTCCACAGATGGGCCAGTCCGGGCGCCAGATCGCGTCCCAGGCGGCCGAGCAGGCCGGGGAAAGCGCGCGCGCCGTGGCCGAGGCAGGCTCCGAGTCGGCACAGCCCGGCCAGGAGAGCGGCCAGGGCCAGACTCAACTGGGCGATTCGGCGGTGCCGATCCCCCAGGCCGGGGAAGAACAGCCGGGCGCGGCCGGGCAGGGCAGCGAGACCAGTGAAAGCGACCTGTCCCAGCCCGGCGGCTCTGGATCGGAAGAGTCCGAGTTCGAAACCGGCCAGGCTGGTCAAGCGCAGGGCGAGGATTCCGGCGGCGGCGCGGGGGCTGGCGATAGCACCGGCGGCGAGACGGAAGGCGGGTTCGCCGCTACCGGCGAGCAGATCGACCAGGGCAACAGTCCCGATGGGGGCGGGCTGGTGGAGGAAAACCTGAGCGCGGCCCCGGAGACGATCGGCGGCGAGGGTGGCCCGGACATGCAGCTCGACGCTTCCCGCGATTCCGAAGGCCGGGTCGTCCAGGAGGGCATCCTGTCACAAAGCCCGGACGGCCAGTCGATCGTTGATTACAGCCAGGTCTATAGCAACTACTCCAACGCGGCCAACCAGGCCCTGGAGCGCGATTACATCCCGCTCAGCCTGCGGGATGTCGTCCGCAACTATTTCTCGTCGCTGGAGCCCTGACAAGGCCCTGCCGGGTGAGGCAGGCATCGTAACGGAGAGGGGGCAGGACCCGGTTGATCGTCTTTCGTTCCGTTCGTGGTCGCGTGATCTCGATTCTGATCGTGGCTGGGCTGCTGAGCGGCTGTCTGCGCGCCGCCGAGGGGCCAGCGCCCATCCTGGCGACTCCCTCCCCGTTAGCCGCCGAGGTCTCGCCCATTCCCTCGGAGACGCCGGTCCCGACCGTGGCCGTCGATCCGGCGGCTCCGGCGATCCTGGTCACGCGGCCGGTTGGCGAGGCGGCCATCGTCGTAATCCGCTATCTGGCCGGGGCCGAGATCTGCCTGGCGGCCAGCTTTGACCTGCGTGTCCTGGAAAGCTCGCATTGCGGATCGTTTGACGGGGTTGGGGTGGTCTTCACCGCCACGCTGACCAACCCGCAGGGCCAGGCCGTGCCGGTCGCCTATGGCGGCCTGTTTGATTCCAGCGTGACCGCGGTGGCGATCGAATTCGCCGGGGGTGGCAATGCCAGCGCCCAGGTGGAGAATGGCGGCTTCCTGCTGCTGCTCCAGCCGGGCCAGATTCCCCAGCGGGCGGTGGGCATCAACCAGTTCGGCAACCTGGTGGGCAACCTGACCGTCAGCGGGGGGTAGGCCGCGCAGAAGCAAGTCGAACTGCCAAGACGCAAAGAGCGCCAAGGAATAACGCGGAGGAAAGCGAAGAATGGGAACTTGCACCGCAGAGAACGCGGAGAACGCAGAGGCAAAACCGGGATTCGATAGGCTCTTTCTCTGCGTGCTCCGCGTTCTCCGTGGTGAGATGCTTTTTTGACGGACTTGCCCAATCCTGTTTTGCGTGTGATGATGATCCAGGCCGCCGCGTTCCGGGCGGGCCGGGCGTCGAGGACCTGAACCTGAATCCTGGAGAAGCGTATGAGCGCAGCCACGCCTGTTGAAACCACCCTGAGCGTCGACGAGTTTCGCGCCACCGCCGAGCGGATCGTGGCCGAGGTCGGCAAGGTGATCGTCGGCCAGTCGGACGTGATCCGCCACGTGCTGATCTGCGTCATCGCCGGGCGGCACGCCCTGCTGGAAGGCGTGCCCGGCCTGGGCAAGACCATGCTGATCCGCACCCTGGCCGATGTGCTCGACCTCAAGTTCGCGCGCATCCAGTTTACGCCGGACCTGATGCCGGCCGACATCACCGGCACGGACGTCATGCAGGAGGGCGAGGACGGCCGCCGCCAGTTCGTCTTCCAGCCGGGGCCGGTGTTCGCCAACCTGATCCTGGCCGACGAGATCAACCGCGCCACGCCCAAGACCCAGTCCGCCCTGCTGGAAGCCATGCAGGAGCAGTCAGTCACGGCCGCCAATCGCACCTACCGCCTGGAGCCGCCCTTCTTCGTCCTGGCGACCCAGAACCCGTTGGAGATGGAAGGCACCTATCCCCTGCCCGAAGCCCAGTTGGACCGCTTCCTGTTCAAGGTGGAAGTCCGGTTCCCAGAAGCGGCCGAACTGGTGACGATCCTGGATCGGACCACGGGCGCGGAGTCGCCTGTCCCGCAGCGGGCCGCCGATGGCCGGCGCATCGTCGAGATGGGCCGCCTGGCCCTCCAGACGCCGGTCGCCAGCCATGTCAGCGAGTACGTGGCCCGGCTGGTGGTTGCCACCCACCCGGAGGCCAGCAAGCCCGCGCCGCTGGCGCAGCGTTACGTGCGCTATGGGGCCAGCCCGCGCGGGGCGCAGGCGTTGATCCTGGGGGCCAAGATCACGGCCCTGCTCAGCGGGCGTTACAATGTGGCGATCGAGGACGTGCGCGCGGTGGCTCCGGCGGCCCTGCGCCACCGGCTGTTGCTCAATTTCGAAGGACTGGCGGAAGGCATTCGCCCCGACCAGGTGATCGAGGACCTGCTAAATTTCGTGCCGGAACGCGCCTGACCGGACCGGTCATCCGAGCACACCCTTGTCGCCGCCCGCGCTGGATGACGACGATACCCTTGACCTCGACGCGGAGATCACAATCCCCGGCGTTATGGAGGCCGTCAAGCCCATCAGCAGCTCGATTGGCGAGACCCGCCGGCTGCCCAGCCTGGAGAGCGCGTTGCTGCGCCCATCCCAGCACGCGATCTTCGGCCTCAGCCGGGATATCGGCATGGTGCGCTCCAACAACGAGGACTCGGTGCTGGCCTATTTCCTCAGCCAGCTCAACATCCTCGATCAGCCCGACCTGGGCGTGTTCGTGGTGGCCGATGGCGCGGGCGGGCATCAGAACGGGGAGCAGGCCTCGGCCATTGCCAGCCGGATGGTGGTCAACGCGATCAACACCCAGATTTTCCAGCCGCTGCTGGCGTCGTTCGACCCGGACGAAGGCGGGCGCGACCTGCCGCCCATCGCCGAAATCATGACCGAGTCCCTGAAAGCCGCCGACGCGGTCATCCAGGAGCGCGTGCCGGATGGGGGCACGACCCTGACCGCGGCTGCCCTGATCGGCGATCTGGTCCACATCGCGCATGTGGGCGACAGCCGCGCCTACATGTTGATCCCGGCCAGGCCGGACGAAGAAGGCCGCCTGGAACAGCTCACCCGCGATCATTCGGTCGCCAAGCGGTTGGAGGAGATCGGCCAGATCACCCGCGAGGAGGCCGATCATCACCCGGAGGCCAGCCGCCTGTGGAAGATTCTGGGGCTGACCGACAATCTGGAGCCAGACATCATCACCCGCCGCCTGCCGCCCGGATCGCAGCTCATGTTGTGCAGCGATGGGCTGTGGAACATGGTCCCGGAGGAGGAGATCGCCGCCATCCTGAGCACGACCGCGCTGCCCCAGGAGGCCGCCGACCTGCTGATCGCGGCGGCCAACGCGCACGGCGGCGTGGACAATATCGGCGTGGTCGTCGTCCACATGCCGCCGCCAGTCAACGCGTGACGGCGCGGGAAGGCCAGGCGTGACCGAGAAACTCTTCGACGAGAAGACGCTTCGCAAGCTGGAGCAGCTTGCCCTGGTCGCCAGCCAGGTGCGGGCCGGGGCGATCAAGGGCGAGCGGCGCAGCACCAAGCGCGGCACCAGCATCGAGTTCGCGGATTACCGGGATTACACCCGTGGGGATGACCTGCGCCGGGTGGACTGGAACATCTTCGCCCGGCTGGAGCGGCCGTTCATCAAGCTGTTGAAAGAGGAAGAAGACCTGGCCGTCCACCTGCTGCTGGACTCTTCCGCCAGCATGGACTGGCCGCGCGACCCTGAAGCGCCGCCCGACGCGCACAAATTCACCTTCGCCCGCCGCCTGCTGGCCGGGCTGGGTTACATCGCCCTGCTGAAGGGCGACCGGCTGGCGGTCAGCGCGCTGGCCAACGGGCGGGGCGGTCACTGGGGGCCGGGGCGCGGGCGCGGCCGGGTGATGGACCTGTTGGGCACGCTGGAAGGCTTCCAGGCCCGGGGGACCACCCAGCTCAGCGCGGCGCTGCGGGCGTATGCCCTGCGCGGCGGGCGGGCCGGGCTGTGCATCCTGATCAGCGACCTGTATTCGCCGGATGGCTTTCTGGATGGCCTGACCGCGCTCCAGGCGCGGGGCCACGAGGTCGCCCTGATCCACATCCTGTCGCCGGATGAGGTCAACCCGCCCCTGGCCGGTGACCTGCGCCTGGTCGACGTGGAGACGGCCGCCGGGCAGGACGTGACCCTCGACGCGCCGATGCGTGACCTGTACCAGCGCCGGCTGGTGGCCTGGCACGACGACATCAGCGCGACCTGCCGGGCGCGCGGCGTGCATTATGTGACGGTCGAAACGGCGATTCCCTGGGAAGAAGTGATCCTGTACCAGCTCCGCCGGGTCGGCGTGGTGCGCTAACAGGGGGGGCAAGGCATGATCACCCAGCATTGGGCGGATGAGTCGAAAACCATCATGATCCAGGTCTTTGGGCCGATCTGGACCTGGGAAGAAGTGTTCGAAGCCTACGA
>CAZHMJ010000042.1:0-22895 GCA_964533805.1 uncultured Anaerolineae bacterium | reverse complement strand
AGGACGCTGGTAAATAGATTCCGATCCGTTGATGAAAAAAATTTGAAAAATAAATAAATAGTTGGCGAAAATTCAATTTTCATTCTATACTGATACTGTCAGCTCTTTCCCATACATCCATGACATCATCCCAGGCCCAATGAACGAACCAAACGGATAGGCAGACCACTGCGGCAGGTTGGTTTTCAGGACTACATGCGAAGGGTCCCGGCTACGATTGGTCTGGATCGTAGAACACCTTGCGTTGTCTCGACAATACAAGTGATCTCCATAAAGGAGCAGAAGGATTGTGGATGTGTAATCGTTGTGCCTATCCCGCGTTCATTCTCCTTGTTTTGAGCGCGCTCCTGCTGGGCGGCTGTGGACCGGCTCAGCCCTCCGGGACGGAGACGCCTCCCCCGGCAATCGGCGATGGTCCGCAGCCAGACGGCGGTCCGGCGGCGACCAGTTACGCCGGCAAGCGCATCCTGTGGGTGGACTCGTATTACGAAGGCGACGAACTGTCGATCCCACTTGAGGAAGGGCTGCGCGCCGTCCTCGACCCCAGTGGAGCGGAAGTTCGGATCGTGCGGATGGATGTCAACCGGCACACCGAGGCGGGCTACTGTGAATCGGCGGGCGAGGCCGCACTGGCCGAGGTCGAGGCGTTCGCGCCCGATGTCTTGATCGTCTCCGATGACAGCGCTCAAGGATGTCTGGTGGTGCCCCACCTGATGGACTCCGACCTGCCCATCGTATTCACCGGCGTCAACTGGGATGCGTCCATATACGGGTATCCCAATGAACACATCACCGGCATGGTCGAAGTCGATCTGATCCAGCAGGCAATAGACCTCCTGAACCTGTATGCGCGCGGCTCACGGATCGCCTATCTGGGGCCGGATGTGGTCACGGAGCGGAATGTCGCAGCTATCTACAACGAACGGTTTTTCGATGGGACCATGCAAGTCTACCTGGTCCGGACGTTTGAAGAATTCAAGGAAGCCTTCCTCCAATCCCAGACCGAAGCGGATATGTTGATCATCGGCGGCAACAGCGGGATCGCCGGCTGGGATGACGTGGAAGCCCTGGCGTTCATCTCCCAAAACACGCGAATCCCCTCGACATCCCGCCAGGACTGGCTGGCGCCCTACACGCTGTTGGTGATGGGCCGCAGTCGTCAGGAACAGGGCGAATGGGCGGCGCGGACCGCCCTCCGCATCCTCGATGGCACCCCGATCACGGATATTCCGGTCACCGAGAACCAGATCGGCAATCTGATCCTCAACCTGGATATGGCCGACCAACTGGAAGTGATCTTTTTCCCGTCCATCTTCAGGAATGCCGATGAAATCCTCGGTATCGAGGAATGACACGACCATGAACCAGGGTTCGTCTTTCCGAGATGCGCCTGGGCGGGTCCCGATAGGACAAGTGCCTCGCCGTGAGGCAAAAGGATCACAGATGAGCAGTCAGCGTGTTTGTTCCGTTCTCATCCTCCTGATGATGAGCACCCTCTTGCTGGCTGGCTGTGGGATGGCCCAGCCGGCCGGCGCGGATGCGCCTCCCCCGGAGATCGGCGACGGGCCGGTCGAGGGCGGCGGGCCGGTGGCGGCCAGTTATGCCGGCAAGCGTATCCTGTGGGTGGATGCATACTACGAGGGATACGAGTGGTCGGGCCAGATCGAGGAAGGGCTGCGCAGTGTTCTGGATGCCAGCGGGGCGGAATTCCAGATCGTGCGGATGGATACCAACCGGCACACCGAGCCGGGCTACTGTGAATCGGCGGGTGAAGCCGCCCTGGCCGAGATCGAGGCGTTCGCGCCGGACGTGCTGATTGTCACCGACGACAACCCCCAGAAATGCCTGGTGGTGCCCCACCTGATGGACTCCGACCTGCCAATCGTGTTCGCCGGGGTTAACTGGGATGCGTCCGTCTACGGGTATCCCACCGAACACATCACCGGCATGGTCGAGGTCGACCTGATCCAGCAGGGGAGATCGACCTGCTCGCGTTCTATGCGGACGGTTCGCGGGTCGCCTATCTGGGACCGGACGTGACCACCGAACACAAGACCGTGCAAATGTACAACGAGCGCTTCTTCGGCGGCGCGATGCAGGTCTATCTCGTCCCAACGTTCGGTGATTTCAAGGGGGCTTTCCTCCAGGCTCAGGCCAGCGCGGACATCCTGATCGTCGGCAGCAACAGCGGGGTCCAGGGTTGGGACGACGATGAAGCGCGCGCGTTCATGCTCAGAAACAGCCAGATCCCGTCGATGAGTTCGTACGACTGGATGGCCCCCTACGTCCTGGTTGCAATGGCCAAGGTCGGCCAGGAACAGGGCGAATGGGCGGCGCGAACCGCGCTGCGCATCATCGACGGCACGCCAGTCACGGATATCCCGGTCACCCAGAATCAGATCGGCAATCTAATTCTCAACCTGGACATGGCTGACCGGCTGGATGTGGTCTTTTTCCCGTCCATCTTCAGGAATGCCGACGAAATCATTGGTATCGAGGAATAGCACAACCATGAACATCTTCAACCGCTTGTGGAAAACCTCCATCTACCGGCGCATCCTGACCGGATTCGGGATCGTCATCGCCCTGATCATCATTCTGGACTGGCTTACGTACCTCCAGCTCGACCGGGTGCGCCAGAATGCGGGAACAATCCTGCCCCATACGATCCAAACGTCGATGTTTCACGAGATCGCCGTGACGATCGCCGATCTCGATGCCGGCATCGATCGCTACTTCGTGATGGGGGGGCAGGAGGCGCGTGACTCGATCACGGCCGGCGTGGAGACCCTGCAATCCGTGCAGGAGACGCTGCGCACGAATCCCGTGATCGACGCCAGTCTCCAGACGGACGACATGGTCCAGGGCCTGACCGACCTGAATGACCGGGTCCTGGCCTTGCTGGCGCTCGATTCGGAGACCGCCACCACGCGCCAGACCAATCTGGCGATCCTGGCGGCCGTCCAGCAGAGCGAGCAGGTGAAAGCTCTGGAAAAAGACAGTTCCGAGGCGGCGCGCGCCCAGCTTGTCGAGATCACCAACGAGCAGCAGCAGATTGCGTCGGACACGGTCACCCAGGTTGAACTGCTGTCCCTGGCGGTCCTGGTGGTCGCGCTGGTCGCCTCCGTGGCGGTCTCGCGCAGCATCGCCCGCCCGCTGGGCGGGATGGTCAAGGCCGCGACGCAGATCGCCTCCGGCGATCTGGACACGCGCGTGCCCATCCGCTCGCTGGATGAGACGGGGCAACTCGCGGCGGCCTTCAACCACATGGCCGAAAATCTACAGCAGATGGTGGACACCGAACGCACCAGCAAGGAACGGCTGCAAACGGTCGTCGCCGATTACACCACGTTCGTGCAGTCCGTCGCCGGCGGCAACCTGACCCAGCGACTGGCCATCGCGGCCAACCAGGAGCAGGACGACGATCTGCATCGCCTGGGGGTCAACCTGAACGCCATGGTCGCCAGCCTGGGCGAACTGGCCCGCCAGATTCGGCAGTCCGCCTCCGAAGTCTCCGCGACCGCCGTGGAAATCCTCTCGGCGGCCTCCCAGCAGAACGCCAGCACGGTCGAGCAGCAGGCGGCTATCTCGCAGACCATGGCCACGGTCGAGGAAGTCCAGGCCACGGTCCGCCAGACCGCGCAGCGCGCTCAGGCCGTGTCCGACGCCTCCCAGCAGTCGGTGGCGGTCTCGCGTCAGGGCAACGCCTCGGTCTCCGACACCATGGAAGGCATGGAGATGATCCAGGAGCGGGTGAACGCCATCGCGGAAAACATCCTGGCCCTCTCCGAGCGCACCCAGCAGATCGGGGACATCATCGAGACCGTGAACGACATCGCCGAGCAATCCAAGCTGCTGGCCCTTAACGCCAGTATCGAAGCCGCCCGCGCCGGGGAGGAAGGGCGCGGCTTCGCCGTGGTGGCGATGGAAGTCCGCCAGCTCGCCGAGCAGTCCCGCGAGGCGACGGCGCGCGTCCGGGCCATCCTGGGCGAAATCCAGCAGGCCACCAACACGGCGGTGATGGTCACCGAAGAAGGCAGCAAGGGCGCCCAGCGCGGCATGGCCCTGGTCACGCACGCCGGCCAGGCGATCCGCGACCTATCCGGGGTGATCGAGGAATCGGCCCAGGCGGCGACCCAGATCGCGGCCAGCACCCAGCAGCAGACCAGCGGCATGGACCAGCTCCTGGTGGCGATGCAGTCGATCCGGCAGGCCAGCATCCAGACCGCGGCCAGCACCAAGCAGGCCGAACACGGCGCACAGAACCTGGCCGACATGGCCCGCCAACTCGAAGCGCTCGTGGCGCGTTACCAGCTTTAGGCCTCACATCCCCATCGATTGGCGGCGCGGCGGGTTACAATACCCGCCAGCGCCGCTTTTTGATTTCAGGATGAGAACCCATGAAGCTCGGAGTTGTCTACCCTCAAACAGAGATCCCACCATCGCCGGAGACCGCCCAGGACTACGCCCAGACCGTGGAAGACCTCGGCTTCGACTATCTGCTGGCCTATGAGCACGTGCTGGGGGCCAACCCTGAACGGCCCGGCGGCTGGTCGGGGCCATACACCCACCAGCATCCCTTCCTGGAGCCGTTTGTCCTGTTCGCCTACCTGGCCGGGCTGACCCAGCGCCTCCAGTTCGCGACGGGCATCCTGATCCTGCCCCAGCGCCAGACAGTCCTGGTTGCCAAGCAGGCGGCCACGCTGGACGTGCTGTGCCGCGGCCGCCTGCGGCTGGGAATCGGCCTCGGCTGGAACCAGGTTGAATACGAAGCGTTGGGTGAGGACTTCCACACGCGAGGACGGCGTATCGAGGAGCAGGTGACCCTGCTGCGCCGCCTGTGGACGGAACCGCTGGTCCGCTTCGAGGGGCGCGAGCACATCGTCAGTGACGCCGGGCTGAAGCCGCTGCCGGTCCAACGCCCGATCCCGATCTGGTTCGGCGGCGCGGCCGATCCCGCCCTGCGGCGGATGGCCCGCCTGGGCGACGGCTGGATGCCCAATACCATGCCGCCCGACCAGGGCCGCCCGCTGGTAGAGACCCTGCGCCGCTACCTGGCCGAGGCCGGGCGCGATCCGGCCAGCTTCGGAATCGACGTGCGCCTCAACCTGGGCAGCCTCTCCCAACCGGAGTGGGAGAGGTACGCCGAGGCGTGGCGCGACCTGGGCGCGACCCACCTGTGCGTCAACACGATGGGCGCGGGCTTCACCACCACGCGGCAGCACATCGCCGCCTTGCAGCGCGTCAAATCAGCCCTGGGGACGCTGCAAGATTAGGCCCGCGACCAGAAAAAAGGGACAGGGTATGGATTCTTGCGGCCAGTCTGCTCAATCCATGCCCTGCTGCCCGGCGCTCCTCGACAGCCCCCGGCGTTTGTGAGGCCAGACGCTTCATGCTATACTCGGAACCAGTCGCTTCCGTCTATCGCACCAAATGCAACGGTGGGATAGTCTGTTCACGGACAGGGTTGGGTCAAGCGCCCCCAACGGTCCTGTCTCCTTCGCTCCCTCGGTAGTTCAGTAAAAATCGCTGGCCCCATTCCTCACAAGCCAACCTGCGCTGGTGCTGGCTGGCGAGGTTTTGTCGGTCACGGCGCGGGCGGGCGTCACCGCCCAGCAAGACCTATCCCCATCCTTCCGATGGAGGCAGGCAAAGGAGTGAAATCCATGCCCGCTGCGTTGCTTCACCTGCAAAAGAAGTTCAAGCTGACCATGCATTCGGATGGGCAGCCCCAGGCGCTGGTCGAGGTGGTCGACAAGGAACGCTGGGTGCGCTGCTGCCCGCTGTGCGGCTGCATCCACCAGCTTCCGGAGGTGGACGAAGCGGCGCCTTACGTGCCGCTGTGCCAGATCCACCCGGCCCTGTTCAAAACCCAGCAGACCGCCTGGCGCAAGCTGTACCCGGATGTGGCCCGATACACCAGCCTGCATCTGGTCCGGCGTCTGGAGTGATTCGCCTCCCCGCCAGGCGCTTTTTCAATACCCCATCAAACAAAACGCCGGGGACAGCGCTGCCCCCGGCGTTCCATTCACGAAATCAGCCCCCGGCCCACCTAGAGTTGGTATTGCGCCACGGCTTGCTCCATCTGGCTTGCCATGTCGGAAAGGCTCCGCGCGCTGATTTCCGCCTGGCGGGTGCTGGTGGCGGTCTGGGCCGCAGCCTGTTTGATCGAAGCCATCGCGGCGAGCAATTGCTGCATGCCGGAGTATTGCTGGCTGGTACTGGCCGCGATCTGGGTCGCGGCCTGGGCGGCCGCCTCGATCGTGTCGGCCAGGGCGCCGATCGACTGGCCGGTCCGCTCGACGAGCGCCATGCCGCCGGCGGCGCCCTTGCTGCCTTCTTCCGTGACCATCACCGCAGTGTTGGTCGCCTGCTGGATTTCCTCCAGGATGACCTTGATCCGGGCCGTGGCCTGGCGCGATTGCTCGGCAAGCTGGCGGACTTCCATCGCCACCACGGCGAAGCCGCGCCCTTCTTCCCCGGCGCGCGCCGCCTCGATGCTGGCATTCAGCGCCAGCAGCTTGGATTGGTCGGCGATATCGTTCACCGTTTCGATGATGTCCCCGATCTGCTGGGTGCGCTCGGAAAGCGCCAGGATATTCTCGGCGATCGCTTCGACCTGGGCCTGGATGGCCTGCATACCATGGATCGTGTCTTCGACCGAGTCCTGGCCGACCACCGAGGTCGCCACCGACTGCTGGGCAATCTCGGCCACGTTCTGGGCACGCTCGGCGGTCTGCGCCACCGTGGCCTGGACTTCCTCGACGGTGGCCACGGTCTGCGTCACGGCGGCATCCTGTTCGGCGGCGCTGGCGATCTGCTGGGTAGCCGCCCCCAGGATTTCCATCGTGGCGGTCTTGACCTGGACCGCCGTATCGCGAATCTGCCGGGTCAGCCCGCCCAGACTCTCAACCATGAGGTTGAGGTTTTCGCCCAGCCGGTGAAGATTATCCTGTTCAAAGTCAGTCTCACCGTGATCGAGCTGGAGCCGGATGTCCAGCCGGCCACGGGCCACCTCCTGCACGAACGCGACGTACCGGGCGACGGTTTGTTCCAGCCAGGTCCGGCCCTGTTGTTCGGTCTCGATCATGTTTTGCAGGCTGTCCGTCATCTGGTTGAAGGCGGAGGCCAGGCTGCCGATTTCGTCCCTGGAGGTGATCTGGGCGCGCTGGTCCAGCCGCCCTCCCGCCACCTGTTGGGCGACGCGGGTCAGCGCGACCAGCGGCCGGCTGATCCCCTGGGTGATGGCCAGCGCCAGCAAAAACCCGATCGTGAAAGCGGCGCCAATCACCACCCAGACGGTCCGCCGGACCGAGTCGATGTGACCGAAAATGTCCGCCTTGGCAGTGGTGATGCGCTGCATGGATTCGGTTTCAATCTCGTTCAGAAGCGGCTCAAGCTCCCGAATGGCATTGCGGTAGTTCTGGATGGTCTGGGCCGTGGCGGCGTCGGTATCGACCACGGCGCCGAACGTCGTCCGGTAGTCGTCCGCCAGGGTCTGGAGGGTCTCGCGCTGGTCCGGATCGAGTTCAAGCCGGTCTAGCAGGGTCTGGAGTTCATCCAGTCCCGCGCGCACCAGATCAGCCTGCTCGGTTGCCTGCGTAAGCAGATAGTCTTTCTCCCGCGATTGGATGACCAGCACCTGGGCAAGCAGACGCGGTTCGTCCAGCGAGGTGATGGTGTCGCCAATCGCCCCTAGAGTGATCCGGAACTCACCGATCAGCCCTTCATCGTCGATGCCGCGCTGTTCCAACAGCCGCGTGACCCCTATGAACCCGTTGCGGTAGCCGACCAGACCGGCCCGGATAGACGCCACGGTATCGACGATGGTGCTTTGATCGGCCTGACCCGCCAGCGCGACAATCGCGTCCAGGCGCTCGTTGGCGTTGGCGATGGCCTCGGCGAAGTTCACGGTGAACTCGTTTCTGGCCTCGTCAAGCCCCATCTCCTCGTAGCGCAGCAGGTAATCTTTTTCGAGTTGCTGGGCGCGCAGGATGTCGTTCAGCGCGGTCGTGATCTGGTCGTGCAGATCGAAGCTACCGGACAGGCTGTCACGCAGCGTGGTTTCGATGGCGCTCACACCAGCCGAAGCGATCACGCCAACCAGGGTGACCAGGAGCAGCATGACCCCAAAACCGGAGCTCAACTTCCGCCCGATAGTGCGTGTGAAAAGGGAGAAGAGTTTCATGGCTTCTTTCACAGGATACTTGCGCGAAAGGGGGGCCTTATGGCGCAGGCATTACCCGTCTGGTTACGAACAATAGTTCGGATCGGGGACGAGACACAGCGGCGCAAGAAAGATATTCCCCATTGATAATTAAGGAACGACATTGGCTTTATGATACCTTCATTCTTTAGATAAGTCTAGCACTCTTTTCCCAATTGTCCATGATCCGCGAGAACTTCTAACCATTCCGAAACCGAATGACCGCTGGGAAAGCCGGAACCCAGCGGCCGAAAGACCTGAAAAGACGGAGGCAGGAGGCAGGAAAGGCCAGACAAAACGGCGCCGGGCCTGTGGCGAGTTCAACGGTCGCCCAGGAACTCCCCCACCAGCCGGTTGAACAGCGCCGGGTGTTCCAGGTTGGGCAGGTGCGCGGAGTCCGGGATTTCCACCAGCCGCGCGCCGGGGATTTCGGCGGCCATCCGCGCGGCCGCGGCGTGAATCCCCAGCACGTCGTATTCGCCCACCAGCACCAGGGTCGGGACGGCAATCTCGCCCAGCCGGTCGACCGCGGGCGGCTCCAGCCATTGCTCGAACTCGCCCGAATCCGGCCCGGTCAGCACGGCCTCCATCACGGTTTTGACGCGCCCGCGCAGGGCTTGATCGGTTTGCTCCGGCGCGCGGCGCGGCCCGTCGAACCACATCCGCGCCCAGGTTTCGGCCGCCGTCTCGACGTCGCCACGCCCGTAGGCATCCAGCAGTTCGGCGCGCAGCTCGCGGACATCTTCATCCGGTCCGGAGAAGCCGCCCAGCGCCGAGCAAACCGGGATCAGGGCCGTCACCCGTTCCGGATAGGCCAGCGCGAAGTCGATGGCGAACCCGCCGCCCATCGAGCAGCCGATCAGGGCCGCCCGGTCGATCCCCAGCGCGTCCAGCAGCTCGCGCACATCCTCGTAGGGCTGGAATGGGGCGCTGGCCGGGGACGATCCCCCATAGCCGCGCGCGTCGTAGACGATCACGGTGTGATCCTGGGCCAACGCAGCGATCTGCCCGTCCCACATGTGGCGGTTGGCGACCCCGGCGTGAAGCAGCACCACGGCCGGCCCCACGCCCAGCCGGTCATAGGCCAGCCGTCCCCCGCTGACTTCGACATATCCACTTTGGGGCATGAGTATCCTCTCTCGTAAAGAAGCGATCAGCACTCCGTTCTCAGCCATCAGCCAAAGGCAAAACAGCGCGGCGTTGGGCGTTTGTTGCTATGGCGGAATTGGAATTCCGACAAGGACACTCAACGGCCAACATCCGCACGCTTGCCCGGCACAATCGGGCGTTGGGCGCGGGCGGACGGGCTGGTACCCCGTCCCTACAAAGCGGCTTCGCTTGTCGCTTTCTCTTGTCTCTCTGGCTCTTGCCTCTTGTCTCTGCTATTGATGGAACGCCTTCAGCACCCGGCAAATCGCCAGCCCGACCCAGGCCAGGCCGGTGGTCGCCTTGGGACCGGATCCGTAGCCGCTCGGCCACAGCCCGCCCGGCTCCTGGTGGTCGACGAACCAGTTCAGCCCGCGCCGGATAGCGGGATCGTCGCCCGGCTGGCCCATCGCCGCCAGCGAATCGAGTACCGTCAGCACGGTCGGCCACCAGAACGGGTATTGGAACTTGGTCCAGTAGCTCACGGCCCGCCGGTCGGGGTAACGATCGGGCTTGAACAAGCGCTCCTTCATTAATTCGGCGGCGCGCAGGGCGGCAGGGTGCGTCCGGTAGGCCGGATGGGCCGCGAAGGCGCGCAAGACCATCCCGGTCATGAGGTGCTGGTGGGGCTTCGTCCGGTCGGGCTGGAGCGTGCCGCGCGCCAGGGCCTCCTCATACGAGATGCCCAGCGTGCGCAGCGGGGCGGCCCAACCGCCGTCGTCCTGGCGGAAGCCGATCAGCCAGTCGAAGCCGCGCTCAATCCGCGCGTCGTCACCATACCCGGCCCGGATCAGGCGTTCCATGATGACGCCCATGTAATAGGGCATGTATTGGTTGCCGATGATCCCTCGGATGTCGCCCTCGTCCGTCTGGCGGCTGAAGAAAAACTCCGCCGCCCGCGCCAGGGCCGGATGGGCGCGGGTCATCCCGACCATCTCCACCAGGACGCCCACCTGCCGGAAGGTCTCCAGCAGCGCGTAATCTTCCCGTGGGGTGGAGTCCTTGCCGGGGTAGCGCCAGGCGCCATCCGGGCGCTGCCTCTTGACGATCCGGGCGGCCGCGGGCAGCTCCCACAGGCTCTGGACCGGCCCGGCCTCCTCCCCCAGCAGGTCGCGCCGGACGAAGTAGCGCAGGGCGGCATCCTCCACCGCCAGCAGGGCCGGAAGCGGATCGAACCGGAGGATGTCTCGCCAGGCGGACAGGGGCTGGCTCCTCTCGAAAACGCCCGTCAGGGCACGATCGGTAGGTCGGGCGGCAGGTATTCGATTTCGACCGCGCCGCGCCAGACCCACAGGTCGCTGCGCAGCCCGGCCGCGTAGCCGATGCGCAGCCAGCCGCCATTGGCCGAGGCCGCGCTGAAGAACAACGGAGTCGGCGTGGTGATACTGCGGAAGAGGTCGGCGCTGTCGGAAGGGCCGGTGCGGATCGCGGCGCTGGCAGCCGATCCCCAGCCGTAGCGGGTGGCCGGGGGCAGGCTCGTCCGGGCGGAGGCATAAACCGCGCAGACGTAATTTTGCGGGATAGAGCCTTCCGGCAGGAGGTAACCCGCGGCCAGCAGCCCGCCGTCCGCGCTGAAGCTCAGGCCGGACGCGCCGGGCAGGGCCAGCCGTAACGCGCCGGAGTTGGTCTCGTACAGGCCGGCGTTGTCGACCGCCAGCAGCATCCCATCCGGGCTGAACTGGCGCGCGCCGGGCGGAATCTCAAAAAGGGGCGTGCCATCCCGCGCGTCGAAGACCCCCGAACCGGCCGCGACCAGCGATCCGCCGGGGCTAAAGACGGCCCGGTCGGAGGCGGACGCCGCCAGAGTGTAGCGTATGGCCCCACTGGGCGGATCGTAAACCGTGCCGCCCACGATCAGGCGCTCCCCATCCGGGCTGAAGACCGGGTGGAGGCCCTCCAGCGCGAAGCGTCGCTCGCCGCTGGCCACGGCGTACAGGCCGTCGCCGCCCACCGCCAGCAGGCTCCCATCCGGGCTGAAGGCGACCGTCCCCTCCGGCGCGCCGCCGAGGGTCAGGCGCTTCTCGCCGCTGGCCGGGTCGTAGAGGCCATCCCCGGCGCAGGCGAACAGCGTCCCGGCCGGGTCGAACACGGGTGCGCATCCGGCTGGGTTAGCGCTGATCCGCCGCCCGGCGACCTCATACCGTTCTTCGCCGGTCGTCAGCCAGCCGCCGTCCGGGCTGAAGGCCGCGCCGCGCCCTTCCAGAATGACCGACGCGACGAGCTGGCCGCTTTCCAGGTCGAACAGGCCGTCGCCGTAGTAGAAGCGGCTGTCCGGGCTGAAGGTCTGGAAAGCCGGGGCGAAGAGCCGCTGGGTCAGGGTTTCGGTCGCGTAAACGCCGCCACCCTCGCCGCCCGGCACGACCACGCCCAGCCAGCGCCCGTCCGGGCTGAAGCCCCGGCACTCGCCGGGCAGCACGGCCCGCAGGGTGATATCCCCCGCCTCAGAAAGCGGGCGCGGCCCGGTCTGGGCCGTCACGGGCAGCCCTGCGATCAGGAGGATCAGCAGCAGCCCTAGCAGTATTCCTCGTTTCATGGTCCGACTCCCAAGAAACAGTCATCAGTCGTCAGTTCACAGTGGTCAGTTTTCAGAAAAAGCGGTCAGCCCTCAGCCAGACGAGTCTCTCCGGCCGAATTGGCCGCCTGGAAATGGACTCCGCGTCGTCGCAGGCGACGCCGTTACGAGCTTTTCTCCGGCTGTCCGCTTTTCTCTTGCCTCTTTGCCTCTTTGCCTCTTTGCCTCTTTGCCTCTTGCCTCTACCAGACCCGCAGCAGCAGGCCCTTCAAATACTCCCCTTCCGGGAAGGTCAGCGCCACCGGGTGATCCGGCCCCGCGCCGAGCGTCTGGAGCACCTGGGCCTCGCGCCCGGCGTCGACCAGCGCCCCGAACACGATCTTGCGGAACAGGTCGGCCGTCACCCCACCGGAGCAGGAGAAGGTCAGCAGCAGCCCGCCCGGCTTGAGCAGCTTGAAGGCCAGCAGGTTGATGTCCTTGTAACCGCGCGCGGCGCTCTCCACCTGGCGCGCCGACTGGGCGAACTTGGGCGGGTCGAGCACGATGATATCGAACTGGCGGCGCGAATCGCGGCACAGGCGCAGGTACTGGAAGACGTCGCCCACGACGAAGTCCTCGTCCGCCGCGTGCAGGCCGTTGAGGGCCACGTTGCGCCGGGCCAGATCGATCGCTTCGGCCGAGGCATCGATCGTGATCACGCGCCGGGCCAGCCCGTCCAGAGCATACACGCTGAAGCCGCCCGTGTAGCCGAAAGTGTTGAGCACGTCGCGGGTCTGGGCCTGGGGGTCGAAGCGCAGCAGGCTGCCCAGCAGTTGGCGGTTGTAGCGCTGGTCGAGGTAGAAGCCGGTCTTGTGGCCCAGCCGGACGTCCACCAGGAAGCGCCGCCCGAACTCGTCGATCTCGATCAGGTCGGGCGGCTCCTGCCCGGCCAGAAGCCCGCTGGCCGGAGCCAGTCCCTCCTTCTCGCGCACGTCGACGTCGCTGCGCTCGTAGATTCCGACCGGATGGAGCAGTTCGTCCAGCAGACCGACGAGCAGGGTCTTGCGCGCCTCGATGCCCAGGGTCAGGGCTTGCAGCACCAGCCAGTCGCCGTAGCGATCGACCACCAGGCCGGGCAGGTAGTCGTTCTCGGCGTTGACCAGGCGGTAAGCCAGGGGCGTGCCGCCCGCCGCGATCTGGTTATCTTCGCCGCGCGCCGCGATGGCCCGCGTCAGCCGCCGCCGCCAGAAGTCATCGTCGATCGCTTCGCCCTCGTCCCAGGAGAGCAGGCGCACCCGGATCTGGGACTGGGCGTTCCAGTAGCCCCAGGCCAGGAAGCGGCCGGAGTCGTCCGCCAGACGCACCAGCCCGCCGGGGGCCGGGTCGCCACGCACAGTTTTGATCGCGCCGGAGAAAATCCAGGGATGGTGGTTCAGGACGGCCTTGGTCCGGTCGGCATGCAGGATGATTGTGGGGAAATCCGATGGTGTTGTCATGTCTCTACGATAGGGCAGGCCGGGCCGGAACGCAAGAGCGAGGCCGTTATGGACGATTCAATTCAACACGGATCTCACGGATTCAAAGGATTCTCACAGTAGAAGCTATTCAAAACCGTGAAAATCCGTGTCATCCGTCGAATCCGTGCTGAATTGAAAGGTTATCTCACCGGCACGGTCGCCTGACCAGCCTGGCCGTTTGACCAGGTGACAGGATAGTCATTCGGATTGTTTTTATCCATATACACCGATTGCTTATTGACATTGTGGATAAATAGACTAGGATTTGAATCGTTCGTCCGTTTACTGGAATTCTTGTGACAACTGGCGTTTGGGGGAAGGAAATTCTCATGGCTACTCGTAAAGACAACATCCGCACGGTCGGCGTTGGCCTCTCGATCGTGGCCGGCGCAATGCTGTTCGGCGCGCTGACCCACGCCGTCGGCCAGGGTCAGATGGCGTTCGCCGGACGCGGCGCAGCCGGTGATTCGGCCAGCCTCGTCCAGACGGAACCGCGCCGCGCCGATGGCGACCTGGGTTTGTTCGTGGTCGTGATACCCAACAGCGACACCCTGGGTGGCTAGCCCGCCAACCCACGCTCACCTCGACGGGGACAGGCGCTTTCGCAAGCCTGTCCCCGTTTTGATTCAAGGCCAGTCCGGTCGCGGGTCAGTCCAGCCCCAGCTTCGCCACGCTGCCCAGGTAGTGAACCAGATCGACCCGCTCGTGCGGGATGCCGGAGCGGGTGAACATGGCGGCCAGCTCGCTGCGGTGCTCCACGGCGTGGTTGAGGACGTGCCACACCAGCAGCCCCAGGGGATGGGTATACGTTTCGCCGCGCGTGGTCGTATAGGTGATCGGGCGCGCCAGGTTGCTGCCGAGAATATAGGCGTTGAACTCGGCGCGGAGCGGTTCCCACGCGGCCTCGACCTGATCGAGCGTCTCGAAATCGGCCCGTGTCGAAAACCGCGCGGGCGGATCGCCCTGCCAGCGCCGCAGCCAGTTCCGCTGGGCGTCCAGCATGTGAACCAGTGTGTCGAAGATGATCCCGAAGCCCATTCCCTGCGGGGCGTGCAGGATCTCCTGGGGCAGCGCCTTGGCCGTGTTCAGCATCGTGCGGTCGGCCCAGGCGTTGTAATCCAGCATGACGCGGATGTCATCCTGTGTGATCATGGATTCCCCCTGTTTCCTGGTCGGGATTTTCGTAGCGTCGCGGCCGGCCGTGCCGCCGTCTCTGCGCGGCGGATAGGGTGCTGGACAAAGACTCCGGCGTCGCGGGCGACGCCGCTACGAAGCCACGCCTAGACGACCGGGACGATGCAAGGATCGCGGTCGTCCCTACGGGTATACCACAATCCCGGCCCTCACAAACATCCTCCCGACCTGATGACATTTGACGTTTTACCGCGCGCCATGAGTGTGTACAATATATTCGAAATATCGAATGGGTTGATTGCCATGAAGCACTACCAGACTCAAGCGGCCCTGATGAAAGCCCTGGCCCATCCGGTCCGGCTGGCGATCCTGGACGTGCTGCGCCGCCGCGAGGCGTGCGTCTGCCACCTGGAAGCCGTGCTCAGCCAGCGCCAGGCCTACATCTCCCAGCAGTTGATGCAGCTCCGCGAGGCCGGTCTGATCGACTCGCGCAAGGACGGGCGGATGGTCTACTACTGGATCGCCGATGGGCGGGTGTATGGCCTGCTGGACGTGCTGTTCGGCCCGACTCCGGCGGGCGAAGCGCACCGGGTGGATGGCTGCACCTGTCCACACTGTGCCGTATCCATAAGCGTAGATGCAATCCCTGTCTTCTCAAGTAAGGAGAACTCCCATGCTCACCGTTAAAGTCCTCGGCACCGGCTGCCCCAACTGCCAGCGGCTGGAAGCCCACGCCCGCGAGGCGCTGACCCAGCTCAACCCGGAGGGCGGCTACGAAGTCGTCAAGATCACCGACCCGATTGAGATCGGCGCGCACGTCCTGCGCACGCCCGGCCTGATGATCGGCGACCGGGTCGTCTCCCAGGGGCGCATCCCGCCCGTCGCCGAGATTGTGACCTGGCTGGCCGAGACCCTGGCCGCGAAGTAAACACCGGTGCGTGACATGCCCCGGCCAACCGGGGCACTTCTCATCAGTAAATACATTCCAAAAATCGAATGTGAGGCATAGTGATGACTGTCCTCGACTTGATCGGACAACTCGTGCAGGCCGGGTGGCTGGGCCTGCTGGATTACCTGGCCGCGCATGTGCTGCTGTGCCTGGTGCCGGCCTTCTTCATCGCGGGCTACCTCAGCGGCCTGCTGCCGCAGGGAATCGTCACCCGCTACCTGGGGCCTAGAACGCCCAAATGGATCAGCTACCCGGCCGCGGCCATCGGCGGCTTTCTGCTGGCGGTCTGCTCGTGCACGATCCTGCCCCTCTTCGCCGGAATCTGGAAGCGCGGGGCGGGCCTCGGCCCGGCGATCACCTTCCTGTTCGTCGGCCCGGCGGTCAATATCCTGGCGATCAGCTACACCGGCGCGGCGATCGGGATGGACATCGCCCTGGCCCGGATCGTGCTCTCGATCGGCTTCGGGATCGTCATCGGCCTGATCATGGCCGCGATCTTCAAGCAGCCGGAGGAAAACGCCGCCAACGGCGCGGCCCTGTTCGAGCAGCAGGAAGGCATGCGCCCGGCGCTGTGGGCCTTCTTCGGGCTGCTGGTCGCCATCCTGATCGCCGGGACGCTCCAGATCGACCTGCTGACCGGGACGCTGTTCAGCCTCGATCTGCCGCTGCAACTCTCCGACGGTGTCCAGGCGGCATTGGACGGCTTGCATCTGACCCTGCAAGGCGCGCTGCTGATCGGCCTGCTGGTCGTGATCGCCCCGGTCGCCTGGAAGGGCCTCGACGGCGTGCTGAGCGGCTTCAACCGCTGGACGTGGACCGCCCTGGGGCTGGTGGCCTTCACGCTGCTGGTCGCCGCCCCGGCCACCGAAACCGGCAGCCTGGTCATCCACATCACCGGCCGCTTCGTGGTGGAACTGCTCTTGCTGGGCGGGGTGACTTACGTGGCGGCCGTGAAGCTGACCCGCGACGAGCTGGCCCAATGGCTGTGGGAGACGTGGCGCTTCGTGAAGCAGATTTTCCCGTTGCTGATCGTGGGCGTGTTCGTGGCGGGCATGGTGCGCAGCATCGTGCCGGAAGACTGGATTCGCGCCCTGGCCGGGCAGAACACGATCTGGGCCAACGCCCTGGCGGTCTTCTTCGGCGTGTTCATGTACTTCCCGACCCTTGTGGAAGTCCCGATCGCGCGCATGTTCCTGGACCTGGGGATGCACCGCGGGCCGCTGCTGGCTTACCTGCTGGCCGACCCGGAGCTGAGCATGCAGAGCATCCTGGTCACGAGCCGGATCATGGGCCGCAAGAAAACGGCTTCCTACGTCGGACTGGTGGCCGTCTTCAGCACAATCGCGGGCTACCTGTTTGGGGCTTTTCTCTCAAGCTAGATTTTCTACAATCCACCAATTCAAGGAGCAAAACATGACCATTCAAACGGCTAACGGGTCTCTCTTGCGTGGGGGCGTCCTCGGACGCCTGTCGGTGCTCGACCGGCTGCTGCCACTGTGGATTTTCCTCGCGATGGCGGTGGGAATCTTGCTGGGCAAGCTCATCCCGGACCTCGCGCCCACCCTGGATTCGGTCAAGCTGGATACCGTCTCGCTGCCCATCGCGATCGGCCTGCTGTGGATGATGTATCCCGTGCTGGCCAAGGTCAAATACGAAAAAATCCCCTCGATCATGGGCAACTGGAAGATGTCCGCCACTTCCCTGCTGCTCAACTGGGTCATCGGCCCGGCCCTGATGTTCATCCTGGCCTGGCTGCTGCTGCCCGATCATCCGGCCTACCGCACCGGGCTGATCATCGTCGGGCTGGCGCGCTGCATCGCCATGGTCCTGATCTGGAACATGCTGGCCTGCGGGGACAACGAGTACGCCGCCGTGCTGGTGGCGATCAACTCGGTTTTCCAGATCGTGATGTATACCGTGCTGGGCTACTTCTACCTGACGGTCGTGCCCCAGTGGATGGGCGTGGAAGGCGTGGCGCTGAACATCGACATGGGCAGCATCGCCAAGAGCGTGCTGATCTTCCTGGGCATCCCACTGGCGGCCGGCTTCCTGACGCGCCTGATCCTGGGCCGGGTCAAGGGCAATGACTGGTACGAGACGCAGTTTATCCCGCGCCTGGGGCCGACCGCGATCATCGGCCTGCTGTTCACGATCGTGATGATGTTCTCGCTCAAGGGCGAGGTCATTCTCGCCCAGCCGCTGGACGTCCTGCGCATCGCGCTGCCCCTGCTGCTGTACTTTGGCATTATGTTCCTGCTGTCCTTCGGGTTGTCCTACCTGTTCAAGTTCCCGTATGCCGACACGGCGACGATCTCTTTCACCGCGGCCAGCAACAACTTCGAGCTGGCGATCGCGGTGGCGATTGCTGTGTTCGGGCTGGCTTCGAGCGAAGCCCTGGCGACCGTGGTCGGGCCGCTGGTGGAGGTGCCCGTCCTGGTCGGGCTGGTGTACGTGTCGCTCTGGCTGGGCCGCAGGCTGTATCCCAACGACCCGCTGTGGAAAGCGGAGAAGGCTTAGGCGCGCGGCTGCTGGTGGCATGACTGAAACGGCCAATCCTTGCCGGGAGCACTTACCGATAGGGATTGGCCGTTCGATTCCCCGCCTCGGCATTTATGCCGCCGGGCCCCAGTCCGATGCGACCCGCCTCGCCGCATTTCCCCATCCATGCCCGGTCTGGCATAATTAGGGGCGTCGGGCCTGCTCTGAATTGTCGCCCGACACATCGCACGACCACTGTAAACTGTCAACTGTAGACTGACCACTGTCTACTCCAAAAGGCCTTATCCATGCCCTCGATCCTGACCATTCCCACCCAGCGCAGCAAGCAGGTGGTCGATCTCACCGACCGCCTCAACCGCCTGATCCGGGAGGCGGACTTCCAGGCCGGGCTGTGCAGCGCCTTCTGCCTGCACACCACCGCCGCCCTGACGACGGCCGACCTCGACCCCGGCACCGACCTGGACATGCTGGACGCCTACACCGCCATGATCCCCAAGCTCCAGTTCCGCCACCCGCACGATCCCAGCCACACCCCCGATCATATCCTGGCCGCCCTGATCGGCCCCGGCCTGAGCCTGCCGGTCGTCCGGGGACGGCTGCTGCTGGGCACCTGGCAGCGCGTGGTGCTGTTCGAGTTCGACGGGCCGCGCGAGCGCCAGGTCAGCGTGAGCCTGGTCGCGGCGGAGTAGCCCCATGGCCCGCCGCGCACCCTCCCCGGCTATCCTTGGCCTGCTGCTGCTCGTCTGGGCGCTGCTGCTCGTCCGGCTGGACGCGCCCTGGTTCGGCCTGTACGACGAAAACGGAGCCTGGATCAGCACCGCCGTGCGCAACTATCGCCTGTACGGCGCGCTGGAGCTGCGCGGCCTGCAGACCCTCAACACCGGGCCGGTCGAATCGCCGGACGCCTTCCGCTATTACAACCACCACCCGCCGCTGATCGTGTGGACGACCGCCCTGGCGGGAGAACTGTTTGGTTTCCACGAGGCCTCGGCGCGCTGGGTCGCGGCGGCGGCGACCCTGATCAGCGTGGCGGCGATCTACGCCCTGGCGCGTAAGCTGTACCGGGGCCGCCAGCGGCCTTCTGACGCGCGTCCTTTCTGGGCGGCGGCGCTGTATGCCCTCACCCCGGCCATGCTCTACTTCGGCCGGATGCCCGATCACGAGTGCCTGACCCTGGCCTATGGGCTGCTGCTGGCGGCGGTGTTCGTTGATTACTTGCGCCGCCCGACGCGCGGGCGCTGGCTGGCTCTGGCCGGGTTGGCGATCCTGGCTGTGTGGACGTCCTGGGCCGGGCTGCTCACCGTGATCGTCCTGGCCTGGTGGGGAGGCTGGCGCCGGGGGCACGGCACGGCACGGGGTAGCCTGGCGGTGGGCGTGGTGGGCTTGCTGGCGCTGGGCGTCCTGCTGGCCTACTACCAGCTCGCCTGGCCGGGCACGCTGCCCGACCTGATGGACGCCTTCGTGTGGCGGACCAGCAGCGCCACGTTTGGGCCGGAGTCGGCCTCCTTCACCGCCCTGGAATGGATCGGCCACCTGATCACCGACGGCGCGATCGTCTACACCCCGATCGTCCTGATCCTGGCCGTCGCGGGAATATGCCTGATCCGGCGCGAGGCGGAGATGGCCCGCCACATGCTGATCGTCCTGGGTGTGGTCGGCCTCGGCTACCTGATCGTGCTGCGCAACGCCAGCTACATCCACAGCTACTACAAGCTCTTCCTGGCCCCGCCGCTGGCCCTGGCGGCTTCGGGGGCGGTCGCGGCGGCGTTCCGGCCCGGCCTACGCGGACGGACCCGCCTGCTGCGCCCGCTGGTCGCGGCGCTGCTGGTAGCCGGCGGGGTGATCAGCCTGATCGTGCTGGACGGCTACCATCGCTCCGGGGAGCATCCCTTCCTGGAGCGCGCGGGGGTGGATTACATGCCGCTGGAAGTCGCCGCCGCCTTTGGCGACTCAACCAGACCCGCCGACCACATCCTGAGCAACCTCAAGCGCACCAGCCTAGCAATCGAGTTCTACGCCTTCCGCGACGTGACCTGGTCGCGTGGCCCGGAGGACGCGCTGGCCGCGCTGGAGACCGAGTCCGATCCGCTGGTCTACGCCTACTGCGGCGAGGACGAGGCCCCGCCCGCGCTGGCGACCTACCCGGTCCAGGAACGGGCCGGCTGTCTGTTCTACCGGCTGCGCGGGGAGGTCGCCCCGTGACCCGGACGATTCAGCATCGTCTGCGCCACCTGCCGCTGGTCATTGCGTGGGGGCTGCTGCTGGCCGGCTGCGGGTTCCTGTTCCTGGCCGGGGAGCGCTGGGATTACCGCTCCTACTACCAGGGCGCGCTGCGCCTGGCGGAAGGCCAGCCACTCTACCAGGGCTTCAGCGGCACGACCTACGTCTACCCGCCCCTGCTGGCCCAGGTCCTGGCCCCGTTCGCGCGAGCGCTGGGCTGGGACAGGCTGGCCGTCGTCTGGCTGATCGGCGGCGCGGCCCTGTTGATCGGCGCGACCGCGCTGTTGGGCCGCCACGCCGCTACCCCGGCCCGCCGCCGGATGGTGTGGATCATGCCGCTGCTGTTCACGCCGGTGGTGCAGGGCTTCTGGGTGGGGCAGGTCAGCTTCCTGATGCTGGCCGGGCTGGTGGGAGTCTGGGCGGCGGTGCGGGCGAAGCGGCGGACGCTGGCCGGGGCGCTGCTGGCCCTGCTGGCCTGGATCAAGGTCTACCCGGCCCTGCTGGTGATCTATTTCCTCTGGCGGCGCGACTGGCGGCTGATCCGGGCCGTGATCGTGGCCGGGCTGCTGCTGGGGCTGTTCCAGGTGGTCGTCTCCGGCCCGGGCCTGCTGATCGAATACTTCACCGACCTGCTGCCCGGCCTGTCCAGCCAGGGCCAGATCGAGGGGCTGTTCAAGAACTGCTCGATCCTGGGCTTCAGCCAGCGGTTGTTCACAGCCAATGAGAGCATTATCCCCCTGGTAGACGCACCCGAACTGGCCGGGCCGACCCGCCTGATCCTGAGCCTGCTCGTGGCCGGGGCGACGGTCTGGGCGGTCACGCGCCGCCCGGCGGCGGTCGAGGATTCCGCCCGTTTCGACCTCGAATACGCGCTGGTGGTCGTGACGACGCTGCTGCTGGGGGCGACGCTGTGGGTCTCCGGGATGGCCCCGCTGCTGCTGGCCTACGGCCTGCTGCTGGAACGCGCCCCGACCGCCCGTTGGCGGCGGCTGGCCTGGCTGTCCTTTGGCGTGACCTCGGCCTACTTCCCCCTGCTGCTGGCCTTCCAGGTGGGCAACCGGCTGCCCGCCCTGCTGCTCTCGATCGGCTTCTACGGCGTGCTGGGCCTGTGGGGCCTGCTCGTCGCGCTGATCCCTTACGCGAGACGGACCGGGGTAAGTTAACCCCTCTGTTCAGGCCTTGATCACAAAAACACAAATCGTGCTACGATAAGGCCATCTCGTTAATTAGACTTTCAGGATAAACAAAGAACCCTATGGGTAAATTACTGTTGTTTCTCGGAATCGTATTGGGTATCGCGGGCACGGTCGGGATGGTGCTGGGCTTCACGGGCCAGTTCAGCCAGCTCGGCCAGATGATCACCTCGGCCGTCCAGACCCCGGACGCGGCCGAGTACTGCCAACCGGGCGAGCAAATTCAGGAGTCGAGCGGGGCCTCGTCCTATTCCCCCGACATGGGCTGGGGGCGCACGGTCATCTACTACTGCGTGGACGCAGAAGGCAATCGCCGCGACGTGACCAGCGCCGTCACCGACAACCTGTTCGGCTCGATGGGCGGCGTGCTGGGCTCGGTCTTCAACGGCGTGGGCAGTCTGCTGCTGTCCGGCGGGCTGTGCAGCCTGGGCGCGCTGCTGGGAATCATCGGTCTGGTGATGGTCCTGGCGCGCGGGCGGCGAGGCGCGACCCAGGCCGCCGTCCCGGTGGGCGGCGTATCCACCGGCGAGGTCGGGCTCGACTCGCCGGGCCCGTCCGGGCAGACGGCCGAGGCGCGCCTGCGCAAGCTGGAGCAGCTCTACGCCGCCGGGACGATCAGCGCCGAGGAGTACGAGCGCCTGCGCCGCCAGATTCTCCAATCCCTGTAGCGCCCGGCGTAGGACAGTCGTCAGCGAAGCGTCGATCAGGCGCGGATTGAAAAGGCCGCCGATCGGTCTTATCCTCTGGCGACATCGAAACGACTGTAAGGGAACCCACCATGAAAACCAGACTTCTTGTGCTTGTCCTGCTCCTCCTGGCAATCAGCGCCGCGCCGGCCCTGGCCCAGGGACCTGACGCTCAGGAACCGGCCACCCACACCGTCGGCTTCGACGGCATCCGCTTCAGCTACGACGACCGGCTGGCCCACGGGGTCAACATCACCGTCCACCCGGACGACGCCGAGACGACCTTCCCGCCGGAAGTCGGCCACGTCCAGTTCCTGCTGTACGCGGAACCGCCCGCGCCGGAAAGCCTGTTCGATTCGACCGGCGGGGTGCGCGTCTACCCGGTCGAGGGCTTCACCGCGTCCGGCTTCGAGGCGGCGGCCAGCCAGCTCGAAGCCCTGCGCGCCCTGCTGGACACCCGCCCCGACCTGGCAACCTACCAGACCGATGTCGAGGGCAGCGCCAACCTGCCCTTCCTGCCGGTGCTGGCCGCCGGGCAGACCCTCCGCGCCGGGGCCGTGTATCTCGAATCCGAGCAGGTGCGGGGCATCCGTTACCTGACCGCCTGGCAGGAAGCCGCCGAGCCGCTGCTCAGCGACAGCCTGCTCTACACCTTCCAGGGCCTCAGCACGGACGGGCGGTATGTCATCGCGGTCACCTTCCGCCTGCGCACCGGCCTGCTCCCGGCCGAGACGGGGCCGGACTTCGACATCGCGGCTTTCGTGGACGGGCTGGCGGCCTATCAGGCCGAGACCACGGCCCTGATCGCCGCGGCCGGGCCGGCGGACTTCGCCCCGGCGCTGGACGCGCTCGAC
>CAZHMJ010000041.1:0-22962 GCA_964533805.1 uncultured Anaerolineae bacterium | reverse complement strand
CTGTTCATCCGCTGCTCGCGGGTGGGATACGCCGCCACGAGCCGGTGGAGCCGCCCGCCTTCCTGGCGGAGTCTGCCCTGCTGATCCATGAAATCGCGGTACGTTGCCCAGGTCAGTGTTTGTACTGCTTCGGACATACTCGCCTCCGGGGTGGACGACCGCCGGTCGTCCCTACGCCCACCCATCGCGCGCCCCAATTGCCGCAGACCGCCATCCACGGGCCGCCGTTTGCTCCCCTCTCCGCGCGCGGAGAGGGGCCGGGGGTGAGGTCGCCCCCCCAATTCAACATTCAAAATTAAAAATTCATCATTGTCTTTCTTCCAGCCTGTCCAGCACATCGTCGGGAGTCCAGCGCCGGGTGCCGTCCAGGACGATCACGCCGGGCAGGGCCAGCAGCCAGGCGTCGTGACGCGCCTCCAGGGCCAGCAGGTAATCCAGCGAGACGCCGCCTTCCTCCGAACGGTGACGCGCCTGGAGCCGGCGCAGGCATTCCTCGGCGGGCGTGCGCAGGTACAGGATCGCGTCCGGTTGGGGGGCTTTGGGGGCCATCTCCTCCCACAGGCGGCGGTAGACCTCCCATTCGACCGCGTCCAGCGCGCCCTGCTCGTACAGGCTGAGGGCGAACACGTGGCGGTCGCAGCCGATGCTGCGCTCGGCGACCGTGATCCGACCGGGAGGCCGGTCGCGCAGGGCGGCCACCCGCGTGGCGAAGGTGCACACCTGGAAGGTGAACGACCAGCGGCCCATGTCGCTGTAGAAGCGGTCGAGCACGTTATCCGCGAAGCCCGTCTGCCAGACCTCGACCGGCTCCGGGATGAAGTGGAAACGCGGATGGGCGGCCAGGCTCTGGCCGAGGGTTGATTTGCCGCTGGCGATGTTGCCTTCGAGGTGGACGAGCATGGGTGGCGATCTCCGTCATGGCCGGGTGCGTTCTAGGGCGGCTTCCATTGTAGAGGCGCGGCCGTGGAAAGGCCAGTGGCGTAGCGTCCAAGCGGCAAGCGTCCAAGCGAAAAACGGGATGAACCGCCAAGAACGCCAAGGAAAACACGGAGAAAAGCGAAAGACAGGAAAGAATACAAAATCTATCATATAATCGCGGGTGTGCAGGAGAATGCGATTTATGGATGTTGTTCGGTGGCAGAGCGTTGTTGAGGAGCAGGCAGTGAACCAGAGTGTAAAAAGAGCGTTTCTTGTGATTGGGATTTTGATGCTGGTTGGGTCCGGTCTGGCGCGGGTGGCCGGGCTGGAATCGGACGTCTACGTGCGCGAGGTGGCGGTCAGCGGGCAGACCCATCTCGTCCGCTTCCCGGCGGACTACACCACCCAGTTCGACGTGATCGCCCATGCCCTGGGGATGATCGCGCCCAAATATGAATGGCTGTGGAACCGCGCCCCGGACGAACAGCCGGCCAACCAGACGATGGCCTTCCGGGTGCTGGTCGAGGTTGGGGTGAGCGAGGGGATGGGCGCCGACCAGAGCGCGGTCGCGCTGGAGGCGGTCGATCCGCCCGTGCCGTCGTGGCCCAATCCCTGGGCCGGGGCGACCGAGGGCGCGCCGGCCACGGTCTGCCATGTCACCCTGTTCGCCTGGAACGCGCTGTATGCCGACACGCAGACCCTGCGCTTCGAGCTGGCCCTGGACGTGGCCCACTGCTACCTGGAACTGTACGCGGCGGACGCGGCCGCCGAACAGGGCGAATGGCTGGCCGAAGGGCTGGCCTACTGGCAGGCCGTCCAAGCCATCGACCCGCCGGATAACGTCCTGGCCCAGCTCCGCAAGGACTACGAGGACGGCTACAGTTCCAACCTGCTCAACACCTCCGGCGAGGCGATGTACTTTTGGGAGTACGTTTTTGGCAGTTCGTCGGGCGTGAGCGAGCCGGGCTTTCCGGCCGCGCCGGACGGGCTGAACGCACTCCCCGATCTGACCGCCCTGTTCACGCCCGACCTGTTCTTCGATTACGCCCAGGTCGTAGCCCTGAACGGGCTGGCCTGGCAGCCCAGCCCAGATACCCTGACCGACGACAACAGCCTGTTCAGCCTGCCGCAGGACGTGGACCTTGATCTGGAGATCAACTCGATCGTGCTGACCGGGATCGACCTGCCGGAACTGGACCCACTCCAGCCCGGCCAGGGAGTCAAGATCGAACCGCGCAATCTGGCGGTCAACGGCGTCCGGGCGGCGCTGGTCGTGGGCGGCGGCTTTATCGAACTGGCCGACGGCAGCCCGATCGAGCTGTGCGCCGAGGAGGCGGGCGATTCGCTGTTGATCGCGGCCGGGCGCGGCCCCGCGATGGCGCTGGTCGAGGCCCCGACGGTAGCCCTTTCGCGCATCCAGGAATGCAAGCAGCGGGAAGAGTCCACGCTGCCCGCCTGCATCGTGGGCACCTGGAACATGACCGTCTCGCCCGCCCTGGGTATGACCCAGTCCGGCCTCTACCAGTTCACGGCCCACCCGGACGGCTCGCTGACCTGGGTGGCCGACGACCTGACGATGGGCCCGGCCACCTTTGACATGCAGATGACCGGCCACATGGCGGCCGAGCCAGTCACCGGAACGCCCAGGCGCTACCGGGTGACGCTTTTTGACCAGCAGCTCGCGGCAGGCTCGCGGCTGATCGTCACCGTCAACGGCCAGGCAATGGACATGACCGAGACAGCCCGCCAGTCCTTCGACTCGCTGGGCGGGATGGTCGTCTACCCGACCTTCTTCACCTGCCAGACGGCCGCGGCTAACAACCCGGTCGTCAACTTCCTGGTGGAAGACACGGACGCGATGGGTGACATCCCGCTGATCCTGACCCGCGCGCCCTAGCGCGTGTTATGAATGTTCTCCTTACCCCGGCGCGATAAAACAGCGCGGCGCGGTGGGCGCGTTCGGGGATTGGAAATCCCCGACTCAGGACAGAAAGTCCTCCGGACTGAACCGCCGTTTCCAGTCCGGAGGACTTGTTATTCAGAGTCGTGGATTTCAATCCCCGACCCTGGCGCAACCGCCCCCGCCGGTTGTCCGTATTGATAGATGGAGCGTCGGTCAGGGGGACGGGAGTTGCTTGCCACCGTGCCGGAATCGGGTACTCTCTACGGGTGTTGTTCAACCCGGTGACACAGGCCCCTGGCCGGATCGATTGCTCCCCCTGTTCGTGTTCCACCCATTCTCCGAAAGTGGCCGTTCATGACCAGCTCCAACAACCATTCCGTGTTGCGCACCGAAGACCTGCGCAAAGACTTCAAGACCGGCGAAGTCACCGTCCACGCCCTGCGTGGGGTGTCGATCGATATCAAGGCGGGCGATTTTCTGGCGGTCGTCGGGCCATCCGGCAGCGGCAAATCCACCCTGCTCGGCCTGATCGGCGGGCTGGATAGCGCCTCCGGCGGCAAGATTTTCATCGACGGAGTCGATATCACCCACCTCAACGAGCGCGCCCTGACGCGCATCCGCAACGAAAAGATTGGTTTTGTTTTCCAGTCCTATAATCTGATTCCGACCCTGACCGCCCTGGAAAACGTGGCCCTGCCGATCCAGTTCGCGCGCAAGCGCCGCTACGATCCGCGCAAGCGGGCCAAAGAGATTTTGAGCCTGCTCGGCCTGGGCGACCGCCTCGGCCACCGGCCCAGCCAGCTCTCCGGCGGGCAGCAGCAGCGCGTCGCGATCGCCCGCGCCCTGGCCAACGACCCGCCCCTGCTCCTGGCCGACGAGCCGACCGGCAACCTGGACACCGCCGCCAGCGCCGCCGTGCTGGATACCCTGCGCACCGTGCAGCAGCAGATCAACACCACGATCGTGATCGTCACCCACGACATGGACGTGGCCTCGCGCGTCGACCGCCTGATCACCCTGGTCGATGGGCGCGTGGCCGGGGACGTGGACGCCCAGGCGGCCGTCCAGCGGGCGGCCGTCGCCTGGCTCAAGGACAAGCGCGCCACCGGGGAACTCAAGGCCCTGGCCCTGGAGGACGTCGAGTCGTCCGACATGAACAACGCCGAGAAGATGCTGGCCGAGGCGCGCGAGCTGATGCTGGCCCACGACTACGCCGCCGCCCGCCAGATTTTGGCCCAGATGCCCCATCACGCCACCGCCCAGAAATGGCTCGCCCAGCTCAACGGGACTACCCCCGCCGAGCCGCAGGCTTAAGCCCACAGGGGGAGCCATGTTCGAGCGACTTGCTTTTGCCTTTTCGTATGCCATCCGCAACCTGATCCGGGATCGCCGCCGGGCGGCCTTCACGCTGCTCAGCATCGCCGCCGGCGTGGCGACCGTGGTCGCCCTGCGCACCCTGGGCCTGATGGTCACCGACGCGCTGACCGCCAACGTCCAGGCCTTCCTGCGCGCCGACGTGCGCGTGGTCGGCCGTGGCGTGGAAATGAGCATCTTCAATCAGCAGGAAGAAGCGCGCTTCTTCACCGCAGCGCGCATGACCCGCCTGAATACCTGGGCCGCGGACAACGGGGCCGAAATCACTTACACCCACAACAGCGAGCTGATGCAGGCCACGGTCGTGTCCGACGAACTGGCCGGGGTACCCGCCCTGGCGATGGCGAATTTCATCGACCCGGCCGTCTATCCTTTCTACGATATCATCCGCGCCGAGGAACCGCGCGGCGTCCTGCTCGGCGACCTGTTCAGCGGGCCGAACCAGATCGTGCTCGGCCGCCGGCTGGCCAACCAGATCGAGGCTGAACTCGGCGACACGATCCGGATCGGTTCCAGCGAGAGCCTGTA
Organism: uncultured Anaerolineae bacterium; assembly: GCA_964533805.1. GTDB lineage: Bacteria > Chloroflexota > Anaerolineae > Aggregatilineales > Ch27 > JARKOQ01. The sequence continues at coordinate 18,239 of CAZHMJ010000041.1, read as the reverse complement.
CACGGTGACCGGCATCGTGCCGGACGCGGCCGAAAACTCCTTCGACAGCCCGATGGGCATCCTGTTCAGCTTCGCGTACCTGAATCGGGCCGAGATGGGCCAGTTCGGGATAGAGCCGCTGGCCGATCGGGCCTACATCAAACTGCCGCCGGAGGCCGACCCCGAACAGGTCACGGAAGAACTCCGCTCGGTTCTGGGGAGCGGCGGCTATCGCGTCTTCAACGCGCCGGACGTCCTGCGCGAGAACCAGACGATCGCCGACCTGATCGCGCGCTTCGTGCTGGTCCTCAGCCTGGTCGGGCTGGTGATCGGCGGGGTGGGCATCATCAACACGATGGTCGTCGCCGTCAACCGCCGATCGAAAGAGATCGCCGTCCTCAAAACGCTCGGCCTCCAGGGGGAGGATATCTCCCTGGTCTTCATGGCCGAATCCCTGATCTGCGGCGTGCTGGGCAGCCTGGTGGGCGTGGGGCTGGGCATCGTGCTGAGTTACTTCGCCCGCGACCTGGGCCAGCAGGCCTTCGCCGTGCCGCTGCCCTGGCGTGTTTACCTTGACCCGGCCGTGCTGGGCGTTGTTCTGGGCGTGATCGTGACCGGGTTCTTCAGCTTCCTGCCGACCGTCATGGCCACCCGCATCCGGCCCAGCATCGTCCTGCGCGAAGACCAGATTCCGATGGCCGGAGCGGGCTTCCTGTGGACGATCCTGAGCTTCGTGCTGCTGATCGTCGGCTTCGGCCTGCTGGTGGACGTGATCCTGGGCACCAACCGCATGAGCGAGTTGGTCAGCCAGAGCATGCCGCCCCGCATGGCGCGCAACATGGGCGACATCCTCAACCTGCCGCCGCCGCTCACGCCGGGTATCCTGGGGACGCTGGTCGTCTTCATCCTGCTGGGGCTGATCCTGGCCCTGATGTGGGTCCTGGTCTGGCTGCTGAGCAAGCTGCCGAGCTTCCGCAACGCCAACCTCCAGATCGCGATCCGCGGTCTGAGCCTGCACCGCCTGCGCACCGCGCTGAGCCTGCTGGCCCTGATCATCGGTATGACCGCCCTCAGCGGGACGCTGATCATGGCGCGCAGCATCAACATGCTGCTCTACACCACCATCAGCGACCCGATCGGCGGCAACGTGATCATCATCTCGCTGCCGCTGGTTCAGGGCATGATCCACGGCCGTCTGGATGGCTCGGATGCCGTCAACGGTTACCGGGAAATCCGTTTCCCCAGCGGCATTGACCTGCGCGCCATCGATGGCACGCGCAATTACGAGGACTGGTTCGATGATGAGGATGCCCAGGCCGACCTGCGCCAGGCACGGCTGGAACTGGTCCTGGGCGTCACCGTCTACGGGGAGCCGCCGCGCGGCACCCTGGTGGCGGGGCGTTTCCTGGGGCCGGAGGACGCCGGCCAGGCCCACATCGTGATCCCGCAGATCGCGGAGCTGGAGGCGCACGGCGTCGGAGTCGGCTCGATCTTCACCCTGCGCATGGGTGGCAGCCAGCGCGACTTCGAGGTGGTGGGCGTGGTGGCCCCGGATACCAGCAACAGCCTGATCCCGTTCAGCCTGGGCGACTTCGCCCTGCAAATTCCGCTCGATCAGACCCGCAGCGACATGCCCTTCGACTTCACCGTCGTGGATGCCGAGGATGACCGCGTGCGCGAGGTGCTGGCCCAGGTGGGAACCGTCCCCGGCGTGTTCGTGTTCGACGTCGGCATCTTCGACTCGATCATCGGCCGCCTGATGAGCCAGATGGCCGCCCTGCCGCTGCTGGTGGCCGGGCTGGCGCTCTTCGCGGCCTCGACCCTGATCGCGACCACGGTCGCCCTGGCGACGATGGAGCGCCGCCGCCAGATCGCGATCCTGCGCGCGGTGGGCGTCGACCGCTGGCAGGCCCTGATCCAGCTCCTGCTGGAGAACGGGATCGTCGGGCTGGCGGGCGGCCTGATCAGCCTGCTGCCGACCTTCCTGATCCTGGAGTTGATTCCAGCGCTGACGGAAGGGCTGGTCCGCCTGCCCGTGCCGGTCGATCTGGTGATTCTGATGCTGAGCACGGCGGTCGGGGTGACGGTCGCGGCGACGCTGATCACGGCCTGGGGCGCGTCCGGCGAGCATCCGCTCAACGCGCTGCGCTACGAATAGCGCCGCTGGCGCGAATGTTGAATTGAAAGCGGCCGGGGGAGTTCGATGTTCCCGGCCGCTTTTCAATTCAAAATTCAGCATTCAACATTCAACATTGCTGTTCAATCGCGGCCCTGACCTGCCCGGCCAGCGCACCGAGGTCGGGGCTGTAGAGCAGGTCGAGCGTGCGCGGGCGGGGCAGCGGGATGGGCACGCGCCGCACGATCCGGCCGGGGCGGGGGCTCATGACCAGCACCTCGTCGGCCAGCAGCACGGCCTCGCTGATGTTGTGCGTGACCATCAGGATCGTCTGGCGCGTGGCCGCCCACACCTGGAGGATGTCCAGGCTCAGGCGCTCGCGGGTCAGGGCGTCCAGGGCGGCGAACGGCTCGTCCATCAGCAGCACCTCCGGGCGGGCGACCAGCCCGCGCGCGATGGCGACCCGCTGCGCCATCCCGCCGGAAAGCTCGGCCGGGTAAGCCTCCTCGAACCCGGCCAGCCCGACCAGGGCGATCATCTCCGCCGCGCGGGCCTGGCGCTCGGCGGCGGGGACTCCGGCCAGCTCCAGCGGCAGCAGGACGTTGGCCCGCACGCTGCGCCAGGGCATCAGATTGGCCTGCTGAAAGATCAGGCTGATCCGGCGCTGGGGCGCGGCGATCGGCGCGCCGTCGAGCAGGGCGCGGCCCTCGCTGGGCTGCTCCAGCCCGGCCAGCAGGCGCAGCAGGGTAGACTTGCCGCAGCCGCTCGGTCCGACCAGCACCACGAACGCCCCGCGCGCCACGTCCAGGCTGACCTCGGCCAGGGCGCGCACGGGGAAGCCGCTGCCGTTGGTCTCGAAGGTCATGCCCAACCGCTCGGCGCGGAGGAGGGGGGAGGCGGAAGAAGGGGCAAGTGGGGTCATGGAAAAGCGCTGTTGGCTCTTAGCTGTTGGCTATTGGCTCAAAAGCAAAGCGATCCATTGGAGGTCGTTGGCGGCGCGCCCACCTCACCCCGGCGTGACCGCTGTGCGGTAACGGCGCCCCTCTGCACACAGTAGCGAGGGGCAATCCAACGGCCAGCGGGAAGCCCCTCTCCATTCTCATGGAGAGGGGTTGGGGTGAGGTTCACGGACGCGCAGCCTCTATCGTTCATCGGGCCAACTCCTGGCTTTTAGCCAACAGCGGACAGCCAATAGCCCTCCGTCATTCCGGCAAGAAATCGTTGCTGTACGCCCCGCCGAGATCGACCGGGCCGGGCAGCAGGCCCATGTCGATCAACGTCTGCATCGTCACGTCCCAGGAGGCCGGATCGGTCAGGCCCAGGCGGTCGGCCCGCCACAGGGCGATACTGTTGAGCAAGACGCGCATCTGGATCACTTCGGCGCGATCGATGGACGCGCTCAGGGAATCGGCCAGCGCGGCGGCGGCCTCGGCGCTCAAGCCCTCGCCCGCGGCGGCCGCCTGGAGGACTTTGGCCGCCTGCGCGGCCGCGATCGAGACGGCCACCCGGCTGCCGCCGGCGGGCAGAGTTTCCACGTACTGGCGGCTGACGCGCATGGCCTCGTCCGGGTCGGCGATGACATCGGCCAGACCGCGCGCGAAGGCGCTGACCATGCCCCGCACCAGCTCCGGATTCTCGGCGATGGTCTGTTCGTTGGTCACCAGGCCGTTGGCCAGCAGGTCGACCTGGGTCGAGATCGCGATCGTGGTCACGTCCGCGCACTGCTCCTCGACCTGGACCGGCTCGTTGGGCAGGTAGATGATCGCGGCCTCGACCCGCCCGGCGCAGATCATGGCCGGCGCGTTGAAGCCAATCTCCTGCAAATCGAGATCGGCCTCGGTCAGGGCGTTGGCGGCCAGCAGGGCGCGCAGGCCGGTGTAGCTGGCCCCGTAACGGCCGGGGATGCCCACCGTCCGCCCGGCCAGATCGGCGGCGGTCGTGATCCCGGCCGAAACCGGCGCGACGACGCCCACCGGGTAGCGCTGGTACCACTCGAACACATAGACCAGCGGGCGTCCGCCCGCCCGGCCCAGGATCACCTGCTCGCCGCTGATGACTCCGAACTGGAGATCGTTGACGGCGATCCGCTCCACGCCCAGGTTCTCGTCGCCATATTCCAGCACCACGTTGACCCCGGCCTCGGCGAAGTAGCCTTTATCGATCGCCATGTAGATCGGCGCGAACTGGACGTTGGGCACGAAGCCCAGGAACAGGGTCAGCTCCGGCAGGGTCTCCTGCGCGGCGGCGGGCGCGGCCAGCGGCAGCAGCCCGCCCAGAATCGCCAGGGTCGCCAACACCAGGATCACTCGTTTCGCCATCGGGTTATCTCCTCTTGAAATGCGCCTCGCCTCGTCCGGCACCGGGATCGAAAACCCCGAACGAGAGTCTCATTCGGGGCCTGAATCGCACAGGAGACGCGGTTTACGTCCGCGCCAGGCTGGCTGCGATGCACCTTCTTCCATCCGGACTGTCACCGTCGGCCCTGGAATTCCACCAGGTCCACCCAGAGTATGCGGCGGAGCGTGAGCGACGGCGCATACTCCAGGGTCGTGGGCTTGGCCTCTCGCCTCACCACCGGTCGGGAATTACACCCTGCCCCGAAGGTTATATCCAGTTTGTTCTGCCGGTCACAATTGTAACCAACCGACCGGCAAAGGCAAACGAGTCGACAGTTGACAGTCGACAGTAAAGGCAAGGGGCGGCCAGGGTCATTCCATGAGAAGCAGAACGAACCGCCAAGTCGCTGAGGACGATAAGAATCTGATTTTCTCTCTGCGTCCTCCGCGTTCTCCGCGATGAGATGCCTTTTCCGTTTGCGGCGATTGCCCTGGGGTTGTGTCTTGACTGTCGACTGTAAACTGTCTACTGTCTACTAGATAACTGTCTACTGTCCACTGACCACGGTGAACTGCGTTCAGGAGAAACCTCATGCCCACCCAGATCGACCGCAACAAGGCGCTCGTCACGGAACTGTTCCAGAAGATTGTGCGCGACCGGGACGCCCAGGCGGCGGCCCGCCTGCTGCGCGACGATTACATCCAACACAGCCCGGATATGCCCCCCGGCAAGGCTGGATTCCTGAAGGCCGTGCCGGAGATGCACCGCGACTTCCCGGCGCTGACCCACGAGATCAAGCACCTGTGGGCCGAGGGCGACTACGTGATCGTCCACGCCCTGTACCGCTTCACCCCCCAGGACCGGGGCACGGCCGTGGTGGACATGTTCCGCATCCAGGACGGTCTGATCGCCGAGCACTGGGACGTCGCCCAGGCAATCCCGGCCCAGGCGGCCAACACCAACGGCATGTTCTAACCCGACCCGGACCAAGGTACCAGCCCGCTGGCGCGACCCTGCCCGCCTTTCAGCCGTATGGTATGACAGCGGCAGGGGAAATTGAGTGGCCTGCCGCGCGCACCTCTATGGAGAAACCCGATGCAGTTCAAACGCAATGTCCTGTGCGTGGTGGCGCTGATTCTGCTGACCAGCGGACTCCCCGCCGCCTTTGCCCAGGACGAGTCTCCCCTGGATGGCCTGTGGCTGACCGATGGATATGGCATGGCCATCGAAGCGGTAGATGGGACCCTGACCCTGTACGAGATCACCGGTGTGAGCTGCCTGGCGGTGGCTCAGGCGCCGTATGAAGGGAATACCGTCCCCGACCTTGACGCCACCGTCAGCCGGGATGGCGACCTGATCACCGTCCGCGATTCGCTGACCATGGAATTCACCGCCCATCGCGTCGAGACCCTGCCGGATGTCTGCGCGGACGGCGGCACCTCGCCCAGCGCCGACCCGGAGTTGAACTTCGAGGTCTTCTGGCACACCTTCAACGAACAGTATGCCTTCTTCGACCTGTACGGAGTCGATTGGCAGGCCCAGTACGAGCTCTACCGCCCCCAGGTGACCGCGGAGACGACGGACGAGGACCTGTTCGCGATTCTCAGCGCGATGATCACCCCCCTGCAGGACGGGCATATTTCGCTCATGACCGAAGACACGGGCTTCTCCCCCGGCACGCACCCGGCCTGGGTGGACAGCGACATGCAGCCGGTGATCGACCAGCTCCGGGCGGCCTACGTGGGCGGTGAAGGCGTGACCGCCCTGGCGGGCGGCCTGATCGCCTACCGATCCCTGGACGAGAGCACCGGTTACATCTTCCTCACGGAGATGGCGGGCTTCTCGACCGACGGCACGGACGAAGTGGAAGCCGCCGGCGCGGCCATCGACGAAGCAATCGCCGCCCTGGCCGGCAAGGAGACGATCATCGTGGACGTGCGCTTCAATCCGGGAGGGCTTGATGCCGTCGCCCTGACCCTGGCCGGGCGCTTCGCGGACCAGGAGCGACTGGCCTTCACCAAACAGGCCCGCGATGGCGACGGATTGACCCCGCTGCGTGAGTTTGTCGTCCGGCCGGAAGGCCCCCGGCAGTTCACCGGCCCGGTGGTCGTCCTGACCAGCGGGGTGACGGCCAGCGCGGCCGAGATCTTCGTGATGGCCATGCAGGCCCTGCCCAACACCGTTGTGATCGGCGAGCCTACCTCCGGCGGCCATTCCGACATCCTGGGGCGCCAGTTGCCCAACGGCTGGCAGGTCGGCCTGTCCAACGAGGTCTATTATGCCAGCGATGGGGAAATCTATGAGAGCGTGGGCCTCCCGCCGGACGTAGCGGTCCCGTTCGACGCGGCCGCTTTCATCGCCGGGACGGACACCATGCTGGAGGCTGCTTTGGTGGCCGAATAAGCGGCTGGAATCAAACAGGGACGCTCCGCCGGGGCGTCCCTGTCGTTGGGCGGTTTCGGGTGCTAGGCGTTGCCCGCGCCGGCCTGGAAGCTGCGCGCCAGGGTTTGGGCCTCCTCCAGCGTGGCGACGGCATACATCATCCGCGGCCCGGCCGAGTCGCCATCCAGCCGGTTGAGCATCTCGACCAGCGGCTGCACCAGCCTGTCTTCCGAGATCATGACGATCGGGCCGGAATTGATGTGCGAGACCCCGTACAGCTTGTGGAACTGCCACAGATAGCCTTCGGGGAAGCCATGGCTCTTGACCAGGTCGAGCAGGACCGTCACTTCGTGGGCCACCGTGTCCAGCAGATGGCCGACGTCGTCGCGGGCGTCCTGCATCTCCTCCCAGGTCCAGTGCCCCTCGACGATCATCCGGATCACCCGCTGCGCCGCATCGTCCCAAACCACCTGAATGCTCACGGCCTGCCACCCATCACTCTTGGACTGGTGTCCTTCAACTTAGCATGATTCGGACACAGAGACAACCCTACCCTGGTGGGATTGGCCGAGTCAGGCCGGGAAATGCTTGAGAAACGCGGCTTCGGCGGCCTGGTATCCGGCCTCGATCAGTCCGCGACTGGCCGGTTCGTCGTAGTCGATGATGCGCGTCACCGGCAGGAAGTCCTGGGGAGGCAGCGCCACGCCCAGGATGCGCCGGTGGATGACATTCGAAAGCCAGCGCGCCAGGGCACGCATCCCCGGCGTGAAACGCGCCGCGTCCCCCGCCCCCGGAGAGGATCAACGTGCGGATGGTCATCTTGCCCCCTCGCGAGAATCGCATGCACTGTGCCTGATCCATTGTCGGAGCAGGCAGTCCCCCTGTCAACTTTCTGAGACCAGTGGCCAAGAGTCCAGAGTCCAGAGAAAAACAGCGCGTGGACGCCGAGCGCGATTATGCTGCCACCAAAGGGATGAAAATGATCGACCACGCTGTTCTGCTTTTGGCTGACCGCTGACTGATGACTGCTGCTTTTCGCCGATACGCCCCGGCTTGGAAACGGTCGCGCCGGAGTTGTCGAGCGATTCAATCAAAAATGGCGGCGGAGTTCTAAAAAACGTCTGAAATCTGTGACTGATCGGGCCGAATGGGGTTACAGTAAGTAGAGAGGTCGCATCACGGGTCGCCTGCCGGGACCACGTTCGCCGGAAAGGGAACACGGCATGCACAGCCGCTTTTTCGTGAACACCGTGGCCATCGTGATCATCGTGCTGGTGCTGCTGCTGGCGCTCCTGGTGGAGGGTCTGCGCGGCCAGCCGGTGGAGGTTCCGCACGTCGCCAGCGAGCCGTTGGGTTGGATCGTGGTCCATCCCGATCTGACTCGCTGATTTCCCCCTCCTGACAGCCTTCAACCTTGTTAAACCGCTCCGACCGGCGCAATATCACGTGTCTTTATAAATTATTCATAACTTCTGAATACTTCTCCCCAACTGTAATCCTATAATTAGGTTAGAGGTGGTCAAGGTCGCCCTGCTCATTGATTTATTATCAATCATAAAGCGGCCCGCCCCCTCACATCATCAGGCGCTTTCCAGCGCACGTACTCATAGGAGCCAACCATGAACGCGCCTTTGCAAGGCAATGACCGGCGCAGGAGTCTGCGCGCCGGCCAGGGGCTGGTCGAATACGCCGTGATCATCGCCCTGGTGGGGATGGTCCTGGTGGTCGTCCTGCCAGAGCTGCACCGGGCCATCCAGAATAACTTCCAAAATGTCGTCAACGGAATTTCTTCCGCCCCCCAGTGGGAACCGATCGCCTGGGACTACACCGGCGGCAGCGGCGGCACGGGCAGCCTGCCCGGTGGGGGCGGGGGCGGCGGGGGCGGCGGGGGATCACCCACCGCCGATGCCGATGGTGACGGCGTCGCCGACGCCGTGGACAACTGCCCGGCGATCGCCAATCCGGCCCAGGCCGACAGCGATTTCGACGGCTTTGGCAACGCCTGCGACACCACGCCCAACGGCGACACCGACAATGACGGCGCCGACAACAACGCCGACAACTGCCCGACCATCGCCAACCCGGACCAGGTCGACCTCGACGGCGACGGGCTGGGCAATGCCTGTGACAGCACCCCCTACGGCGACACCGACGGCGACGGCTTCGACAACCTGAGCGACAACTGCCCGGACGTTGCCAACCCCGACCAGGCCGACTACGATCACGACGGGCTGGGCAACGTGTGTGACAGCACGCCCAACGGTGACAGCGACGGCGACGGGGTCGACAACCTGAGCGACAACTGCCCATCCTTCAGCAACGCCGGCCAGGCGGATACCGACGGCGACGGCCAGGGCGACGCCTGCGACACCACGCCCAACGGCGACACCGACAGCGACGGGATCGATAACCTGAGCGACAACTGCCCGGCCATCAGCAACGCCGACCAGGCCGACAACGATCACGACGGGCAGGGCAACCCCTGCGACCCCACCCCCAACGGCGACCCCGACACCGACAATGACGGCACGCCCGACTCGCGCGACAACTGTCCGGCGGTCAGCAACGCCAACCAGGCCGATACCGACCATGACGGGACGGGCGATGCCTGCGATACCACGCCCAACGGTGACGCCGACGGCGACGGCATCGACAACAACGCCGACAACTGCCCCGCGGCCAGCAACGCCGACCAGCTCAACACCGACGGCGACTCGCAGGGCAATGCCTGTGACGATGACGACGACGGCGACTACGTCAACGACACGGTCGACGCCTGCCCGCTGGTCGCCGGCCAGACCAACGGGTGCCCGGATGCCGACTGGGACGGCTTCCGCGACGACAACGGCGCGGACCTGTGCGTCGGCACCTGGGGCGCGGTCAACGGGTGCCCGGATAGCGATGGCGACGGAATCAGCGACAACGTGGATCAGTGCCCGACCCAATGGGCACAGACGGCCAGCGGCTGCCCGACTTACACCCTGCGTCTGAACTTCGGGGCGAGCAGCAACTACACCGATACGTCCGGGAATGTCTGGACCGCTGCCGGCACATCCGCGTTCACCTCCTCGGGCACGAAGAGCACCTACAATATCACCACCACCCTGAGCAACAGTACCGGGGTCGACACGAGCATCGTCCAGCGCGGCGTGCTCTCCACGAATGACATGACTTTCACCCAGACCGGCGTCCCTAATGGGAGCTACACCGTCCACCTGTACTTCGCCGAGGGAAATACCAATAGCCGCGGAACTTTCCACATCAACCTCCAGGGCGGCACGGTTGAGCAGTCCAACTACAAGACACCCAAGAACACCGCCCAGGTGCTCACGTTCAGCAATGTGACGGTGAGCAATGGCACACTGACCCTCCTCCTGGACATGCAGTCCGTCTCCGCCCGGATCAGCGCCCTCATGATCAGCAACGCGCCATGAACGATCACTCAAGCCGGGGGGGCGTCATCGTTTAATGCCGCCCCGCCCCTCGCCGGGCCGGACGCGCGCTGGCGTGAGTCGTCCGGCCCCGACCACCCCGCAGGCCATCACGCCACCCGCTTTCCCCCGCCGCTCACGCGCCCCGGGGCTTTTTCGCGTCCCCAACCGGCTCGATCTCCATGGTTTTTAGATATTTTTCATGAGTTCTAAAGACTCTTTCTCAACTATCAGACTATAATAGCAGCAGAGATGATGAATACAGGCCGCTTCATCCATTCATTCTCAATTATCAAGCAAGTATCATCTCCCATTATCAGGCGCTCTCCAGCGCGAGTTATCCCAGGAGCAACACCATGAACGCACCTACCCATAACACCCCCCGGCGAAGCGCCCTTCGCGCCGGTCAGGGGCTGGTCGAGTATGCCGTGATTATCGCCCTCGCCGGGATCGCCCTCCTCGTCGTCTTGCCGGGGGTCCACGGCGCCATCCAGCAGAACTTCCAGGGCGTGGTCAGCGGGATTGCGCAAGCCCCCCAGTGGGAGCCGATCGCCTGGGAATACGCTGCCGACGCCACTCTCCCCGGGAATGGATCGATCGCCGCGCCCGCCGATTCGGACAGCGACGGCGTGACCAACGATGTGGATAACTGCCCGGACGTCGCCAACCCGGCCCAGGCCGACAGCGATTTTGACGGCTTTGGCAATGTCTGCGATCTCACGCCCAACGGCGACTCCGACATGGACAACATCGACGCCCTGGTCGACAACTGCCCGGACGTCGCCAACCCGGATCAGGTCGACCTCGACGGCGACGGGCAGGGCAATGCCTGTGACATCACGCCCTACGGCGACAATGATCACGATGGAATCGACAACCTGGGCGACAACTGCCCGGACGTCGCCAACCCCGACCAGGCTGATCAGGACGGCGACGGGCAGGGCAATGTGTGCGACCCGACCGTCAACGGCGACAGCGATGGCGATGGGATCGACAACCTGAGCGACAACTGCCCGGTCGACAGCAATGCCGACCAGGCCGACATCGACCGCGACGGGTTGGGCGATCCATGCGACACCACGCCCAACGGCGACAGCGACCTGGACGGAGTCGACAACCTGAGCGACAACTGCCCGCTGGCCTTCAACCCGGACCAGGTGGACAACGACTCGGATACGCTGGGCAACGCCTGCGACGCCACGCCCAACGGCGACGCCGACTACGATGGCATCGGCGATGAATCCGACAACTGCCCGACGGTGGGCAACGCCGACCAGACCGACGTCGACGCCGATGGGCTGGGCAATGCCTGCGACTCGAGCTATACCTTCCGCATGAACTTCGGGACGGACAGATCCTACACCGATACATCCGGCAATGTCTGGACCGCCACCATGAGCAGTTTCTCGGACGGCATGGCCGGGACCACCACCCGCTCGATCGCCAATACCAGCGACCCCGCCCTCTTCCAATCGAACTGGCGCTCCACCAACAGCACGCTGGCCTGGGCGATGAGCAACATCCCCAACGGAAGCTACACCCTCAGCCTGTACTTCGCGGAGATCAATCCGAACAAAGCGGCCCGGTTCGACATCGCCGTCCAGGGCAGCACGCTCACGCGCGGCTTCCGGCCCGCCGATGCCGGGGATCGGACCGCCGTCGTCCTCACCTACCCCAACATCCAGGTCACCAACGGCTCGCTGACCCTCCTGCTGACCAAGGTCCAGAACGCCTCGATCATCAGCGCGCTGGTGCTCACCAACGTGCCCTGATCGCCAGCGGCCATCGTACAAACACAGGGCGCGCCCGGATGGACGCGCCCTGTTCTTTTGTCGTGCTCGCCAGACCGATCGGGCTGAGTCTACCCTATGCGGCGGTGTCTTCCGCGGCGCCAGGGGCGCGCTGGCCCAGTTCGCGGTCCAGCATGAACATCCCGGCCGGGACGCCTTCCACCCGGCGCAGGTCCTGCACCACGGCGTCGACGTTGGCTTCTTCCTCGACCTGCTCGTCCACGAACCACTTCAGGAAGCTGTTGGTGGCGTGGTCGCTCTCCTTGAGGGCCAGGTCGACCAGCTTGTTGATCCGGCCGGTGATGTACTGCTCGTGCTCGTAGGACGCCTCGAAGGCCGCCAGGGCCGAGTCCCAGGCTTTGGGCGGGGCCTGGAGCGCAGTCAATTCCACCCGGCCGTGGCGCTCGATGACGTAATCGTAGAACTTCATGGCGTGGATGGTTTCCTCGTCCGCCTGGAGGCGCATCCAGTGGGCGAACCCGGGCAGGTTGATGTCTTCAAAATAAGCGGCGATCGCCAGGTACATATAGGAAGAATACATCTCGGCGTTGATCTGCTCGTTGAGGGCCTTCTGCATTTTTTCGCTTAACATGCCAGTTCTCCTTTAGGCCGCGCCAGGCTGGCCCCGGCGCGGGTCGGTCATCCAATCAGTGACACCCCCTGATCTTATCATGAAATGGCTTACGGACAGAGGCGGTCGAATGTGTTTTAACAGGATTCTAAGGCAGCGGCGAAGCCATTCGATCCCGGCCAGATCGGCGACGCCGAGTCGGTCGTCCCCGTCCAACGGGCGAAGGCCAAAGAGACAGGCGTTGGGCGAGGCGCGATTCGGTCCACTTCTGCTGGGATTGACCGGAACGATTACCGGCTTCGTCTTGCTTTTTAGGGTAAGGATGCTAGAATGTGCGCCGAAAAGTTGCATTCCGACCCGAATTTCGATGTATAGTGTGCTTAGAACAGCCCACGCCCGGGTTGGGCTGTGAGCCTGGGTGCCAGTTCGAGGTGGAGATCATGACGAGACGAAAGATGACGCTGAACATCCCTGCGGAACTGATCGACGGTCTGCAGTCCATGGGCGTCCGCAACGTGACCGAGTTCCTGGAGTCCTTCTTCGGCGAGATTGAAGCGGAAGACCTGCTCGCCATCATGGAAGAAGAGGACGAATACTGGGACGAGGACGACGAGGAATTCGAAGAAGAAGACGACTTCTAGTCCGGTCTTTTTTCTCAGTCGTAATCCCTCAGCCTGACCTCCAGAGCGCGGCCTGCATGTTATTCCGCAGGTCTCGCTCTATTTTGTTCCAGTGGTCCGCGCCGGCCAGGTCGCTGCCTGTTTGCCAGCCAGGAAAGATATGCTAGAGTGTTTTAAGGTTTACTCATTCGCAAAGAGATTATCCCATGACTCGCATCCTTGAATGGGCGCGGCTGAACAACCCCCAACTGGCCGCGCTGGACCGCACCACGACGATCGTTCTGTTCCCGGTGGGCCATACCCAGCAGCATGGCCCCCACCTCCCGCATGGCACGCTGAGCTTCGCCGCCTGGGAGCTGACCCGGCAGGTCGCCGACCTGCTCACCCTGACCGACCGCCAGCGCCAGGCCCTGATCCTGCCGCTGCTGCCCTATGGCGCCGCGCCGGTCGACCCCCGTCCGGGCAACCTGCCCCTGCCCGGCGGCAGCCTGTCCCTCCAACCGGAGACGCTGGGCGCGGTCGTCGCGGAACTCGTCACCGGCGTGGTCGACCTGGGCTTCCGCTTCCTGTTCGTGATCGGCTATCCCGCCAGTCTGGCCCACGGCCGGGCGATCCGCGCCGCCCTCTCCCGCGTCACCAAGGCCCATCCCGACCTGGTCGCGGACGAGATCGGCTCCTACCTGGCCGCCCGCCCGCCGGTAGGCCCAGCCCCGGACATGGAATCGCTGATCAACCGGCGGATCACCCCGCAGGAGCGGGCCGCGCTGGATACCCCCGAACATGGTGGCACGGCGGACACCGCCCTCATGCTGTCCCTGGATGCCAACCTCGTCAGCACGGAATACATGACCATGCAAGGCACCCCGCAGGACCAGGCCGCCGGGCTGGGCAAGGACTGGCCGGGCTACTTCGGCGGCGCGCCGGCCCTGGCCGAAGCCGATCTGGGTCGCGCCTACCTCAGCCAGCAGGCCTACCGGGCCGCCGGCCTGATCCGCAAGGCCATCTCCGGGGATGGTCTGACCGATCTCCGCCGCCAGATCGAGCCGTAGCCCTGCCGGCCGCGGCCTAGCCGCCCGGCGCGACTTCGCCGTAGGGCAGGCTGAGGTAGAACGTGCTGCCCTGGCCGGGGCCGGGGCTTTCCGCCCACAGGCGGCCCTGGTGCGCCTCTGCCAGCGCCCTGGCGATGCTCAGGCCCAACCCCATGCCGCCGTGCCGGCGGGTCATGTGATCCTCGACCTGGTAGAACTCGTCGAAGATCTTTTCGAGCGCGCCGTGCGGCAGGCCGAGGCCGTTGTCGCGGACGACAATCCACACTTCGGACGGCTTGCGCTGGGTCTCGAGCACGATCTCGCCGCCGTTCTGGGTGAACTTGATGGCGTTGTTGAGCACGTTGGTCAGAATCGTGACCACCTGGCCCGGATCGACCTCGATCTGGACATCCTCGGCCGGAAGGCGAACCTCCAGGCGCTGGTCCTTGGCCTGGACCAGCGAGAGCACGTCCTGCTCGGCCGCGCGCAGCAGGCCCACCAGGGACGTGATCCGCTTCTCCAGCTTGACCTCCTGCTGCTTCAGGAAGCTGAGGTTGGTCATCTGCTCGATGATGGTCCGGAGCTGCAAGGCGCTGCGGAACACAGCCTCGGCATGGCTGCTGGCCGCGCCCTGCGCCTCCTCCTTGAGGAAGGAAGCGTAGCCCAGGATCACGCTCAGCGGGGTGCGCAGCTCGTGGCTGGCGATCGCGATGAAATCGCTCTTGAGCCTGTCCACCTTGTCCAACTCGTTATAGGCGCCGCGCAGGGCGCTGACGAGCTGGGCGTTGTCGATCGCCACCGCGGCCAGCGAGGCCAGGATCAGCAGGGTGTTGAGGTTAGCCTCGGTCCAGTCCCCGTTGATCTTGTTGACCACTTCCAGCACGCCCACCAGCGTGTCTTTGATGCGCATCGGTACGCCCAGGATCGACCGGGTCTGGAAGCCGGTCTGCTCGTCGAGCTGGCGGTAATGGCGCGGGTCGGTGCTGACATCGTCGATGGCGACCGGCATCTCCTCATTGAGAATGATCCCGGCAATGCTGCCTTCGAGCGGCACGGGCTTGCCCAGCAGGCCGCTGGCCCCCCCGCTACTGTTCGCGGTGAAGATCAGGTCGTTGGTGTGGGGGTCTTTCAAGAGGATGGATGCCGCTTCGGCCCCGGCCAGCTCACGGGCCGCATTCATGATGTGCTTGAGCAGCTCTTCCTGGGCCAGCGTGGAGTTCAACAGCAGGCTGATCTCCACCAGGCGCTTATGGGCGGCCAGTTCCTGCTCGATCTCCTGGCGAGAATAGGACGCGAGTTCATCCATGGACAGCGCTCACTTTTTTAGGTACTGATGCGGTTGACTGAATCGTACACACATTCAGGCTTGGGGGCAATCCACACCGGCTTTCCACAACCCCTTAGCTCTTTCAGTGGATGGAATAGATCTCATCATCATCGTAGAGGGTGTGGATATGTGCACAAGTCCCCGCCGGCGGGCCATGACCCCCTACGGGTGGGGGACAGCCTGGGCGACCACCTGTTTTCTGGCGTCCCAAACCCGAATCGACTATCCACTTATGCACAGGCCCGCCTGTGGACAATAACGCCGGTTATCCACAGGCATTGCGCCCCCGATTCTGTGGACAGGCGTTCTACCGTGTTTATGGCGGGTGGGCGCTTGCCACCCTCATATCTGGGAGGCCGGCTGAATAAAGTGTTTCAAGTTTTCCACAACTGTGAGGAATTATCCCCAGATTCCACAAGAGTTATCCACAGGCAGGGGGTGATGGTGAATCGGGGAATCTAGAAAAAACGTTCTAGAACCCCCTATATTGGGGATCATGCCCGCGATTCTGGCTCTTTTCTCCCGTATATAGGCCCGGACCAAACAGTCCAATCCAATGTTAAAGAATTGCTAAATGATCTGGTCTGTGGATAACTGCGGACGGAGTTTTTTAAAGTTGAATTCTGGTTAGAGTTCCCCGAACAGGTGTGCGTTTTGGAGCCTCCCAATTTTCCGGGCATCGCTCCCCTTCTTACCCGAAGCGCCTGCCGGATCGCTCGCCGCGGCGCAAGGACAATGCTTCTCAATGGTTTGTTCGTGGTGCCCTGGCGGTGTCGGCGGCGCCCTGCTCGACGTTGTGGTGTGCGCATTCTCGATGTTCTGCGCGGTGAGCTGGCTCTTTTCTGTTTCGTGTGGCTGGCCTGATCAGGCGGTCTCGCGCGCTTGACTTACGGGGGTTGGGGTGGCATACTCGCCTGGAAAAGTTGCTGCCAAAGGTGAATGTCCATGACAGAGCATACCGATTCCACACTGCCCATCGACCGCGAGCTTCTGGATATCCTGCGCTGCCCGGTGGCCGTGCACTACACCGACAAGGGCGACGATCCCGGCCGGCTGGAGCCCGTGCAGCGGCCCAACGGGGACTGGTGGCTGGTGTGCGCCGATTCGGGCTACAAGTACCCCATCCGGGAAGGCATCCCGGTGATGATGATCGACGAAGGTGCGAAGTGGAAATCGACGCCGGTGGAGGACCTGCCGAGCATCGCCGAATACTTCAAGGATTGACCTTTTCCAGGGTTATCCACAGGGAATTCCAGGGACGGCGGCCTCATCCAGGGCTGCCGTTTTGTTTGGGGACCAACCCCGCCGGGCTGGGGTCCGGCGTTATCTCGCGCGCTTTTGATCCGCTCCGGGCAACGTGCCCTCGTTTGATCCTGAAGCCTCAGCGGCGGATTCTCTATCCCTGACCCGCAACCTGGCAGCGGTGCGCCCGTTGGCGCGGGCGATCCAGCCGCCGCCTCCTCGGAAAACAGCGGTCAGCAGTCAGCGGTCAGCCAAAGGCAAGAAAGGCCAGGTCGCGTCGTCAGCGGACCTGATTTTCATCCCTTTCGTTTGCCGTCTGGCAATCCAGATCGGCAGCGTGATTCGCGCTCGGTTTTCGCTTCGACGCTTGCCGCTTGGAGGCTGCCAGCGGCATGACCAGTTCCCTGGGATCGCAGGTCAAGAGCCCTGGCGTGGCGACTGCACCGCCTCTGGCCGTGTCCTACCAAGAAGCGTCTTCCTGTCTCTCTGCCCCTTGTCTCTTGCCTCTTTTTATCCCTGGCTGGTCTCCACCCGGTGGACGGTCAGCGCGCCGCCCAGCGGGGAGCGAATCTCGCTGCGGCGGATGCTGGCGATCACCAGGTCGCCGGGATCGCCGTGGGTGGTGACGTGGCGCTGGAGCGCGAGGCCCATCCCCGGCCCGACGATCAGCGCGCCGATGACCATCACCAGCATGGTCGGGAAGCGCTCCAGGCGCAGCCGCCAGTGATCGCCGCTGCCCGCCGTCCCGATCAGCGCCGCCAGTGAAGCCATTGTCCCCGTCGTCAGCAGGTTCGTGCCGCAGTTGGGATGGATGGCCAACTCGTGCTGCCCGGCGCGCATCCGGTGCAGGGCCTCGTGGGCCGACCGTTCGATGTCTTCGGTGGGGACCTCGCCCAGCAGGTAGAAGCCGTGCGAATCGCTACGCCCGGCGATCCGCACGCGCCGGCCCTGGGTCAGCACGTGGATGGTGGCGTGCTCCAGGCCGTGATTGCGCCGCGTCCGGCGGATCGGCGTCAGGTTGAGGACGGGGGCCAGCATGGTCGCCAGACTTTCGATCAGTCCCATAGGGTTTGCCTCGCTTGGTGGTTCGATCACCGCCAACGTTGGGGATGATTATGCCTCACCCGGCGGCCGGAGGCGAGAAAAACGGAGGCCAGAGGCAAGGAGGCAAGAAAAAGCGGGTAGGGCATGCATTTGACGCCGGAATCGCAATTCCGACGCCACGCATCCAGCGGCCAATCGGCTATGACGGCCGGTTTTACCGTCATGCGGTTTCAGGCGGGTAGGACTACAGAATCACGTTGTTACGAGTCCTGCAACGGCGGCGGTTGGAACGCCCGCGACTCGAGTCGCGGGCTACGAACACGAAGTCCACTGAAAGTGGACTCAAAACCAGGGCCTGGAGTCCGCTTCAGC
>CAZHMJ010000040.1:10637-23202 GCA_964533805.1 uncultured Anaerolineae bacterium | reverse complement strand
GGATAGGCATAGATCGTCTGCCGGTAGGAAATGGTCAGCACGACCAGCAAGAGGCAGATGGCAATCGAGATCGGGATGGAGATATCCAGTACGGCCGTCCCCAGGCCGGCCATCGACAGAATGATCAGGATTTCCTCGATCGAGTAGGCCGTCGAGGACAGCGCGTCAGATGCGAAAACCGCCAACCCGATCGGGTTGCTCACGGTCTGATGTGGCAGGTCTTTGGTCTGGAGCGGCCGCCCAAAGAGCAACCGTCCGACTGAAAAATGGGTTTCTTCCCCGGTTTGTGAGTCCATAGGCTTTCTGCGTTGTCGCTGGGCGATGATCCGCGCCAGCCCCCCATATACGGACAATAGACTCCATTATAGGGAACGTGGCCGGAAAATATAGAGCAATACAGTAAAATCGGATCGTATAAATTATCTGATTCGGCACGTCCTCGGATGCCGCCTTCCGGCCCCTTTCAACGCAAAAAAAGGGACGTCTGCGCGACGTCCCTGGGTCTATCTGGCATGGCGGCGGCGCATTACTCCTCGTCGGAAGGATGCTCGCTCCCCCACCAGCGGAAGCCGGTCGGCAGGTTGGCCATGCCGGGGCCGGGCGGCTCGGTGCTGTCCGGCGGCGGCGGGGGCGCATTGCCCAGCAGTACCTCCAGGGTGGGCGAATGGAGCAGCGGCGGCGCGGCGACCTCCGGCGCGCCGGCCTGGACCTGGGCCGGATAGGCCGGGTGGACCGTGTGTTGGTAGAGCTGGCGGGCGTGCAGGACGATCGCGCCCAGGCCGATGAACACCCCCAGGGCATTGATCACCAGCCCGATGTACGGCAGCGGGATGTTGGTCAGCAGGGCGTAGACCACCGTCCCCAGCAGGAGCGAGAGCAGGTTGACGGCCAGCCGGTCGCTGGTGTGGATCAGGCGGCGGCCGATCACATCGCTGATCACCAGCCGGGCCAGGAACAGGATGACGAACAGCATCCCGCCGATCACGACCAGGTTCAGGATCAGCAGGAGCAGCAGGCCCATCCACGTGAAGCCGCCCAGCGTGATGGTCCCGACGATCACCAGCAGCAGAATGCTGGCCAGGATCAGGATCAGGCCGACCGGCGCGGCCAGCAGGCTGAGGATCAGTCCCCAGCCGAAGCTGGAGGTGACATGCTGGGGCGCGAGCTGGGAGGGGCTGCGCACCCAGGCCGGCGCGATCAGCAGGACGATCACCCCGGCGGTCATCAGGGCCAGCACATCGGTCAGGGCCGCGCGCAGGTAGGCGGCCACGATCTCGCCGGGGCGCGACTGCTGGGTCTCGGTCGCCTGGGTGATGTCTGGGCGCGGCAGGACGAGCTGAAAATCGATCGCGCCCCCGATCCGGCCGCTGATGTTGCCGGCGCGCGGGCCGTTATAGCTCAGGTCGCCCGCGATCTGGCCTGCCTCGCGGACGGTCAGGCCGGGCACCTGGAAGGACACCGAAAAGGGGAACGGGAAGGGGATGAAGCTGGGGGCGGCGTCGCCCCCGCCTACGGTGGCGAACACGTTTTGACCGATCCGGCCTTCGATCACCAGGGCCGAGCCGTTGAAGCTGGCGTCGCCGCCGACTTCGCCGCGCACGATGGCCTGGTAGCCCAGCACCAACAGATCGCCCGGCAGGACGGCGTCCGGCATGACCTCGACATTGAGGGCGATCGCGGCCACGTCGGAGCGCGGCTGAAGCGCGGCGGTGTTCAGGTCCAGGTCGAGGCCGCCGAAGCGAATGTCCTCGTCGACCGCCCCATCGATCCGGAGCTGGCCGCCCAGCAGCCAGATATCGCCCTGGATGTGGCCGCTGGCCGCGAGCGTGGTCGAAAACGCCGCGCCGACCAGGTCGCCGTTGATCGTGCCTTCGATCGTCAGCGTATTGCACATCACGTACAGATCAGAGTCGACGGTCTCATTCGCGCCGACGAGACACTGGTCGCCCTGGCGGCTGTCGGCAGCGCTGACCCGGCCGAGGGCCAGGACCAGCACCATTCCCAGGACGACCAGTGGCAGGCTTCTCCATCCACGGCGGTGACGCATGAGGTGTCCTCCCAGCTGGCGAGACTAAGCAAGGGGCGCGCGTCCGGCTCGCCCACTGCTCTCATTGTACCGCGATCTGGGCCAGAGGCCGCGCAAGCCCGTGGCCGCCATTGTGGCCCAGTGAACTCGGAATTCGACTTTGTTCTCGCCGCCCGGCGGATTTGTTTGTGAACTCGTATTTTTTCACACGGAATTTTAAGCTCCTGGGACGCCCAGCGGCGCGCAGTCCGATTGTGCACCCCGCGGGAATCCGGTATAGTGGTAACCAAGTCCAACGTTCCGAGCGCGTAGCCTTGCGCGCCTCATCCCGACCTGCATCAAGACGACAAGGCGGAAGCGCGATGTACCTGGCAGCTCAACTTCGCATACTGTGCATCGATGATCATCAGGACAAGCTGAAGGTGATGGGGTCGATTCTGCGCCGGGCGGGCCATCAGGTTCATCTGGCCCTGGGCACCCGGCGCGGCCTCAAGCTGCTCCAGGAACTGCCCTCGGTGGATGTGTTGTTGATCAACCATCGCCTGGCGGACTTCCCCAACGCCGGCCCGACCGAGATGGACGTGGTCACGTTCCTGGCAACGCACCGGCGCTTCGACAGCATCGGCGTGGTCTTTCACAGCCCGCTGGACGACTCCGACCTGCCGGTCGAGCACCGCCAGTGGCAGCGCGTGGATGTCTGCCTCAGCCTGCCGTTCGAGCCGGTCGAACTGCTGGACGCGGTGTTCACGGCGTACATGCTGCGGCGCGGCTTCCAGCACCGGGTGACGTACACCGTCTCGTAAGCGGATAACGGTCAGCTTTCAGCCATCAGCAGTCAGTCAAGAACAAAACGGCCGGAAGATCGCCCTCCGGCCGTTTTTTGTTCCCCCTCTTGAGGGGCCATGGCGCGTTTTCCCGGCGAGCTTTTCTCTTTCGTGCAGCCTGTTGTATGATGAATCAGATAGACAGGGGCGGATTTAATGGCGACTGGTCCTGGTCCTGGGATTACGCCGTTCCTGATCCTCTTCTGCATGGATTGAAGCCGATCGTGTCATGACGGGAGTAACCTATGGCTGATCAGCCTGCGCGCGCCCAGGTCCGGAGCGCGTCCAATCGCCGGGAAGTCAACGTCCGGGCTGGCCCGGGCACCGGCCTCGACCTGCTCTTCAAGGTCCCGGTGGGGACCGAGGGCGCGGTGCTGGAGGTTCGCACGGACGCGGTCGAGAACGACTTCCAGGGCAAGGTCTACCAGTGGCTCCGGATGCGCTTCGAAGATGGGCGGGAAGGCTGGGTGCGCGACGATCTGCTCGACCTGCTGCCCGGCGACTTCAGCGCGCTGGGCTACGGGCACGTACGGGCCCAGGTGTATGCCTTTAGCCTGACCCGCAATCCCAGCGTGCCGCCCGTGACTCCAGAGCCACCCACTCCTGAGCCGGTGGAACCCGTCGAGCCGATGGAGCCTGTGGACGTGTCCGGCTGCGGAGCGATCGTGATCGGCGCGCGCGGCGCGATCAACGTGCGCAGTGGTCCGGCCCAGACCTATCCGGTCATCCTCCAGTATCTACGCGGCACGCTCGTGGCCGTCCTCGAAGTCCGCGCGGATGAACGGGGCGGGGCCCTGCGCTGGGTGCGGGTCGATCACGCCGGGCGCATGGGCTGGGTGCGCGAGGACCTCCTGAGCTTCCAGGGCGAGGGCTGCGTGGCGCTCGGCCTGCTGGCGCCGGGGTTGTATCCGGCCCCCTTCGCGCCGGGTGAGTACTGGTGGATTCGGGGTTTCACCGGGCCGCAGCCGGACCATCCCGGCTGGGACCTGGGCGCTTTGCAGAGCGAACCGGTCCTGGGCGGGCCGGCCGGCGGGATGGTGCTGACCTCGTTCCAGGCGGCGCGGCCCACGCCCGAACGCCCGCGCACGATCGACCAGGGGCTGACCCTGGGCGATCCGCGTGTGTTCAGCGATCCGGGCTGGGGCTTCGGGTACGGGCATTACGTCGTCGTGCGCTATGGGCACGACCTGCTCCCGGAGGCGACCCGCCGCACCCTGGCCGATCGGGGCATGCCGGGGGTGGGGCTGGCGGTTCTCTACGCGCACCTGCACGAGCGTTCGGTCGAGGCCGGCGCGGTCCTGGCCGCCGGGCAGACGGTCGGCCTGTGCGGCACGACCGGCAATGCCGAGGCCCCGCACCTGCACCTGGAAGTGCGCGCCATCCGCAACCCGGCGGAGACGAGCTGGGCGCGCCTGCGCGACGGCCTGATCGATCCGGAGGTGCTGTTCAATCGTTGAGTGTGGGAAAGCGGCCTCGCGCCCCCTTCCCTCATTTTTTGAGGGAAGGGGGGCACGGCCGGAAGTTCTTCCCCCAGGTTGGGGGAGGAATTCAGGATGGGGGTCAGTCGCGGCGGCCCAGCAGGCGCAGCAGGAACAGGAACAGGTTGATGAAATCCAGGTAGAGCATCAGGGCGCCCATGACACTCAGTTTCATGGCCAATGAGCCATCGGCCTGGATTTCGACCGAGTTCGCCATCGCCTTGATCTTCTGGGTATCGTAAGCGGCCAGGGCGGTGAAGATCAGCACCCCACCGAGCGTGATGATCAGGTCCAGCCCGCTGCTGCCGAGAAAGAGGTTGATCACCATCGCGATCACCAGCCCGATCAGGGCCATCATCAGGTAGCTGCCCATCCGGGTCAGGTCCATCTTCGTGGTGAAGCCGATGATGGTCATCGCGCCGAACAGGGCCGCGGTCGCGCCGAAGGCGGCCATGATCGTGCCGCCGGTGTAGACCAGGAAAATCCCGGCCAGCGTGAAGCCGTTCAGGGCGGCGTAGGCGAAAAAGAGCAGGCTGGCGAGGCCGGGTGAGAGCTTCATCAGGGCCGCGCTCAGGATCAGGACCAGGGCCAGCTCCACGATCACGGCGATCCACAGGACCGGCGTGGCCAGCAGACCCAGCAACGCCGGGGTATTCACCGTCAGGAAGGCCACGCCGGCCGTGACCAGCAGGCCCAGCGCCATCCACAGGTACACCCACTGCAAGACACTCCGAATATCAACCCGGCTGGCCGGGCTGGAAAGGGCATCTTCCTGCCAACTATAGTTTGACATGGTTTCACTCTCCCGAAAACGACCATCTACTATTTATTATACGCGGATTGGTTTGGCAAGGTGCGCCTGGAAGCTTAGGGGCTGATGAGAGTGGCCCGCGGCGGAGAAAGGCAAAAAAACAGGAAATCTTGCAGCGCAATGGCCCGGAAGTCAGAGGGCTTCCTCGGTGAAGTCCTTCCTCCGCGGAAAACAGCGGTCAGCACTCAGCAGTCAGCGGTCAGCCAAAGGCAAGAAAGGCCAGGTCGCGTCGTCAGTGGACCTGGTTTTCATCCCTTTCGTGTGCCGTTTGGGGACCAGGACCGGCGGTGTGATCCGCGCTCGGTTTGCGCTTTTCGCTTCGACGCTTGCCGCCTGGACGCTGCCAGCGGCATGGCCGGCGCTGCGGTGAGATGCCTTTTCCGCTTGATGCGCTTGCCCTGCTGGCGCGAGCGTTGCCGCTTGCCGCCATCCTCACTATGATTAAAGAGAGTGGTGAGCCGGGAAAACCATCTATAATCCTGGATATTGAAGCTGTATGGTTGAACGGCCCCATGCACACCTTTGGCCCCTGATGTTGAGAAACCCGCATGAAGACACGTTCCACAGGGCAGCACCTCCTGAGATCGTTTCTGGCCAGTCCCAGGGCCGTGGCCGTGGGGGTGGCGCTGATCACAGTGGTTGTGCTGCTCCTGATCGGCCTGGAAGCCAGCCGCATCCATGCGGGCAACCTCCTGATTCAACTCCAAACCCAGGTCTCCGACGATTTGCGGCAGAACCGGATTGGCTTGCAGACGGCGATGGCCCACTATCAGGCCATGCTGCTCTCGCTCCAGGCCCATGCCCTGGCGGAAGATCAGGAAGACTTCGATGATTTCGAACGTTTCGTCAGCACGCTGTTCAAAGCCCAGAAGGGAGTCCACAGCCTGCGCCTGATCCCGGATCAGGGACACCCGATCGTGTATCCGCTCTCGGCGATGGACTCCACCCAGGCGATCGATTCCATGCCCGCGTCCCAGGCGGACATCCAGCGCGCGATCGAGGATCGCACGGCCATTCTGAGCCGCGTCTATCCCTCGCCGGATGGGGACGGCCAGGGGCTGACCCTGCGCCTGGCGGTCTTTGAAGTCTACGGCGCTTACTGGGGCCAGGTCGCGCTCGATTTCGACCTGGAAACCTTCATTGACGAATCAGGGCTGGCCTCTGGCGAGCGTCACCTGGCGGTGGGCCTGCTCGATTCCACCGGGGCGATTCTGCGGGGTGATCCGGCCTGGCTGAAAGAGGACCCGATCCGGGTGGAAGTGGCGCTGCCTGGGGTCACCTGGACCCACTTTGGCCTGCCGCCCCTGGGCTGGGAGGCCGCGATTGCGGACCACCTGGGTCCTTTGCAGGGGCTGGGCTTGCTGGCGATCTTGCTGGGTGGGCTGGTCGCCTACCTGGTGACCCTGAGCCAGCGCCGCCTGACTCTGGCCGTCCAGGCGCGCACCGGCGAGCTTGACCGTGTCAATGCCCAGCTACGGGAGGATATCCAGCGCCGCGAGCAGGCCGAAGCGGCCCTCCAGGCCACGGAAGCGCGCTTTCGGGGGGCGTTCACCCACGCCTCGATGGGCATGGCCCTGACCGACCTGGAAGGCACCTTCCTCCAGGTCAACGAGCCGCTGGCCGCCCTGCTGGAATACACCCCCCAAGAGTTCCAGACGATGAAGGTCTGGGAGATCGCCCACTCAGGCGATCGGGACGTCTGCCGGATGATGTGGCAGAGCGTGCTGGAGGGCCAGCGCAGCCGCGCCCAGTTCGAGATGGTCGCCGCCAGCAAGTCGGGCAACATGCTGTGGGCCAAGACGGGCCTCTCGCTGGTCCGAGATGAGCACGGCGAGCCGCTGTATTTCATCTTCCAGTTCGACGACCGGACCCAGCACAAACAGATGGAGGAGGCGCTCTGGCAGCAGATTCTGCGCAACGAGTTGATCCTCCAGACGGCCAGCGACGGCTTCTGCATGGTCAACGAGGCCGGCGTGATCATCGAAGTCAACCCGGCGTTCGCCGCCATGACCGGCTATCGCCAGGAAGATCTGCTCGACAAAGATCTGCGCCAGTTCGAGGCCGGGGACGTGACCACCCAGGTGGACGTCCTGTTGGCCGAGACATCCCTGCGCCAGGCGATTCGCTTTGAGACGCAGTGGCGCTGCAAGGATGGACGCACCACGGACGTGTCGGCCAGCATGAGCCTGGTCGACATGGATCGCTTGCGCTTCTTCTTCATCACCGCCCAGGACGTCACCGAGCGCCGCAAAGCCGAGCAGGACCTCCGCGACAGCCAGTTGATGCTCCAGACCTTGATGAGCAACCTGCCCGGCATGGCCTACCGCTGCCGCAACGAGCCGGGCTGGACGATGGAGTTCATCAGCGAAGGCTGCGCCGATTTGATCGGGTATACTCCCGCCGACCTGCTCTATGACAACACGATCAGCTACAACGACGTGATCCATCCGGATGACCGCGAGATGGTTTGGAACGCCGTGCAGGCCGCGCTGGCCGAAGGCCGGCCGTTCCAGATGACCTACCGGGTGGTGACGCGCGGCGGGACGGTGCGCTGGGTGTGGGAACAGGGCCGCGAAATCCAACTGGCGGATGGGCGGCGCGTCCTCGAAGGACTGGTCACGGACGTCAGCAAGCGCGTCCTGGCGGAAGAAGCCCTGCGCAAAGAGCGCGACCTGCTCAGCCGGATCAGCCAGACCAGCCCGGTCGGCATCGCCATCCTCGATCGGGAAGGCTGCCTGGTCTTTGCCAACCCGCGCCTGGATGAAATCCTCGACCGGCCCCACGTCGAGATTGTCAGCCCACTGTTCGACGATCCCGCCTGGGAGATCCAGGGACCGGATGGCAGGCCGCTGCCCCCGGAGAAACAGCCCTTCAACCTGCTCCAGGCCGGCTGGCAGCCGATCTATGACGCGCGCCGGCTGTATCTGCGTCCCGACGGCGAACACATGATCGTCTCCGTGAATGGCGCCCCCCTGTTTGATGAAGCCGGCCAGTTCGACGGCGGCGTGTTCACCTTCGAAGACGTCTCCGAACGGGAGAAAGCGGCAGCCTCCCTGCGGGAAGCCCAGGCCCAGCTTCGCCAGATCATCGACCTCGTGCCGCACCTGATCTTCGTCAAGAATCGGGAGGGGCGTTATTTGCTGGTCAATCGGGCGACCGCCGAGGTTTTCGGGCTGGAGGTGGCCGAGGTGACTGGCCGCTTGGAAAGCGAGCTCCTCGCCAATCCGGTCGAGGGCGCGCGTTTCCATCAGGATGACCTGGTGGTGATCGAGCAGGGCCGGCGCGTGACTCGCCCGGCCGAGCCGATGACCGATGCGCAGGGGCGGGAACATATTGTCCATACCATCAAGATTCCCTTCACCTCGGCCGGGCTGGCCGAACCCGCCGTGCTGGGGGTGAGCGTCGACATCACCGAGCAGGTGCGCGCCCAGGAGGCCCTGCGGGTCAGCGAGGCGCGCTTCCGCAGCCTGTTCGAGGACGTGCCGATCGCGCTGTGGGAGGAGGATTTCGGCTCGATCAGGCGCTACGTGGATGATTTGCGCGCCCAGGGCGTGACCGACCTGCGCGCCTATTTCAACCAGCATCCGGAGGCGGTGCTGGAGGCGGCCCAGCAAATGATTGTGGTGGATGTCAACCAGGCGGCGCTGGCCCTGTTTGAAGCGCCCAGCAAAGAGGTGTTGATCCAGGATATCAAACGCACGATGCGCGAAGAATCCTTTGCGGCCTGGCGCGACGAGATCATCTGCTTTGCCGAAGGCAACCCGGAATTCGAAATGGAAACGGTGATCTACACCGTGTCCGGCGCGGCGCGGGATGTGGCGGTGCGGGTGAGCATCGCCCCCGGCCACGAGCAGACCTGGGACAAAGTGCTGGTGTCGATGAACGATGTCACCCGCCAGAAGCGGGCCGAGCGGGCCGAGCGCGAGCAGCGCACCCTGGCCGAGGCCTTGCGCGATTCGGCCGCGGCTCTGGTCACCACCCTGGATTGGGAGACGATCCCGGCGCGCATCCTGGAGACGGTGGGGCGGGTGGTGGAACACGACTCCGCCAATATCTGCCTCATTCAGGGCGAGCACGTCCGCTTTGCCCATACCCGCGGTTACGGCGACCAGGCGACCGCGCAACTGCGCGATGTGATCATGCCGCTGACTGTGTCGGGCTTCCGGCATATGCTCGAGACGGGACGGCCCCATCTGATCCGGGATACGGCCCTGGACCCAGAGTGGGTCACCCTGCTGCAGACCGCCTGGGTGCGCTCGTATGCGGCCACGCCGCTGCGCGTGCACGGGCAGGTGATCGGGTTCCTGAACCTGGACAGCCGCCAGCCGAATTTCTTCGATGAAGACGACCTGGAACGCTTGCAGGCGTTCGCCGACCAGGCCGCGATCGCCATCGAAAACGCCCAGTTGTACGACCAGATCCGCCGCCACGCGGCCGAACTGGCGGATCGGGTGGCCGAGCGCACCGAGGAACTGGAAAATGAGCGCGCTCGCCTCCAGGCCATCCTCGATTCGATGGGTGAAGGGGTCATCTACAGCGAGGACTTCGCGATACGCTACACCAACTGGCGCGTGACCGAGATGTTGGGCTACACCCCGGAAGACCTCGAAGCACTGCTGCCCAACGTGTTTGGCGAGTCCAGCCTGCTGCAGAACCTGCCTCCCTTCCTCTCGTTCCCGGCGCTGCTCTACGAGCTGAACGAGAACCGGCTGTGGCGCGGCGAGTTCCGCGTCCGGCGGCGGGATGGCTCTCTGGTCGATATCAACCTGATCGTCAGCCTGGTCAGTCTGCCCGGCGTGCGGCCGGTGCGGGTGGTCACCTTGCTGCGGGATGTCAGCCAGGAGCGCGCCCTGCAAGCCCAGAAGGACCGCTTCATCGCCAACGCCTCGCACGAGCTGCGCACGCCGATCGCCAATATGAAGATGCGGCTCTACCTGCTGCCCCGCCAGCCGGAGAAGTTCGACGAGCACATGCAGGTCCTGCGCCTGGTGACCGACCGGATGGATACCCTGGTTCGCGAGTTGCTGGACGTCTCGCGCTTCGAGCGCGGCGTGATCGTGCTCCAGCGCGAGCCGGTCGTGCTCCAGGATTTGCTGGAGCTGACGGTCAGCATGCAGCAGGCGTCGTTCGAGCAGCGCGGCCTGGCGCTGTCCCTGGACCTGCCCCAGGCGCCGGTGGTGACCAACGCCGACCGCAGCCGGCTGATCCAGGTCGTGACCAACCTGCTGACCAACGCCATGAACTATACGCCGTCGGGCGGGAGCGTGCGGGTGGTCCTGGAGGGCCAGGACAAGGACGCCCTGATTCACGTCCACGACACCGGGATCGGGATCGATCCGGCGATGGTCGATCACATTTTCGAGCCGTTCTTCCGGGTCAATGAGTCGGACTCGCCGGGATCAGGGCTGGGGCTGACCATCTCGCGGGAGATCATCAACCTGCACGGCGGCGAGATCACGGTCCGCAGCGCGCTGAACGCGGGCAGCGTCTTCACCGTCCGGCTGCCCGCGATCGAAACCTGACCCGTTCCGGCCGGCGTTGGGATGGCGCCCGCAGCGTGTTGGCTGTCTGTGGATGGCTGTCTACTCGAGGAGGAGAAGATGCCCGTGGAGCGCAGCCAGACGTACATTGCCCGCCGTCGCCCGGTCGAGATGAAGGCGCGGCGGGTGGACGAGCAGCAGGTCATCGAGACCTGGGAAGGCCCGCGCACGGCCTTCCCAGGCGATTACGTGATGACCGGTACCCAGGACGAACACTGGCCGGTCTCCGGCGCGAAGTTCGAGACGCTGTATGACGTGCTTGGCCCGGCGGATAGCCCGGCGGACAGCCCGGCGGAGGATGGCCTCAACCTGCGGGTGCGCAAGAAGCCCCTGGAGGTGTCGGTCTATCAGGTCTACCGTCCGCTGACCTTCCAGGTGGGCGGCGAGGACTTCCACGCCGACACCGGCTATTTCATCGTGCGCTACGCGGAGGGCAACTATGCCCCGTGCGAGCCGGGGGTCTTCTTCGAGACCTTCGAGGTCCTTCGCCCGGCCCTGCCGGAGGAGGACTTCAGCCTGTAGTCCGGCTCAGCCGGCGCACGACCGCGACCATCCCGGCCGCGGCGGCCAGCAGGATCACGATCAGCCCCATCGCGGTCTGCAACCCGATCGCGTCGGCGGCGGTGCCCAGCACTTGCGGCGCGATCGTGATCGCGATCCCGCAGGCCAGGGTGACCAGCGAACTGGCCCGGTCGGGCTGGTTGGCTCCGGCGGTCGTGGCGATCACCAGCGACATCGGGAACAGGTTGGCGATCCCCAGCCCGGCCAGGAACAGCCCAATCACGTTCAGGACCGGCGTGGGACTCAGCCAGAAGATCAGGAACCCCGTCCCGGCCAGGGCCAGCGCGGCCGGCAGCAGGGTATGGCTTTCCAGGCGCGTGGTCAGGCGGCTGCCCGTGAAGCGCCCGATGACCATCGCCAGGAAGTACGCCGTCATCAGGCCGGAGGCCAGGCCCGGCTCCAGGCCCACCTCGCTGTTGAGGAAGGTTGCGCTCCAGGCGACCACGCTCCATTCCACCGAAACGACCAGCACCACGATGATCCAGGTCAGCCAGAAGGCGCGCGGCAGGGCACGCCGCGCCCCTCCGGTCGCGGTCTGGGGCTGGGTTGGCTGGGGCAGCGGGGTGCGATAGGTAAGCGCCGTCACGGCGATCCAGGCCAGCCCGGCGGCGAAGAGGGCCGCGCGCCAGCCCGGCCCGCCCTGGCTGAACAGGCCGACCAGCAGGGGCGGCAGGGTGGTCGCCCCGGCGGCGACGGTGTTCGACTCGGTCAGGGCGGTTGCCCGGCGCGGGCCGTGCTGGTCGGACAGGGTGGCCTGGACCATGATCAGCAGGTAGGTGCCCACCAGCCCCATCACGAACATCCCGGCCAGCGTGACGGCCGGAGTCCGGCCCGCCGCCAGCAGGATCGCCCCGGCCAGCATCCCGGCCCCGCCGCCCCAGAAGAGCAGGCCGCGCCCCCAGCGGGCGGCGGCCGCGGCGGCGCTCAGCCCGGCCAGGATCATCCCGATAGCCATCACGGTGATGTGCAGCCCGGCCAGGGTGTAGCTCAGAGCCAGCTCATCCCGCAGGAAGGGCATGATCGGGCCGACCGCCGCCTGGAGGTAGGCGAAGTAGCCGAGCATAAAATAGGCCAGCCAGGTGAAGCGATCTCGCACAAACGGGACGCGCGCGGCGGTCGCGGTCGTCATGGCGCAAAGGGAGCTCCTGCCAGAGAAGGCGGGCCGCCCGGCCAGGGTCCGGCCGGGCGGCGGATCGAATCGGAAAGCGGCGGCATGAATGGCCGCCATCGGACAGCTTGCCTGTCACCAGGCAGCTTGCCTGTCACCAGACAGCTTGCCTGTCACCAGACAGCTTGCCTGTCACCAGACAGCTTGCCTGTCACCA
>CAZHMJ010000040.1:0-10537 GCA_964533805.1 uncultured Anaerolineae bacterium | reverse complement strand
GGCAGCTTGCCTGTCACCAGGCCGCGCGGCGGTCAGGGAGTTGGGGTGGCGGTCCCCATGCTCGGCATCAGTATGTGCTGGTTGGCGTAGGCCATCGCCATGCGGGCCATTGCCTCAAGCTGGGTGTCGTTGGCCTCGGCGGCCAGGTTGGCGGCCGTCGAGTAGCTCTCAATGGCGCTGAAGGAGTCGCCTTTGGTTTCCTGGGCCGTGGCCAGCACGTAGTAGGCATAGGCCGAGTCGGGCTGGACGGCCAGCAGGGCCTCGATCTCCTGGATGGTCCGGTCGGGATTGCCCAGGCGCAGGTAGGCCTGGCCGAGCGCCACGCTGTATCTCTCCGCGTCCTGCTCGACGGCGGCTTGCAGGGCCGCCAGCGTCTCCTCCGACGCGGGCAGGTCGCCCAGCGTGTCCTGGATGGCGGCTTTCAGAGCCAGCAGGGTGGGATCGGTAGGGCCAAAGTCCAGCCCCAGTTCGATCTCGGCCAGCGCGCCTGCCAGGTCGCCATGATCCGCCAGGGTCTCGGCATTGGACTGGTGCTGGTAGCGGGCCAGGGTGGCCGGGTCGGGCGCGAAGAAGCGCTGGTAGACCAGCGCGGCGACGATCAGCAGGACGGCCACCACCCCCACGCCGATCGCGATCTTCCGCAGCAGGGCGCGGCGGCGGGCCGTCACCAGCTCGTCGAGGTACCACCACCAGCGCGCCTCCGGGTCCGGCGGTTCCGGGAACTGGGCGCGTTGGGCGGCAAACCCGGCGGAGCCGCCCAGTTTCTTGACGACGATCCCGGCTTGGCGATCCAACTGGGCGTGGATGGTCCGCAGCCGGGCTTCTTCGGCGTTCCACTGGCCGCCCCCGGTCTTGAGTTGGGTGAGCAGATCGAGACTCTGGTCGAGCAGGCCGGGAATCTCGCGGATCTCCGCCGCATCGCGGCGCTGGATGATGCCGACCAGGTTTTCCAGCCGGTCCAGCCCGTTGCGCAGGGCATCGACCGCGCGGACAGGCGTGCGCGGTTGGGCTTCCGAGGGGCTTGAGTCAACCATCCGTATTCCTCCGGTCGAGCGTGCATGGCGATTCCGGCTGTGAGCGCCGGGGCCGACCTTACATTACCTCCGACCCGGCGGCTCTGCCAGGAACAAAATCACTGGTGGGCCAGGAGGGCTGTTAGCTCCTGGCTGACCTGACGTGCCACACTCGATGGGTTGATGCCCACCTCACCCCGGCCGTCTCCTCGGAAAACAGCGGTCAGCACTCAGCGGTCAGCCAAAGGCAAGAAAGGCCAGGTCGGTCGTCAGCGGGCCTGATTTTCACCCCTTGGGTGTGCCGTCTGGCGACCCGGACCGGCAGCGTGATTCGCGCTTGGGTTGCGCTTTTTGCTTTTGCCGCTTGGACGCCGCCAGCGCCATGACCAGTTCCACGGTGAAGAGGGAGCAACAAACGACCTCCGAAAAGCCCCTCGCCACTTTGTGGAGAGGGGGCGGGGTGAGGTGGCGACAGCCAGGGCTGTGAATATCTCCACAATGCCGATCATGCTATGATGATCGTAGCGGCGACGCGGAGAAAAGCGATCGCGCTGCCGGTCTCGTGCCGGATGTGCGTTCTTTCCGGATAAGGAGAAGCGAGCAATGCCCTTGCAGCGGCTGCGCATGGTGCGAGGACAGCGCGGGTGGGTGCTGGGGATCGTCCTGGCCCTGCTGGCGAGTCTGCCAGGCCTGGCGCTGGCCCAGGGAAGTCTCACCTATGGCAGTACGGTCACCGGAGAAATCACCGCCACCACCCCGTTTGTGATTTATGCGTTTCAGGCCAACGCGGGCGACCAGATCACGGTCTACGCGGTTGGCATCACCCCCGGATTCCGGCCGAGCCTCAGCCTGCTGGGGACGGACCAGCGCCAGATCGGCGTGGCGACCGGCGATCCCTTTGGCGCGGAGAACGGGCCTACCGCCCGCCTCAGCCACCGCGTCACGTCGACCGGCCGGCACAGCCTGCTGGTCTCCAGCGCGGACGCCACCCCCGGCGAATTCCTGGTGGCGCTCAGCGGACGGCCGTCGGTTTCCAGCAATGTGATCAGCCCCAACGCGCCGGTCACGATCAACATCCCCCCCGGCGCGGCGGCGGTCCTCTACAGTTTCGAAGCCCCGCAGAGCGGCCAGATGACCCTCAGCCTGACCACGTCCACACCGAATTTCGCCTTTCTGGCGCGCGTCTTTGACCCGTCCGGCAGCCTGATCGCCGGGCTGGCCGGGGAAGCGCTGACCGGGGCGACGCTGTCGGTCGGGCCGGGGCGCGGCTTCTACGAGGTCTCGGTCGCCGGGCTGGACTCCGAGGCACAGGGCACCGTCCAGGTCGCGGTCTCGACCGGTGGCGCGCCGGCCGTCAGCGGCCCGGTAGCCAGCGCGGCGACCAGCACCCCCACGCCCTACATCGTCCTGCCTACGTCCACCCCGTCGGTGTGCCGCGCCAGCAGCAGCGTCAACGTCAATGTGCGCACCGGACCGGGCACGAACTACGGGGCGATCGGCTCGCTCTATCCCGGCAATGCGCTCAACGTGGTCGGGCGCAACAGCGTCAGCTCGTGGTTCGTGGTGGATTACAACGGGCGGCAGGGCTGGGTCGCCAGCAGCGTGGTGACGCTCACCGGGCCGTGCGCGGCGCTGCCCTTCGTGGCCGATCCACCCACGCCGACTCCGGGACCGACCAACACCCCGCCCCCCGGCGCGACGATCAGCTTCACGGTCAACGGCGGCGGCTCGGCGGCGATCATGGCCGGCCAGTGCGTGACCGTGGCCTGGAATACGGCCAACGTCCAGGCGGTCTACTACCAGAACGCGGGCGTGCCGGGGACGGACTCGCGCCAGGAGTGCCCGGCCGTGACCACGACCTACACCCTGCGCGTGGTGCTGCCCGACAACTCCGAGACCACCCGCACCGTCACCGTGAACGTGGGCTTGCTCCCTCCGCCGGCGATTGCGACGCTCGATTTGTCCCTGCCGCCGGACTATGGCTCGACCAGCCTGACCGCGGGCTTCCTGCCCGACCCGTTCACGACCAACCTGACCGGGGGCGGGAACATCTCGGCCCAATACCTGGGCAGCGGCTGTGTCGGCTACATGTCGGCCGCGCCGGATTACAGCGTGTTCTACACCAGCGGCGCGTTCCCGACCCTGCGCTTCTACTTCATGGGCGGCGGATCGGATACCACGATGGTGATCAACACCGCCACGGGCAGTTTCATCTGCGCGGACGACTCGTATGGCACGTTCAACCCGACGATCGACATCAACAACCCGGTCAGCGGCCGATATGATGTCTGGATCGGCGGCTACAACGCCAACACGACCGTCTCCGGGACGCTGTACATCACCGAGTCCACGAGCAATCACCCGTAGCATCGGGCGTGCCATCTTCAGGATGATCATCGTAGCGGCGGATTGAATCCGCCGCTACCGTGTCTCCTGCCACGGCAGGCCCCCATGCCATTCTTTTCCGGCTATATTCAGATATAAAATATCGTGATATGATGGGCGGAACGGACGCGCGCCCCGTGGCTGTGCGCCTGGAATAGGGTTGCAAGAAAGTTATTGTTGGAAAAAGGAGCGATTGATATGGGATTGAAGGTTTTTCGGAGTGGGATCGGGCGACGGATGGCGGCGCTGGGACTCCTCCTGGCGCTGCTGGCGAGTCTGCCGGGGCTGGCCCTGGCCCAGGGAAGCCTGACCTATGGCAGCACGGTCAGTGGCGAAATCACCGCCGCTGCGCCGTTCGTGATCTATTCGTTCCAGGCCAACGCGGGCGACCAGATCACGGTCTACGCGGTCGGTCTCACGCCGGACATGCGGCCCGGCATCAGCCTGCTGGCCCCGGACCAGCGCCAGCTCGTCGCCAGCGCGGGCGATCCCTTCGGCGCGGAGGACAGCCCCGTTGCGCGGATCGGCCAGCGCATCGCCACGACCGGCCTGTACAGCCTGCTGGTCTCCAACGTGGCCGGCACGCCCGGCTCGTTCGTGCTGACGCTCGGCGGACGGCCGTCGGTCTCCAGTTCGGCCCTGGCGCTGGATACGCCGGTCACGGTCAACATCCCGCCCGGCGCGGCGCCCATTGTCCACAGTTTCGCCGCCCCCGCCAGCGGCCAGGTGACCTTGAACCTGAGCACAACCTCGCCGGACTTCGCCTTCCTGGCGCGGGTGTATGACCCCTCCGGCAGCCTGATCGCCGGGCTGGCCGGACAGACGCTCAGCGCCGCGGCGTTGAGCATCGGCCCCGGCAGCGGCTTCTACGAGGTCTCCCTGGCCGGGCTGGACCCGGAGACGCAGGGCAGTGTCCAGATCATGCTGTCGGGCAGCGGGCCGTTGCCCGGCGCGCAACCCGGCACCGATCAGGGCATCCTGCCCACGCCCACCCCGGCCGTGGCCCAGCCTGTCGCGACTCCGAGCGTCTGCCAGGCGACCAGCACCCTCAATGTCAACGTGCGCGGCGGTCCGGGGACCAACTACCCGATCATCGGCTCGCTGCTGACCGGCGGC
Source organism: uncultured Anaerolineae bacterium (assembly GCA_964533805.1). GTDB lineage: Bacteria > Chloroflexota > Anaerolineae > Aggregatilineales > Ch27 > JARKOQ01. The sequence goes on along the minus strand of CAZHMJ010000040.1, from coordinate 6,023 downwards.
GCGCTCAACGTGGTCGGGCGCAACAACGTCAGCTCGTGGTTCGTGGTGGATTACAACGGGCGGCAGGGCTGGGTGGCCAGCAGCGTCGTGCTGCTCGGCGGCCCGTGCGGCAGCCTGGCCTTCGTGGCCGATCCACCCACGCCGGTCGTCCCACCGACCGAGCCACCGACGCCCACGCCAACCCCGACCAGCGCGGTGACGTCGACCCCCAGCGCGACGCCCACGTTCACGGCGACCGCCACCCCGACCGGGCCTGCGGCCACGCTCAACTTCTCGCTGCCGGCCGTGTACGGATCGACCGCGCTCACCTCCGGCTTCGTGCCGGACCCGTTCACCGTCGGCCTGACGGGCGGCGGTCCGGCCAACGTCGCCTACCTGGGCGGCGGGTGTTCCGGCTTCACCAGCAGCGCGCCGAGCTTCAGCGTCAACTACACCGCGGGCGCGTTCCTGACCCTGCGCTTCTACTTCATCGGCTCGGCGGACAGCACGATGGTGATCAACACGCCCGGCGGCAGTTACGTGTGCGTGGATGACTCGTTTGGCACGCTCCACCCGACGATCGACTTCAACAGCCCGTCAGCCGGCCGCTACGACGTCTGGATCGGCAGCTTCGCCGAGGGCGGTTCCGTCGGCGGCACGCTGTACGTCACCGAAAACACGGGCAACCACCCGTAGGACCAGCGGAATGAGTCCGGGCAGAGACGGACTTGAGCCGTCCCTGCCCCATTCACCGCCAGGCCCGTCGCGCCGGAGGGGCCGAGAGCCACCAGGCCCGCTGGGGCAACGGTTGTTTGGTCGTTCCGCTGGAGTCGCCCCCCTGTCTTTATCCAGATTTTCATCTCCGGCGTTCGGATCGGTCTGTCCCCGGTGAGGGTGGGGCGCGGACCACGCCCGTGAACGGTTCACATCCAGGTCGTCCACCCGGCGGCTTGCGCGGATAATTGATCGCCTTTCAGCGCCCAGGTCAGGACATTCTGCCCTGGGGGGAACCCACCCGGCGGGGTTATAATCCGCCGCTGTTTGGTTGCATAGTGCAATCAGTTTCCCGTGCTTGCACGGATGGGGGAAAGCCGCATGGCTGCCGTCGCTGAACCCAGGACCCGGACCAACGCCGGGCTGGTGACACTCCTGATCGCTTACGCCGGGTTCGTGGTGCTCGGCCTGCCGGACGGCCTGCTGGGCGTGGCCTGGCCGTCGCTGCGCGAGACGTTCGGCGTCTCCCTGGACGCGATGGGCCTGCTGCTCCTGCCCGCCACGCTGGCCTACATGCTGATCAGCACCCTCAGCGGCCGCCTGATCGGCGCGTGGGGAATCGGAACCTTTTTGCTGGCCGGGGCGGCGCTGCGCGGGGTGGGCCTGCTGGCTTTCGCCGTCGCGCCGAGCTGGGGCCTGCTGCTGGTCGTGCAGTTCGTGGCCGGGCTGGGCACGGGCGCGATCGACAGCGGATTCAACACTTACGTCGCCACCAACTACAGCGCCGGACGGCTGAGCTGGCTGCATGCCGCCTTCGGCGTGGGCGCGACGATCGGCCCGCTGATCATGACCGCGCTCCTGCAGGCATCCGGGGCCTGGCAGGGCGGGTATGTCCTGGTGAGCGCCCTTCAGTTGGTCACGGCGGGCGCGATCCTGGTCACCCTCGGCCAGTGGCGGATCAAGACCACCAACGGGCACGATGGCCAGCCGGTGCGGACGGCCCCCGCCCGCGCCACGATGCTCATCCCGGCCGTGTGGCTGGCCGTGCTCGTGTTCTTCATGTACACCGGGGTGGAAGTCACCGGCGGCAACTGGGCCTACAGCCTGTTCACGGAGAGTCCCCAGCGGCTGATTGATCCCCTGGTGGCCGGCCCCTGGATCAGCCTGTATTGGGGCAGTCTGACCGTTGGGCGCTTCCTGACCGGGATCATTGTCGGGCGGCTGGGCGAGGTGCGCCTGCTGCGGCTGAGCATGGCCGGGGCCGTGCTGGGCGCGCTCCTGGTGACCATCCCGGCCGGCATGTCGGCGTCCTTCGTCAGCCTGGCCGGGGTCGCGCTGCTGGGCTTCGCGCAGGCGGCCATCTTCCCGACCCTGATCGCGATCACCCCGGCCCGCTTTGGGGTGGCGCACGCGCCGAACGCGATCGGCTTCCAGATCGCGGCGGCCGGGCTGGGCGTGGCCCTGCTGCCCGGACTGGCGGGCGTGCTGGCGCGTGGGATCAGCCTGGAGGTCATCGGGCCGTTCATGGCCGTCGTCGCCCTGCTCATGGCCGTCCTGTTCGAGGTGGGCATCCGCGTCGCGCCGCCGAAGACCTCACCCTAAATTCCTCTCCACACGTGGAGAGGGACTTCAATCTCTCTGCATGTCTCTGTGTCCTCCGCGTCCTCCGCGGTGAGATGTTTTTATGCCAGGGGACGGATCGCGCGATCCGTCCCCTGGGTTCGATCAGGCGCGCCGGACGTCGTAGCGCAGCCAGACGCGGCCGCTTTCGGCGGTCTGGACCTCGCGCAGGGCCAGCCGGACCGGCTGCTCATCCGGACCGAGAGCCGGGCCGTCGCCCAGGGCCGGGGTGTCCGTCCCGCCGATGAAGGCCGGGAAGAACTCCAGGCTCAGCTCGTCCACCAGCCCGGCGCGCATCAGCGCCCCGTTGAGTCTGCCCCCGGCGGTCGAAACCAGCGTCTCCACCCCCAGCCTGGCGCGTATCTTCGCCAGCGCGTCCGCCAGGTCGACGCGCGCCTCGCCGGTGAGGATATACGGGATCATCTCACGCTGGAGGTAGGCCAGGTACGCGGCCGGCGTCCGGCGGCAGACCAGCACCAGCAGATACCAGTCCGCCCATTCCTCGCCCGGATACTGCTTCATCCAGTGGCGCGCCCGGCCGCGCCCGTCGACCACCGTGAACCACTTGCGGCCAGGGACACTGACCACTTCGTCCGGCAGGAAGTCGGTGTACAGCGCCGCCGGGTCGCCCTCGAAGGGCGGCAGCGGCTCCGGCTGGACACCTTCCGGCACCAGCGACCCGCTGCCTTCGAGGGTTGCCTGAGGCTGGTAGGTCGCCATCAGCTTGGCGTAGACGCCGGAGTCATCCCCGGCGGCGGCCGTCCAGCGTTCGTCGCCGTAGAGCAGCAGCACGCCCGGCGCGGTCGTCAGCCGCCCGTCCACCGAAGCCACCGAATGCATGATCACCCTGGGTCGTTGAGTCGTCACCGCAATTTTCTCCTGAACACGGGGTTCCAATCGGTCGGGTGCGCGCCCCCGTTCGCACACCCAAATCGATCATACGACCCTGGTGGGCTAATGTAGGGTTTGACCTGGAAACAGATTGGAAAAAGGCCCTTGACTTAGAGTAAACTCTAAGTTGTATAGTGAGGTCGTCACGCCACAAGGAGGCGGATCGCATGGAAGAAAATCTCACCATCCAGCAGGCGGCGGAGCAGACCGGACTGAGCGAGCATACCCTGCGCTACTACGAGCGCATCGGCCTGATCGCCCCGGTCGGGCGGGCCGGCAGCGGCCACCGCCGCTACTCCATGAATGACCTGGGCTGGATCGACTTTCTCCAGCACCTGCGGGCGACCGGCATGCCCATCGCGCAGATGCAGGCATATGCCGCGCTCCAGCGCCAGGGCGACTCGACGATCGGGGCGCGGCTGGCCCTGCTGGAAGCGCACCGCCAGCGCGTGCTGGCCCAGATCAGCGACCTGGAGCAAAACCTGGGCCTGATTGAGTACAAGATCACCTACTATTCAGCGCAAAAGGCGCGCCTGGAAGCCGGCCAGCCGGAACCGGCCTGACCGCGCGCCAAAGAATCTCAAGGAGTTACACAGATGCAGCGAGAATTAGGCCGTTCTGGAATCAAAGTCTCGGCGATGGGCTTCGGCTGCTGGGCGATCGGCGGGCCGTGGACGATGGGCAGCCGCCCGGCCGGCTGGGGCGAAGTCGACGACGCCGAGTCGATCCGGGCGCTCCACGCCGCCTTCGAGCGCGGAATCACCTTTTACGATACCGCCGCCAACTACGGCGCGGGGCACAGCGAGCGCATCCTGGCCCGGGCCTTCGCCGACCGGCGCGACAAGGTGGTGATCGCCACCAAGTTCGGCTACCAGGTGGACGAGAGCGCCAAACACGTCGAGTTGTACGACGGCGACGAGCGCCTCTCGGACGTGGTCGGCCACCTGCGCGCCGACTGCGAGGCCAGCCTGCGCCGCCTGAATACGGACGTCATTGATCTCTACCAGTTCCACATCAACGCCTTCCCGCCGGAACGCGCCGGGGAGGTCCGCGACCTGCTGGAAGACCTGGTGGCCGAGGGCAAGATCCGCTTCTACGGCTGGAGCACGGACAACCCGGCAGGCGCGCGGGTCTTCGCCCAGGGGGCGCACTGCACGGCCATCCAGAACAACATGAACGTCGTCCACGACGCGCCGGAGATTCTGGCCGTGTGCGACGAGTTCAACCTGGCCAGCATCAACCGCGGGCCGTTGGGCATGGGCCTGCTGACCGGCAAATACACCAGCAACTCGACCTTCGCCGCCAACGATGTCCGCTCCGGGGCGGCCTGGTTCCAGGAGGGCTTCATGCAGCAGATCATGCCCCACCTGGACGACCTGCGGGCCGTGCTGACCAGCGGCGGGCGGACCCTGGCCCAGGGTGCGCTGGGCTGGCTGTGGGCGCGCAGCGGGCACACCCTCCCGATTCCGGGCATCCGCACGGTGGCCCAGGCGGAGGAAAACGCCGGGGCGATGGCCTTCGGGCCGCTGAACGCCGATCAGATGCGTGAGATTGACACGCTGCTGGGCCGGGGGTAGGCGGGAAAAAGAGGCAGGAGACAGGAGGCAGAGAGGCAGGAAAGGGCCGGGGTCGCGCATCCTTCGGTTGTGCCAGGACCGGAAAAAGGTAGGGGCGGTTCGCGAACCGCCCCGCTTGAACGGCCACTGCGCAGGGCCAGGAGCCGGGAATCCAGATCAGTCGGGGCGAGGTCACCAGCCTCGCCCCGCTTGATTCCTAGAGGGTTCCGCAGGACAGCGGCGCTGGCGTGGTCCACTTCCCAGACGATTTTACGGTTTACTTACAAAAATGACTTGAATTATCTTAAAATGGGTGTATACTGTCAACAGTTGACTCAAGAGTCAACTACCGGGTCCACATCATTCCACCGCGCCTTCCAGCCCTGTGGACCCGCCTTCACAGACGAGGCCACCCGCATTGTTTACGCAATGTCCCAATCCCCCCCTGTGGCGTCGTCTGTGAAGGCGGGTTCACCTCTGAAGCTTCCATCGCACCCCTAACCCGCCTGAACCGACAATGCTGCCCATTCCGGCAGCGTCCCACCCCGCAGCATTGTCCCTTTCTCGTTGAATGTCTCGCCCCAATGCCGCCCCATCCCACCCACGGGCGCCGCCCTGGCCGGCTGCGTGTCTTCGCTCACACTTATATTTTTACTTCGCGCAGCCGGCTGGCCCCCTTCCCCTGACCTGTGGATAACTCGCCCCAAAACGTGGACAGCCGCGTGCATAACCGCGTGGACAACTGGCTCATTTATCCACACCGGTGTGGATAACGCGCTGCTTCCTCGGCCGATCTAAACGAGATATAAACCATCCCATAACTGGGGATAAACGGGAGTCATCCTGTGGATAAGTGACCCGTCACTGTGGATAACGTGGGATTCAGTGGGTTAACGGCGGCCGTGGGATAACCCGCAGCGGGCGATCCTCGTCAGCGACCCGGAAGCGGGGGATAGCCGCCCGCCGCCCGGATCGTCGCCAGCACCGAACGCGCCCAGCGCTCGATCCGGGCCGGATGCCCGGCGGAATCGCCGCGCATGTCGGCGATGGTGAGCGGCCAGGCGAGGCGCGGGCTGCGCGGCGCGTCCGCCGGGCGGGTGACTTTCCACGCGCGGCGGGCCTGGTCGACCGTCGCGCGGGTCTGGGCGCGGTAGGCGTCGGGACTCAGACCGCGCTCCAGGGTGGCTTCCAGCAGGCCGATGGCCCAGGCCGCGCCCTCGTCGGAGTAGCGGTCGTGCTGGAGCATGTAACACGGCACGGTCA
>CAZHMJ010000039.1:0-23213 GCA_964533805.1 uncultured Anaerolineae bacterium | reverse complement strand
TTTTGTTGAACAGATGTGGAAAGAGTACAATAGGGGGACGATTCCGACTTTCCGCCGAGTATTTCCCCTCAACGGCAAGAGATTTCGGAGGACAGACACCGTGAAAGCGAAGGATACCCTAATAGTCGGAGCGCATTGTGCCCTGAAGGCACAGAATGCGGGCCTGTTTGTTTCGCGTGGCAAGGCTATGCACCCGACACGAGTCATCGATTCGCACGAACTGATCTTCGTCAAACAGGGCAGGCTCGATCTGTGGGAGGATGATCAGTCCTTCCACCTGGCCGCGGGACAGGCACTGCACCTGTGGCCTGGGCGGCGACATGGCGGCAGCAAACCGATGCCGCTGGGTCTGAAATTCTACTGGATTCACTTCGAGGTCGAAGAACGAAATGGAAACGAAGACCACAACGGAGACAATGATCTGGCCTCGACGATCAGAATCCCACAGGTGATCAGCGTCGACCAGCCAGCCAGACTGGAGCGTCTGTTCAGGATGTTCCTGGATGATCAGGAAACAGGCCTGCTCCACCCCTATGCCGCGAACATGCTCACCGTACTGATGCTGATCGAACTCGCGCAATGCTGCCAGGAGGAAAAACCGCCCGTGACCGATGACGTCAACGTCGTTGCGACCTGGGCGCACACCTATATTCGGATCAATTATGCTCGTCCAATAAGCACCAGGAAGATTGCGAAGGCGCTTGGTTATAATGCGGACTACCTGGGACGTGTCTATCACCAGGTGTATGGATGTACCCTGACGGAGGCGATCCACAAGCGGCGGGTGAGCATGGCCTGCGATTACCTGCTGGATAGCAACCTGAGCATCGAGCAAATCGCTCAGAAATGTGGATTCACTGATCCTGGCTATTTCCGGCGGATTTTCCAGCGCTATCAGCGGGTTTCCCCTAACGCCTATCGCAAAGAGTATTCACACCTGCATGTCAACACTAATTGATGCCCTCGGCGCATGATTATTGGAGGCTAGCTGAGCCATCCGAACCTGTTTCGCGATCAAGCAGCTTGCCGATCCTTGCGGTGCTGCGAATCGGAATGATGGACAATTCGCGACACCCGCCGCCGGCCTGGATCAGGCCCAATCCCGGCAAAATGGTCGCCAAATCAGGAATCAGACCCAATCCGGCCCGGATTCGCGCCCCGTGAGATGCTCCCCCCAGGCAAGACGCAAAAGCACCTCCGTGCCCGGATAGCTTAACTAGCCCCCATAGTCGACCCCGATCATCAGAACGTGCGCGTCCAGTCCTTCGGCCAGCGCTCAACAATCACCTTGGTCTGCGTATAAAATTCCACGGCGTGGCGGCTCTGCCCATGCAGCGTGCCAAAGAAGCTGTCCTTCCAACCACTGAAGGGGAAAAAGGCCATTGGCGCCGCAACCCCGATGTTGATGCCAATGTTACCCGCAGTCGCTTCCGACCGGAACTTGCGCGCCGCCGCCCCGCTGCTGGTGAACAGACAGGCCATGTTGCCATATGCGCCCCGGTTGACCAGTTCGATCGCCTGGTCGATCGTCTCAACATGGATCATGCCCAGCACCGGCCCGAAGATCTCTGTCCGAGCCAGCGTGCTCTCCGGCGACATCTCCCCCAGGATAGTCGGCCGCAGGAAATAACCGTTCTCGTAACCTGGGACCGTCGTGTCCCGACCGTCCACAATCAGTTCCGCGCCCTCGGCCAGTCCGGTCTGGATCAGACCCTGGATGCGGGCCTTGCTGGCTGCCGAGATCACCGGCCCCATCATCACTTGCTCGTCCAGTCCGAAGCCCACCACCCGGTTGGTCGCCGCCTCGGCGATCGCGTCGACAAAGGGCCGCTGGGCCTCCCCAACCGTGATCGCCAGGGAAGCCGCCAGACAGCGCTGGCCGGCGTTGCCAAAAGCGCTGTCCGCCAAGATCCGCGTGGTCATGTCCAGATCGGCATCGGGCAGGATGATGATCGGGTTCTTGGCCCCGCCCTGTGCCTGGACGCGCTTGCCGTTAGCCGCCCCGCGCGCATAGATGTGGCGCGCGACAGGTGTGGAGCCGACGAAGCTGATCGCGCGGATGATCGGGTGATCGAGGATCGCATCGACCGTCTCAGGACCGCCGTTGACCAGGTTCACGACCCCGGCCGGGAAACCGGCTACCTCGAACAGCTCGAAGATCATCTGCATGGTGATCGGGCAGCGCTCCGACGGTTTGACGATAACTGTGTTGCCGGTCGCCACGGCATAAGGCAGGAACCAGAAGGGGATCATGCCGGGGAAGTTGAAGGGCGCGACGATCGCCGTCACGCCGACCGGCTGGCGGATCATCATCTCGTCGATGCCCGGCGCGATGTCTTCCGACACATCCCCCTGCATCAGAATGGGGATTCCGATGGCGACCTCGACGTTCTCAATTGCGCGCCGCATCTCGCCTTTGGCTTCGCCCAGGGTCTTGCCGTTCTCCAACGTGATCGACCTGGAAAGCTCGTCCAGGTGGGTTTCCATCAGATCCTTCAGCTTGAATAGAACCTGGATGCGCTCGGTGGCTGGCACGCGCCGCCAAGTCTCGAAGGCGTTGGCCGCCGCCCGCGCCGCCTGGTCGACCTCCGCCGCCGGAGACATGGGGACGCTGGCCAGCGCCTCCCCGGTCGCGGGGTTGATCACGTCCAGACAGGTGGTGGACGCCGAAGCGAGCCAGCTTCCACCGATGTAATTCCTCAGGATTTTTGCCTGCATGTCTAACGCCTCTCCCTTTTGGCTGGCGGTCAAGCGGGCCACCTGCCACCCTACATCCGCTGCTGGAACGCGGCGCGCAGCGGTTCGTCCGAGATCGAGTCGACATCGATCATCGCTGCCGCGCCGGGAAACTCCAGCACCGGCCGGATCACCGAATCGGGCAGCCGGGCGATGATTTCCGCCAGCGGACGGTGCGTCGCCTCCGATACCTGGCCCAGCGTCCGCTGCGATTGCTGCTGGGACTCCTTGCGGTGAGCCGGATAGCCCGCGCCGCGCTCCACGCTGAACAGCCGATCGAAGATGAAGCGCAGGTTGACGTCCGCAGCCCAGCCGTAACCCTGGTTCAGGGCCAGTGAGATACAGTTGCCACCGTTGATCTGGGCAAACAACCAGGCATCCAGCGAGTTGAGGATGTGCCCGCAGACCACACCCGGATACTGCACCACGGCATTCAAGAAGCCCTGCCCCGTCCCGCATCCACCCACGACGAAATCGACGCGGCCCAGGTTCAATAAGAGGGCCGCATACAGTCCGGTATGGATATACGTCATCTCCGGCTGGGCGCCATTTTTGACCATTCCCGCATTGATAATGATATGCCCTCGACCATCTAACGCCGCCAGAATATCCGAGTTCCTATCTGCGGCGCTGGTTTCGTTGATTACCGCGATTCGCATGGGGTCTCTCCTTACGGCTCCGCGGTCCTCGTCTCTTATCTACCCTTTGCGCCGCATGGCGCGCCGGGCCGCGTTTACAATGTCCTGCACGGATAACCCCCAGGCATCCATCAGACTCTCGGTATCGGGTCCCGTGCCGGCGAAGGTATCTTGCAGACCGATGGTCTCGAGCGCGGCCGGACGGCAGCGGCCGAGGGCTTCAGCCACAGCCCCGCCCAACCCGCCGATGATGCTGTGATCCTCCGCCGTAACCAGTGCGCCGGTCTCCTCGGCGGCCTGCTGGATCAGGTCCACGTCCAGTGGCTTGATCGTGTGGATGTTCAACAGGCGAACATCGACCCCTTCCGCGACGAGTTGCTCGGCCGCTTTGACACAGCGTCCCATCATGCTGCCCGATCCGACAAGCGTGACATCCTTGCCAGTCCGCAGCAGGACTCCTTTGCCAATGGTGACCTGGTGATCGGGGCCAAATAGGTCAGGCACCGCCGCCCGGCTGATTCGCATGTAGACCGGCCCATCATGCTCAGCAATGGCCGGCACCATGCGCGCTGCTTCGATATTGTCCGCCGGCGCAATGACGGACAAATTGGGCATCGAGCGCATCAGGGCCACGTCATTCACCGCGAAGTGAGTCGGCCCATCTTTGTAATCTGACAAACCGCTGTAACCGCCGATCAGCTTGACATTGGCGTTGGCGTAGGCCACACAGGTGCGGATCTGCTCGCAAGCGCGCAGGGTCAGAAGTGCGGCGAAGGTGTTCACGAAGGGAATCTTGCCGCTCAGGGCGAATCCGACTCCCACATCGACCATCGAGGCCTCGGTCACCCCCAGGTTGAAAAACCGTGTCGGGTGGCGTTCTGCGAAGAACTTGGTCAGCGTGGACGAGGAGACGTCCGCGTCGAGTACAACCACGTCCGGATTCCGATCCCCATACTCGGCGAGGGCGATCCCATATGCCTGGCGTTGTGGTACTTCGGCCATCATGCACCCCCCAGTAGTTCAGCGCGGGCCTGGGCGTACTGGTCCTGGTTAGGAACCGCGCCATGCCACAACGCCGTGTTCTCCATAAAGGAAACTCCTTTGCCTTTGGTCGTGTGTGCCAGAATGACCGTCGGCATACTGTGGATTTCCAGGGCTTCGTCCAGAGCGTCCAGGACCTGCCTCAGGTTGTGGCCGTTGATCTCCAGCACCGCGAATCCAAATGCTTTCCACTTGTCGATCAGCGGTTCCAGGGGCATGATGTCGTGCGCCGCGCCGTCGAGTTGCACATCGTTGTAGTCCATGATCACGGTCACTTCGTGGCAACGATACTTGGCCGCAGTCAGCGCTCCTTCCCACGCGACACCGGACTGCATGCAGCCGTCACTCATGAGCGCGTAGATGTGATAGCGTGGCCCGCCCAGGCGCTGGGCCAGGGCCATTCCGACCGCGATGGACAATCCATGCCCAAGAAAGCCGGAGGACATCTCGACGCCCGGCGTTTTGATGCGATCCGGGTGACCCTGCAAGTGACCGTCGAGGTGTCCCCATTTCTCGAGGTCCTGCTCAGGAAAGAATCCGCGCCGGGCCAGGGCCACATAGAGCGCCGCGGCTGCATGACCTTTGCTCAGGATGAAGCGATCCCGCTCCGGCCAGGTCGGATTCTTGGGATCGATCTTGAGGTGGTGAAAGTACAGCGCGGCGAGGATTTCCGCCGCCGAGAATGACCCGCCAGGATGCCCGGCTTGCCGCCGGTAGACCATATCCAGGGTATCGAGGCGGATCTGGCGCGCCCGTTCTTGAAGCTCGCCAATCAGTTTTTCCGTGTGCACATGCATACCACACTCCCCCTACTCCCAAAACCAGGCTGGTCAGTTTCGCCAGCCTGCGGTTCGCCGCTACACGCGCTCCTCGCGCCGGGCCTGCAGGTAGGCCTCATGCTGCGCCCTGAAGTATTCTGGAATAGGCACATCCCACCAGCCAGGGGCCAGTCCGCCAGAAGTTCCAAAGCCCATATCCACCATCACCTCGATCACGGCCGGCCGCTTGGCCGCCAGCGCATCGCGCAGTGCCGGCCCGATCTCATCTGGCCGAGTGACGCGCACGGCATAGGCCCCAAAGGCCGCCGCGGCATTGGCAATGTGCGGCGTGATGGGCCGGTCGCCCTGTTCGAACATCGTCGCGTACTCAGCCTCCTCCGCGAATGCGATTCTCTGCAGGTCGCGGATGGCTTGCCAGCCCTGGTTATTCAGCACGACTGCCACCACGGGGATGTCATACTGCACCGCCGTGGCGATTTCCTGGAAGGTCATCAGGAAGTCGCCGTCGCCAATCAACGCCACAACTGGGGCATCAGGAGCCGCCAGTTTCGCGCCCAGTGCTGCGGGATAGGACCAACCCATCGTGCTGAAGCCGCCCGCTGAGATGTACGTGCGCGACCGGCTAAATGCCATCTCCTGGAAAACCTGAGCTTGGGCGTTTCCAGAGGAGGTCAATACGATGCCATTCTGTGGCAGAACCTTGCGCAGTTCGGTGATCACACGCCCCATGGTCACAGGGGTGCTGTCTGCTTCGCGCAGCTCGCGGTTGCTATCGAACCAGGCCTTGACCCGTTCGGCGATCTCGTGGGTGTAGGCCGCCTCCCGCCAGGGGTGGGGCGGCGTAAGCTTCTTGACCGAATCCACAAGACCGGCCAGGACGGCTTTGGCGTCGCCAACGATGCCAACCTCAACCGGGTAATTCTTGCCGATCTCAAAGGGGTCGATGTCGACATGAATCAGTCTGGTTGGCGGGATGCTAAAGGATTCGCCGGGCCGGTAGGAACACGCCGCCTTGTCGGCAAACCGCACGCCCACCGCCAGGATCACGTCCGCATTGACAGTCATATAGTTGCCGCAAGTCGTGGCATTGGTGCCCATATGCCAGGCATACAGGGGATGCTGCTCCGGAAAGGCGCTCTTGCCCTGCATCGTGCTCACCACACACGCGCCGACGTGTTCCGCCAGCGCCAGCAGTTCGTCCTCCGCTCTGGAGAGAATCACTCCGCCCCCCGCCACGATAACGGGCCGTTTGGCTTGGAGCAGGAGTTGTGCCGCCTGTTGGATCGCTGCCGGATCGCCCGCCGGCCGGTCATGCGGCCGCCGAGCGCCTGGATCGAGGGCATCGACCTCAATGGTATCGGCCTGCACATCCATCGGCAGCGTGATCAGGGCCGGGCCGGGCCGGCCGGTGCACATCGTGTTGAAGGCCTGGGCGACCGCACGGGGCAACTGGATCGCGCTGTCGATATGCCAGCTCCGTTTGACCGCCGGCTCCAACATGCGCGGCAGGTCGGACCAGCGCTGGCGCTCGATCTCCTGGAGCACACCGACCCCGCGCATGTAGGTATGAGTCTCGCCGATAAACAGTAGCAGGGCAATCGAGTCGACGTAGGCCGTCGCCAGACCGATCGCCGTGTTGGAAGCGCCCGCGCCGATAGACGTGAACACGGCCAGTGGCTCGCCCTTGACCCGATAATACCCGTCCGCCATGTGGACTGCCGCCTGCTCGTGGCGCGGCATGATCACCTGGATCCGGTCCCGACGCTGCCGGAACGCATCCAGCAGCGGAAGATTGCCATGCCCCCCGATGCCGATCGCGTAGGGTACGCCCTCCCGGATCAGGGTTTCAGCTACAATCTCTGCGCCTGTCAGTCTCATGGGTCCCCCCATCTTCTGGCTCACTTCAAAGCCACAGCCCGACCAGTCCGCGCCGACTCCTGAGCCGCCAGGGCAAAGCGCAGGATCTCCCGGCCTTGCTCGCCAGTCAAGCTGGGTGGCTCGCCCTTGAAATAAGCGTCGATGAAGTGGCGCGTCGAGTTGATGAAGCTATGTTCCCAACCCACGGGCATATCGGAGAACGTGCGTGTTTGCCGGTCGCGGTACAGGATTACCGGCGGGATGTCCAGCATTTTGCCATGACCGCGCGTGATCCAGACCACGCCTTTGGTCCCGGTTACCTCGATGCGGTCATCCTGTGCGTACTGATTCGTGTCCATCACAAGCTCAGCCGAGCGAACTGCCTCGAACAGGCCAAAGCGGTTATTGGAGAACTTCCAGGTCACGGCGGCCGGAGAATCGAGCGTAAGGCCGGGCGCAATCTCAGTCTCGCCGATCCAGGCATGCACCTCTTCGGCGATTTCTCCCATGAAATACCAACCGAGGGAGAACTTGTGATGCCCGTCGTCGAAGACCAGCGGCCCGCCTCCACACTCCTCGCGGTTGAAGCGCCAGGCCCACGCCGTCCCAGGAATCTCCCATTCCGTGGGACTGATCCCGGAGTTGCTCTTGATGCGAATAGTCAACGGATCGCCGATCTCGCCCGCCTCGATCAACGCTTTGGCACGTTGGATCGGCGGATAAAAGATGAAGTTCTCAAAGACTTTGAAGATGACCCCGGCCCGTTTTGCCGCGGCGATCATCTCATCCGCCTGCTGGACGCTGAGGGCCATCGGCTTTTGCAGGGAGATGTGCTTGCCGGCGGCGGCGATATCAAGGGTAGATTGGTAATGGAGGTGATGGGGCAGCAGATTTTCCACAAGGTCCACGTCTGGCAGCGCCAGCAGATCATGGTAGTCCGTGAAAATCCGGTCGTCAGGGACTCCCCAGGCCCGGCCACGTTTGCGAGCGACTTCGATGTCTGTATCGCACACGGCCACAATACGCGCCCGTTCGTTAGCCAGGTACTCCAGAGCATGCAAGTCAGAGATCCGGCCGGTGCCGATGAAACCCACTCGCAGTTTGTCCATAGCCCCTCCGTGTTGCTTATGGCGCAACAGTGTTGCGCTAAGTGGATACAATGAATGGCGGACTGCTCCGCCATCCCTCCAGGATTATGGCTTAAAGCTCAATCGATCGGTCAGTTCCTGGCCAATTTGCTTGACAATGGATGCCAGTTCGGGAAGACGTTCCAGGCTGATACGACCCGCCGGACCGGAGATTCCGATGGCGCCGACGGCTTTTCCTCGATAGTCAAACACCGGCACAGCCACGCACCGAACGCCGTACTCGTACTCCTCATCGTCAACGGCATAGCCCTGGCGCCGCGTCTGCTCCAGATGCATCCGCAGAGTCTCGGGAGCGGTGATTGTCCGGGGTGTATGGCCCTTCAATTCACTCGGAAAGTGGGCGTTTCCATCAAAAGCCAGCAGCGCCTTTCCTAGCGCAGTACAGTGCAACGGTGCGACCGTCCCAACGCCAGTTGTCGCGCGCAAAGTGGCCGGCGACTCAACTTGATCAATATACAGGGCGCCACCCTCAGAAAGGATAGCCAGATGCGCGCCCTCGCCCGTCCGTTCCATCAAACGGCGAAGAAAGGGTTTGGCCTCGTCGCGGAGCGGCATCCGCGTCAGCATGTAGCGGCTGAGGGTCACAATACGCGGGCCAAGCCGGTAACGGCGCGTGCCGGGATCCTGCTCAGCGAAACCATAACTCGCCAGCGTCTGGACCAGGCGCGACGCACTGCTCTTGTCGATGTTGAGTTGGCCGGCCAATTCGGTGATCCCGACACCATTCTCTGCCAGCGCCAAAAGCTCCAACAGTTTCAGTCCGCGTGCGAGTGATTTGATTTCAGACAAAGATCGTCTCGCTTACCATCATGTGGTATTCCGGAATCATTGTTGTGCATTATACAACACCCCCACAAAGCTGTCAACGAAAAGAGGTGTTGTTGACAATAAAGAAACATCGTTGTACAATAACCAACGATTGACACGGGATGTCAGTTAAGCTCGTGTATTTTCCACAAGCACGAACACGCTGCCGAGACAGTCAGCAGTATGAGCCATGGACGAACAGAGGCGCGAACCCGGTCAAGCTTTCACCGCAGTTGCCACGCAAGGCTCCTTGCCCCTATCCCTCTTGCGTATGAAGGGGATTACAAAACGCTTTCCTGGCGTCCTCGCCCTGGATGACGTGAGCTTCGAAGTCCGGCAAGGAGAGATCCACGCCCTTGTCGGTGAGAACGGTGCGGGCAAGTCCACCCTGATCAAAATCCTCTCCGGTGCGTATCAGGCCGATGCCGGTGAACTCATTCTCGCAGATCAACACGTCCAACAGCTCACCCCGGCAGGCATGCAGCACCTCGGGGTCAGCGTAATCTATCAAGAACTCAATCTGGTGCCTTATCTCAGCGTGGCTCGCAATATCTTCCTGGGTCATGAGCCACACACCCTGCAAGGCGTCATCGACTTCCGCACGATGCACCAGCGAAGTCGCGAGTTGCTGAACCTGCTGGGGGTTGATCTCCCGCCAGAAAGACTCGTGGCCGATTTGGGCATTGCGGCGCGCCAGCTTGTGGAGGTTGCCAAAGCGCTCTCGCGCCAGGTCCGGCTCCTGATCATGGACGAACCCACTGCCCCACTCAGTGAGAAGGAAACCGCCGGTCTGTTTGACGTGGTCCGCCGGCTCCGCGATCAGGGAGTAACCGTCATCTATATCTCGCACCGGCTTGAGGAGGTCTTCACACTGGCGGATCGGGTGACGGTCCTGCGGGATGGACGGGTGGTCGGCACGCAGCCGATCGAGGCCGTCACCCGCGACGATCTGGTGCGCATGATGGTCGGCCGCGACATCACCAATCAGTATCCCAAGAGCCAGACCCAGCGAGGGGAGATTCTGCTTCGAGTAACCGGCCTTCCAGGTCCGGCGACAAACGACGCCGAGTTGGTTGTACATGCCGGCGAGATCGTGGCCCTGGCCGGTCTGATGGGCTCCGGCAGAACGGAGTTAGCTCGCCAGATTTTTGGCGCGGATCCCTTGCTCCAGGGCGCCATCGAAGTTCACGGACGCCCGGTGCGTTTTCACTCCACTCAGGAGGCCATCGAAGCCGGAATCGGTATGGTGCCTGAAGATCGCAAGAGCCAGGGGCTGATTCTCGATCGCTCCGTCGGAGACAATATCAGCCTACCCGTGCTGTCCAGGTACGCCCGTGGCACAGTCATACGGCGAACTGCTGTGCGGACGCTTGTCGAAGGGCTGGTCCGGGCAATCGACATCCGCATTCAGCACATCGATCAGGTCAGCCGCACCCTGAGCGGTGGAAACCAACAGAAAGTGGTCCTGGCCAAATGGCTGGCCAGTCGCTGTGACGTGCTCATCCTGGATGAACCGACTCGTGGGGTCGATGTGGGCGCCCGCGCCGAAATCTACGGTGTGATCGGCCAGCTTGTTGAACAGGGCAAAGCAATCCTGCTCATCTCATCTGATCTGCCTGAATTGCTCGGCCTTTGCGATCGGGTCATTGTTGTCTACGGAGGTCGTCTTGTTGCGCAATTCGAACGGCATGCTGCCAACGCCGAAACCATCATTCGCTATGCTTCCGGCGCGGCTGCGGTCTAACACGCGCGGCTGGCAACGAGTTGGCGGAAGCATCGCACCTATTGTGGTGCTGGTGCTGATCTGCCTGTTGCTGTCCTTGCTCACGCCCCGCTTCCTGACCTCCGAAAATCTCGTGAACGTCGTGCGGCAGTCTTCGTTGAATGCCATCGTCGCCGCCGGCATGACGCTCGTCATTCTGACAGGCGGCATCGATCTTTCGGTCGGATCGATGCTGGCTGTCACCAGTGTATTCAGTGCCGGGACTCTGGCCTCGGGGAGCAGTCCGTTGGTGGCTATCCTGGCCGGCATTGGCATGGGGCTCGCCTTTGGAATCGCCAATGGCCTGCTCATTACCATTGGCGATGTCGCGCCATTCATCGTCACCCTGGGCACGCTGACGATCGCGCGTGGCATCGCGCTGGTCTATACCAATGGTGCCCCCATCATGGCCCTGGACGACAACTTCCGTTTTTTAGGTCGGGGGGAAATCGGCCCGTTGCCTGTCCCCATCGTCATTCTGATCGTGGTTTACGCCGCCGTCTATTTCATGCTGAACCGCACAACATTCGGTAGTTTTGTCTACGCCATCGGGGGAAACCAGGAAGCCGCCCGCCTGTCAGGTGTACGTGTGCGCCTGATCAAGGCAGCAACGTATGCCATCAGCGGCTTGCTGGCGGGTCTCACAGGCGTAATCCTGACCGGACGACTCGGCTCGGCTCAACCCAATCTGGGCTCAGGGGATGAGTTGGACGCGATTGCCGCAGTCGTGTTGGGGGGAACCAGTCTGGCCGGCGGACGCGGCGGGATCATCGGCACCCTGGTTGGCGCGCTGATCATCGGTATCCTGTCCAATGGACTCAATCTGCTGAATGTCAACGCCTACTACCAGCCCGTGGCGAAGGGCGTTGTCATCTTGATCGCCATTCTGGTCGACCGCCGGTTTCGTGCCAGCAGCGCAGCATAAATCACCCAAGGTCCTGGCATTGCAGGTCCTCGGCATTCCCCCATTTCTTACTGTCTGCCGAGAAAGTGCTACTCAAGAATTCTTGGTTTACGAAGGGGGAACTATGAAACACTCGCGGCATTTCCATCTGTTTGTCGTCGTTGCCATCCTGCTCGCCGGGCTGGTTGGTCCAACACCATCCGTAGCACAGGACACAGTGCTACTGGGCATGTCGGTCTCTACCCAGAGCAACCCGTTCTACCGCAGCCTGGCCGAAGGCGTTGCGGCTGAGGCGGAGGCCCTTGGCGTAGAAGTCACGATCTTGAGCGCCGACGACCAGCTCGAAAAGCAAATCTCGGACGTTGAGGACCTGATCGCCGCGGGCATCGATGCGCTGCTGATCAATGCCACGCAGGACGGCGCGCTGGGAGTCGTCGAGCAGGCGGCCGAGGCGGGCATCCCGGTCATCACGCTCCAGCGTGGCGTGCCGTCCGCACTGGTCACCAGCCACATCGGCACCAACAACGTCCTGATTGGGCAGTTGGCAGCGCAATGGTTAATTGATCGTCTCGGTGGCGCGGGCAAGATCGTCGTCCTGGAGGGCATCCCCGGCGCAGCCAGTTCCGAGGACCGCAAGACCGGCTCCACCCCCGTGTTCGAAGCCGCCCCGGGCATCGAGATTGTTGCCCAGCAGACCGCCGAATACGACCGGGCCACGGCCCTGACCGTGATGGAGAACATCCTGCAAGCTACTCCAGACATCAACGCCGTGTTCTGCTACAACGACGAGATGGCGATGGGCGCGCTGGCCGCCCTGGAAGCGGCCGGCCGTACTGACGTAATCATCACCGGGATCGATGCCCTGCCGGATGCGTTGGAGGCAATCGCGGCCGGACGGCTGACGATGACCATCCGCATCCCGGTCTACGACATGGGCCGGCTGGGCGTACGCTATGCGCTGGAGGCGATCCAGGGGAACATGGTCCCGCTCCGGTCCGTGATCCCGATCGAATTCATCACGGCCGAGAATGTGGCCGCGCCAGCGCCAGCCCCCTTTGAAGGTGAGCTTCAGATCGGGGTGTCGGTCTCCACGCAAAGCAACCCCTTCTACCAGTTACTGGGTCAGGGCACCGCCGACGAAGCGGCGACACTGGGCTATGAAGCCAGCGTTCTCAGCGCCGATGACCAGCTCGAAAAGCAAATCTCGGACGTTGAGGACCTCATCGCGGCCGGCGTGGACGCGCTGCTGATCAATGCCACGCAGGACGGCGCGCTGGGAGTCGTCGAGCAGGCGGCCGAGGCGGGCATCCCGGTCATCACGCTCCAGCGTGGCGTGCCGTCCGCACTGGTCACCAGCCACATCGGCACCAACAACGTCCTGATTGGGCAGTTGGCAGCGCAATGGTTAATTGATCGTCTCGGTGGCGCGGGCAAGATCGTCGTCCTGGAGGGCATCCCCGGCGCAGCCAGTTCCGAGGACCGCAAGACCGGCTCCACCCCCGTGTTCGAAGCCGCCCCGGGCATCGAGATTGTTGCCCAGCAGACCGCCGAATACGACCGGGCCACGGCCCTGACCGTGATGGAGAACATCCTGCAAGCTACTCCAGACATCAACGCCGTGTTCTGCTACAACGACGAGATGGCGATGGGCGCGCTGGCTGCCCTGGAAGCGGCCGGCCGCACCGACGTAATCATCACCGGGATCGACGCCCTGCCGGATGCGCTGGAAGCCGTTGAGGCCGGCAAACTGGCGATGACGATCCGCATCCCGGTCTACGACATGGGCCGCTGGGCCACCCGATTCGGGGTCTGGGCCGCGACCCACGACATTGCCGTGCCAGTCCAGAGCATCATCCCTGTGCAGTTTATGACTCAGGAAACGCTAGCCCAGTAACGGGCTGTCGTTGGAAATCAGTCGCTCAAATAGACTAGGGAGGTAGTACCTGTATGAAACGCCTTTCTGTCTTGTTGGTCGCAATACTCCTGGTGGCCGGTGTATTTCCAGTACTGGCCCAGGAGGGCGAGAGTTTCGTCACGGTGATGCATTATTTCACCGGCACGCTGGGCCGCGAGTCGCTCAATCAGATTTTCGAGGAATTCCAGACCGAGTCGGGCGTCACGATTTTCGACAACCCGATCGGCCATGAGGACTTCAAGACCACCATCCTTGTGATGGCAGCCGGCGGCGACCTGCCCGATCTGTTCTCGTACTGGGCAGGCGCGCGCACGCAGTTCGTCGTGGACAGCGGCCAGCTCGCCTCGCTGGATGAGATGTGGACCGCCAACAACCTGGATGAAGTCGTCCCGGCCTCGATTGTCGAAGGCGCGACGATGTACAACGGCGCGCATTATCTCATCCCCTTTGGCTACCACTATGCCGGATTCTTCTACAATCCGGCGGTGATGGAAGCGGCAGGCATCACCGAATTCCCCACCACCTGGGATGAGTTCAATGCCATGTGCGACACCCTGCTGGCGGCGGGGGTAACCCCAGTCGCGCTCGGTTCGATGAACCGCTGGCCGGCCCAGTTCTGGTTCGACTATTTGCTCCTGCGCACCGCTGGGCCTGAGTACCGGGCGGCTCTGATGGCCGGCGAAGCCTCCTACACGGACGCCGAAGTTGTGCGCGTCATGGAACTGTGGAAAGAGCTTGTTGACAAGGGCTACTTCGTGGCGGACGCGAACGCCTATGACTGGACCGATGCGGCCGACCAGGTCGCCAATGGCGAAGCCGCCATGACCCTGATGGGCACCTGGATCACCGGCTACTGGGACGGGCAGGGCCTCACACCGGTCACCAACTACGACTTCTTCCCCTTCCCGGCGATTGACGAAGGCGTGCCCAACGCCGTGGTCGGCCCGGTGGACGGTTTCGTGATGTCCGCCAACGCGGCCCATCCCGTCAGCGCCCAGAACTTGCTGGTCTACCTGCTGACCAACACCGACGCGCAGGCCATCTGGGCCGTCGGCCAGGGCGCGCTATCTCCCAATGTCAATGTCGATCCGTCGATCTACAACGACGTGATGAGCCGCGCGGCCGATGCCGTGGCCGCGGCAGATACCTTTGCCTTCAACTATGACCTGGCGACCACTCCTCCGATGGCTGAAGGCGGCCTGGATCTGTTCGCCAAGTTCATGAACGATCCTTCCGGATTCCAGGGCTACCTGGAGGAAACGCAGGCAATCGCCGATCAGGTCTTCGCGGCCGAAAGCTAACCTTCTGCGGTTTGGTTTACAACGAGGGCAGGGATGTTCCCCTGCCCTCAGTTGTCCGCATCGCCCATCGGCACAAGCCAGCATCCAGAACCGGTCAGCAATGTCCGGCAGTACCAAGGAGATGCCTTCAGTGGCCCGATCACAACGGCTGTGGCGGATAGGATTTCTGGCTATTCCTTTGACGCTGTACATCGTTATCGTCATTGCCCCGCTCGTGTACTCGTTCTTCTTCAGCCTGACCGACTGGAACGGCTTCAACCCGGAGTACAACTTCGTTGGACTGGGCAATTTCGAGCGAATCTTCAGCGATCCGCTATTCGGGAATGCCATCAGGAACACCGTGATCTGGATTGCCATCGCGCTGACGGTGCCGGTCCTGGGCGGGCTTGGCCTGGCGCTGATCCTGCACGAAGGCATGCGGGGCGCGAACCTGTACAAATCCCTGTTCTATCTCCCCATCTGCCTGTCGCTCGCCGTGATCGGCCAGATCTGGATCTGGATTTACCAGCCTCGCTGGGGATTGCTCAATCTGACGCTGAATGGAGTCGGGTTGGAAGATGCCTCCCGCGCCTGGCTGGCCGACCCCAATACGGCGCTTGCCTCCGTGATGCTGGCCTGGGTCTGGCAACAGCTTGGGCTGGGAATGGTCGTCTTCCTGGCCGGGTTGACGGCGGTGCCGGCCGAGCTCACGGACGCAGCCCAGATCGACGGCGCCAACTACTGGCAGAATCTCCGCCATGTCGTGGTGCCCTTGCTGCAGCCGTCCACGGTCGTGGTCGTGGCCCTGGCCGTAATCAACTCGCTCAAGAGTTTTGATATTGTGTATATCATGACCGGGGGCGGGCCGTTTCACTCGTCTGACACCCTGGCGATGTTTATGTATAACGAGTCCTTCAAGAAATATTATATGGGTTATGGCAGCGCTATCTCGGTGGTCCTGTTCCTGATTGCCCTGGTCGTCATCGCCTCCTATTTCCGCCAGATACGGGCACTGGAGCGCATCTATGACTGATTTGCCGGTCTACCCGCATTCTCAGGAAGAATGGGATCGGATGGCGGCGCGCCAGGCGGCCCAGCGGCGGGTCATCCAGATCGTTCTCTATCTGACGCTGACTGTCCTGGTGATCGTCTATTCGATGCCGAGCATCGGCGTAGTGATCACGTCCTTCAAGACGAATGCGGAGATCTCACGGGGTGGATTATGGTCCGTACCGGGCCAGGTCAACTTTGCCAATTACGAGGAGGCCTGGGTCAATGGCAATGTGCGAACCTACACGCTCAACTCATTCCTGGTGACCATCCCGGCGACCGCTCTCTCCATTGCGCTTGGAGTTCTGCTCGGCTACGTCTTCAGCCAGATGCCCTTCCGGGGCAGCGAAGCGTTGTTCATTCTGATTGTGGCAGGTATGTTTTTCCCGCCCCAGATCGTCCTGGTGCCATTGTTCAGGCTGTTCAATACGATTGGTCTTTACGATACCCTGTGGCCCATGATCATCGTCCACGTGGCGTTTGGTCTGCCGATCTGCACCCTGATCACGCGCAACTTCTTCGCGACCG
Source organism: uncultured Anaerolineae bacterium (assembly GCA_964533805.1). Classification (GTDB taxonomy): domain Bacteria; phylum Chloroflexota; class Anaerolineae; order Aggregatilineales; family Ch27; genus JARKOQ01. The sequence continues at coordinate 6,768 of CAZHMJ010000039.1, read as the reverse complement.
TGCCCGCGGCTCTGCGCGAAGCCGCCATCATCGATGGGGCCAACGAGGGCCAGATTCTGATCAAGGTCATGCTGCCCATCAGCCTACCCGCTCTGGCAGTTCTGGCCACACTACAATTCACCTGGATCTGGAACGACTTCCTGTGGCCGCTGATCTTCACCCAGTCAGACGGCAGTCGGACGATCATGGTCGGTCTGATCACACTCAAAGGCCAATACTCCGTCGCCTGGGGCGTCCAGGGTGCCATGTCCGTGATCGCCAGCGTCCCAACCCTGTTCATCTTCATCTTTTTCCAGCGTTACTTCATCAGCGGACTTACCCTTGGGGCAGTCAAAGGGTGAGTTTCAAACACGCAGGAATGCACCGTTGTATGGGCCAACAGGTCAATCCGGTCCTGTATCCCGCCTGCCCCTCCATCCAGGCGACCCTGCCCCTGGATGGAATCGTTTACGCTACCGCGTCCCGCTTCTGTCAATCCCTGGATTGATCCATCATTGCCCGATGCAGTCCCGCTTTGCTTGAACCAGGCATCAAAACAGGTCATGCGCTCACACATGACCTGTTTCAGCTTCTCATATGCGGTTTTCACTATCAATCCAGATGCGACCTTCGTAGGGCAGACGATAATGCCAGTGGCTAACTAACACGGCAGACTGTTCTACCCTGTAGCTCTCCCATCCAGCCTGATCCACCCAGTAGGCAGGCTGGGTCAGTCCGCGCATCTTGCCCGCCCACCCGCTTCTGTCAAACCCTGGATTTATCCATCCCTTGTCACCGCAGTACCAACATCGGAATACTTGTGGCAACGCACGAGCACACCGTCAACGGTTATGTCCGCCGGCACCACACGCTTACAAATATCCATGACATCCGGGCACCGGCCCGCGAATTTACAGCCCTGCCGCAGATACTCCTCCTGTTCCAGTTCGGAGAGTGTGACTGTTGTGGTCCAGCGTTTTTGGGGATCTGCCTGGGGAATGGAATCGCGAAGAAGCTTTGAGTAGGGGTGCCTGGGATTCATCAGGACCTGTTCCACAGTCCCCATTTCAACAATATTGCCGCGGAACATGATGGCGATACGATCGCTGACGTAATAAGCCGTCGCCAGGTCATGCGTGATGTAGAGGATGCTTACACCCAATTCATCCCTGAGCTGTTTGAACAGGTTGACAATCGACATGCGCAGGGAGGCATCGACCATCGAAACTGGCTCATCAGCGATGAGCAGTTTCGGATCAGTGACAAGCGCCCGGGCAATCGAGATGCGCTGGAGCTGCCCGCCGGAGAATTCATTGGGGTATTTTCCGGCAAATTCCTCATAGGTTAGACCCACCAGGCGCAATTTTTGATCGATCCGGTCAATGGCTTCCTGTTTTGAGCTGGCAAGCCGGAAGTTATGCACGGTTTCGTGAAAATAGGAATCAACGGTACGCAGTGGGTTGAAGGAACTGAACGGATCCTGGAAGATCGCCTGCACGCCCTGGGTGAGCCAGGCCTTTTCCTTGTGGGTCTGCGGTCTGCCGTTATGGAGCATTTCCCCGGAAGTGGCCTCTTCAAACCCCAGGATCAGCTTCGCCGTAGTCGATTTACCGCAGCCACTCTCGCCTGCGAGAGTGAAGATTTCGGCCGAGTTGATATCGAAGCTGACATTGTCCACCGCAGTCAGTGTGATCCTGGCGATCACATTGCCCTGGGAGTACCGTTTGGTTAGTTTGTTGACCTCAAGCAGCTTATCCATGATGTTGTTCTCCAACTAACCAGCAGGCGACTTTATGGGCTTTATCCGCCTGACTGAAGTCCGGCATTTGCTGGCGGCAAATATCCTTGACCTGCGGACAGCGCGGGTGGAAGGGGCAGCCTGTAGGCAGATCCGCCAGGGAGGGAGGGCTGCCAGGCACACTGACACGCACGCTCTTATCGCCAAACTTGGGCAGCGAGTTGATCAAGAACTGAGTATAGGGATGCAACGGGTGGGAGAAGATCTGCTCTGTAGTGGCTTCTTCAACGATTTTGCCGGCGTACATAATGCCGATCCGGTCAGCGATATTGGCATGAACGCCCATATCGTGCGTGACCAGGATGATCGTGTTCTTCAGATCTCTCTGAATATCCTTCAACATCTGAATCACGCCGCGTTGGACCACCACATCCAGCGCCGTGGTAGGCTCATCGCCAATCATGATGCGCGGATTCAACGAGGATGCAAGAGCGATGGTCACGCGCTGACGCATCCCACCTGACAATTGGTGGGGGTAGACATCGAGGATATTCTTCGGTAAGCCCAACTCCTGGATTCGCTGGCGAGCCAATTCGAAGATTTCTGCGCGGCTTTGCCCGTCGACATGGCTGCCGATGAAATCCTCATAGGTCCCCTTTATCTTGAGCACCGGATTGAGCACGCTCATCGAACCCTGCGGAATGAAGGAGATGTAATGCATGCGCAGCTTTCGCTTTTCATCTGCGCTCATCCTGGTAACATCCACTTCATTATCGTTGATTCGATAGTAAAGCTTGCCCTCAATCAGGCGCAAAGGCGGCACAATCTCGTTGAAAAGCACCTTCAACAGCGTGGTCTTGCCGCAGCCGCTTTCGCCCGCGATCCCGTAGATCTCGTTTTCGTAAATCTGCATATCCACGTCGTTGACAGCTTTGACAGTCTTCTGGGTGCCGCGCATCTCCAGGACATAGAACGCTTTAAGATGTTCGGTTCGTAGGATGGTCGCCATGGCTGCGTCTTTCTAGGCCCCAACCCGCTGGATGCGGGTGCGAGGATCGAGGTATTCGCTGATGCTGACCGAAAGCCAGTAGAGCGCGATAAACACGAAAAGCGATAAGACCACGGGCGTCAGGATCCACCACCAGCGCCCTAACAGAATCGACTGGTAGTAGATCGCCCAGTTGAGCATCGTGCCCAGGGTGGGAATGTTGAGATTGACCAGACCCAGGAATGCCAGTGTGATCTCCAACCCGATTGCCCACGACATATTGTTGATCAGAGTTGAGAAGATCAACGGCGTGGCAAAGGGCATGTATTCCTTCATGACCAGTTTGACCGTCCCCGTACCCGAAAGGATGGCGGTCATGGTGAACTCCCGCTCACGCAAGCTTAGGACCATCGAGCGGATCAGGCGCGCATCCCATGCCCAGCCGAAGAACGACAGCATCAATCCCAGAACCACCAGATTCATGTATTCCCGCACCAGCATGGCCAGCATGACCATGATCAGGAACAGCGGGATGACCAGCAGACTATCGCCCAGGAACATGAGTACCCGATCGAACTTGCCGCCTTTATATCCGGCAACCATGCCAACCAGGATGGCGATTACCCTGGAAACCAGGGCGGAGATGAGGGAGATGATCAGGGAATTGCGCACCGCGAACGTGGCTTGCCAGAAGATATCCTGCCCATTCGAATCAGTTCCAAGGATGTGCTCAGCCGACGGCTTCATATCTCTTGGAACAACATTCCATAACGTAGGACTGAAAGGTGAGAAAAAGGACAGGATGGCCAGGATCACAATGATCACAAGCACGCAGAAGCTGAAAGTGAAGCGATAATCCCTGAATAAATCTCGGAGTGTTCTCATCATGCTGGCTTCCTCAAAGTAGGGTCATAAGGCGAGAAACGGGACAGGAAGGCCATGACTAAGATGACCACAGGTACGATGAAGCACTGATCCTTGGGTGAATTCGAGAGCATTCTCATCACACAGGCTAGCCTATGTATATCTTACTCTCGGGTCAAGCAAGGGATAGGTCAGATCGACGATCAGGATCGCCGTGGTGATCCCAACGATGGAAAAAACGGTGATCCCCATGATCAGGTTGTAATCGCCATTGACGATGGCTCGGTACAGCAGCATTCCCAGACCAGGGTAACCAAAGACAATCTCCGTAATCAGGGCACCGCTGAAGATTTGCCCGAGCGAAAGCGCCAGGCCAGTGATCTGTGGCAGTAAAGCATTGCGAATGACGTACTTGCCCACAATGCGGTCTTCTGTAACGCCGCCCAGCTTGGCATACTGGACGAAATTCTCCGCGTTGACGTTCTGGACAAGCAACTTCATGATCTGGAAGTTGACGGCCCCACCCAGGATGACCAGGGAGATGGCAGGCAAGAACGAATGCCACAGAACATCTTTGATATAGTCCCAGGTGAAAGTGGGTACAGCCCCCAGGGACGCCCCGCCTGTAATCGGGAACCAGCGCACGACATAAGCGAAAAGCAGGAGCAATGCGAAGGCAAAGATGTAATAGGGCAGCGGACGGACCACCATGGCCGCAGCATCCAAGACTTTCGACCATCCCTTGCGCGAGTAGTAACCCGCCAACCCGCCAACGATATTCCCAAACGTCCATGATATGGCGGTCGTGGTCAGCAGGAGCCCCAGGGTCCAGGGCAAAGCGTTGCCAACGAGCTGGCTCACGGGGGCGGGATATTGGAAGAAAGAAACGCCGAAATCACCATGGACCAGCCGGCCCCAAAAAGCCCCGTACTGATCAACCCAGGAGCCTTCCAGGCCGTACATCTCGGTCAGCGACTCAATGAGGCCATCCATCGAGCCCGGCTCCAAGGTGGCGCCGCGCGCATTGATCTGGCTGATCATTCTCATGACCGGGTCACTGGGGGTGAGTCTGGGAATGAGGAAGACAACGGTGATGCCCAGCCAGATGACCAAAAAGTACGAAATCAGGCGGGGGATGAGATATCGTTTTAGAAAAGTCACGGTTTAGCCCTCACGCGCCTATACCCCTTGTCAGTGGAAACCGCTGCTAAACAGGAATTCGTCCGCCCTGGGCGGGAGTCCCCGCCCAGGGCATTGCATCATGTGATCGAAGTCGATCCCGAAAGGCCTAGGGGGTGCCAGCCTTCTTCAGGAAGGGCGTCATGTACTTGAAGTTAGGCCAGTGGGTGTACGGCACGCAGTAGGGATTCTCGCTGCCAGGCCAGTTGGTCCAGTATTTCTCGTCCCAGCCGACAAAACCGATGTACCCGTAGGTTGGGATGCCGGGCATCTGCCTGACCGCTTCCTGGAGACCCTCGGTACCGATCGCGATAACGGCCTCGGTGTCGAAGGGATCCGTCTCACGCAGCCGCCGAATGATGTCGTCCATCTCCGGGGTCGTCCAGCGCGAGACATGACCCTGGGTACGCTCTCCCACGGGCAGGATATAGGCAGAGTTCCAGCGGTCGAGCACGCGATACAGGTCAGGGCCTGCACCCCAGGGTTCCTGGGCCGGCCAGTCGCCAGCCGCGTCGAAGTCACCAACGGGTGACAGGTCACCGGACAGCTCCGACACAAACATCTCGGCGTTGATGCCGAACTTCGACCACTGCTGGACGGCAGCCGCGGCATTGCGCGCGCCGTGGTTGGACAGCACAGCCGGGGTCAGGAAGCTGATGTGCCACGGGGTTCCATCGGGCAGCAGCCATTTGCCATCCGCATCCCTTGAGAAGCCATTCTTCACCAGCAGCTTCTCGGCGATGTCGGGGGCATACTTCCACCAGCCAAGCCCGAACGTTCGTTCAATAGTCTCCGGATCGTCAGGGAAGATGTAGCCACGGCTCCGGGCGAGGTCCGCGACGCGCTGCGGCGCGGTCGTATCGTACGGCGCGAAGGTTTCACCATTGCCGATATCGAGGGTGAATGCCTTCAGCCAGTCCTGCATCGGCCGGATGTAGTCCGCCGGGTATGGGCCAAGGTGCGGGACGTGCACCGGGCTCAGGGTCCCCGAGGAGTCAACGGCGATGCTCGTGTACTCGACGATATCGATCGCCAGGGTGAGGGCCCAGCGGACATCGACATTATCAAATGGCGGCCGGGCGGTGTTGAACGAGATGCCGGTGATGCAGGGGTCGTTGTTGACCACGAAGGGGAAGTTTGGCTGGTAGCCCCGCGAGGTTTCCGCCTGGGCCAGCAGCGCCTTGAGACCGTCGGCGGAAAGTTCCGCCACATCCAGCTGGTGAGTCAGCTGGGCCAGGATTTGGGCGCCTTCGTTTTCGAAGTACTGGAAGATGATGTACTGGGGCTGAGGCTCACCGTACAAGATGCCGGTCGGGCTCTTGTCCCAGTCTTCACGCTTTTCCCAGGCCGTCCAGGCTCCCTGCGGATCGAAGCTGTGCAGCTTGTAAGGGCCGCAGCCGACATACGGATTGAAGGTGAACTGAGTCGGGTCTTCCTGCTGCTCGAAGATGTGCTTGGGGAAGATCCGGGTGCAGCCCCAACGGTCGAGGAACGTGGTGTGGAAACGGGAGTTGGGAGCCTTCAAAGTAAACTCGACGGTATAGTCATCGAGCGCGACCACGGACTCGACATTATCCACAAAGAAGCTGTGGGCGTTGAACTGCTCATACTTGATGAAGCTTTCGACCATATACACCAGGTCGGCGGATGTGAAGGGCACCCCATCCGACCAGGCGACGCCTTGGCGCAGCGGGACGGTGAGTTTCGTGAAATCTTCGTTATACGTCGGGTCGCCGGCGGCAGAGCCACTGATGATCTCGCCGGTGGCGAAGTCGACCGTCCAGAGCGGCTCGTCCGCCAGGTTCTGCATGCCACGGTCTTGATTCTTCCAGCCAACCCATTGGTTGAAGTTGTCTGGTGTACCAGCGCGCCCGGTGAGAATTCGGGCGATCAGAGTCTCCTCACGGGGGAAGGTGCCCAGTTGAGCAGGAAGCTCTTCGGGGAACCCTTCCGGCATTTGGACCACTCCCCAGGGGCCAAGCAAGAAACTGCCAGTGCCGGCCGTCGTGACCAGCTTGAT
>CAZHMJ010000038.1:20549-23759 GCA_964533805.1 uncultured Anaerolineae bacterium | reverse complement strand
CCCTTCGGCGTTATGGGCCCGCTCCGGGTTGCCGCAGACCACGATCGCCGCCGGGGCGTTGTACGGCCCGAAGCGCAGCGCGCCTCGCAGCGCGGCCATGCCTTCCGGCTCGTCGATCACGACGAAGTCCCAGGGCTGGCTGTTGCAGGCCGTGGGGGCGGCCATCGCCGCCTCCAGCAGCTTGAGCAGGTCTTCCCGCGCGACCGGCTTATCCTCGTAGTGGCGGATGCTGCGCCGCGCCTTGATCACGTCCAGAATGTCAGTCATCAGTTTTCAGTCGTCAGTTCTCAGTAGGGACAGGACAGGTCGATGCTCTGCAGCGTGCCCCGTCCGCCCGCGCCACGTCGATATCTTGTCTTGCGTCTTGGCCCTTTTTCCCGGCGAGCGGACGGGTCAGTGGCCCGTCCCTACACATCGCTTTCCCTGGCCCATTGGCGGACGGGTCGGTGACCCGTCCCTACATCGTGCCGTTTGTTCTGGCCTCTGGCCTCTTGACCTCGGCGTAACCGAGGGTTACGCTTTGGCGCTTCGACGCTTGTCGCCTAGACGCTTTTTTTGCGTCCTGCCTCTTGTCTCTTGCCTCTAGCCGACCCGCTTGAGCTTGCCGGTCTTCTTGGCGTAGATTTCCGCGCGGCGGAAGGCCCACACCCCGATCGGCATCCCGATCACGCCGATGATGATCAGCGGCACGATGTACTTCAGCAGGTCCGCGGTCGGCGTCGCGTCCAGGATCGCCGTGCGGATGCCTTCCAGCACGTAGTAGACCGGCGACACCTTGGCGATGACCTGCAAGAACCCCGGCAGGACTTCGATCGGATAGTACACGCCGGAGATCAGCAGCAGGAACGCCTCGACGATGTGCGTCATCTGCGTGCCGCGCTCGGTGTAGAGCAGCGGCAGGATACTGGCCGCCACGCCCAGCGAGACGAGCGACACACTGCCCGCCAGCAGGACCAGGATCGCCCCGATCATGTTTGCCTGGGAGAAATCCAGCGCGAAGAACAGGGTCATGGCGAAACCGATCACCAGCGTGAAGAGCAGGCTGTACAGCACCGCGAAGCTGGCCTGGCCGATGATCTGCGTGAAGCGCCGCACCGGGGCCATCAGGGTGTATTCGATCGTGCCTTCCCAGCGTTCCCACTGGATCATCTCGCTGATGTTGTTGAACATCCCCGACAGGAAGCGCCAGACCAGCGTCCCGATCAGGAGGTAGACCACGAAGAACGAGGTGTCGATGTCCTCCGCCCCCGTGATCAGAGTCGAGCCTTGCCCGATGAACACCACCGAGAGCGAGGTCGCGGTCGAATAGGCCAGCCAGACCAGCTCCCAGCCCCAGTAACGCTTGACCAGGTTGAAGTTCCGGGCCACGAAGGCATAACTCTGGAGCACTTCCTGTTGTACGTTAATCTTTCCCAGCATCGTTGTGGTCTCCCCCGTCCGGGGATCGCGCGCGGCGATCCCCGGCTGTGTCGTGTGTGATCAGGCGGCCTCTTCGGCCGGCTCCAGCGTTTCCTTGTCGATCAGCTTCTTGCCCGTCAGCTCCATGAAGACATCTTCCAGCGTCGGCTCGTGGCCGTTGCGCCGGATCAGGCGCTTCAGCCCGGCGGGCGTGTCCTCGGCGACGATCCGGCCGTCATCCAGGATGGCGATCCGGTCGCAGATGTCGTCCGCCTCGCCCATGTCGTGGGTCGTGATCAGGATCGTGGCGTCGTGCTTGTCGCGCAGTTCGAGGACGAACTCCTGCACCTCGCGCTTGGAGCGCGGGTCGAGGCCCGTGGTCGGCTCGTCCAGCAGGAGCAGGATCGGCTGGGTCAGGAAGGCGCGCGCGATGGCGACCTTCTGCTGCATGCCACGGCTCATCTCCTCCATCGGCTGCGTGAACGAGCGCGCGTCCAGGCCCAGACGGTTGAGGATTTCGATCGACTTGACCCGCGCCTCGCGGCCGGTCATGCCGTACAGGCGCGCGCCGTAGAGCAGGTTTTCCAGCGGGCTGAGCTTCTTGAAGAAGGCCGCGTCCACCGAGACGCGGTTGATCAGGCGCTTGACGTCCATCTCGCGCTTACCGATGTCCAGGCCGAAGACCTCGACCACGCCTTCATCGGGGATCAGCAGGGTGGACAGCATCCGGACGAGGGTCGACTTGCCGGAGCCGTTTGGCCCCAGGATGCCGTAAATCTCACCGCGATGCACGTCCAGCGTCACGTCGTCGACGGCCACGACTTCGCGCGTGGGCGCGTCCGAGTCATGGCCGCTGGCCGCGTGGCCGTGGGTCGCGGGCTGCTTGTGGAGCCAGCGTTCCCAGAACGGCGGCTTCTGGACATGGAAGCGCTTGTAGACATGGCGAACGGTCAGCGCGTCCTGGGTTGTGGTTATGTCGGGCATGATGTTTGTTCCTCTGGTTGTCCGTGTGTTCCCGCCCATCGCAGGGCGAAGTCAGTTCAAGCGAATCTCGCGGTCCCGCCCTAACGAGGGGCGGGCTGCGGGTGAGTCATGGCGGCGGGTTCAGGCATCCCATAGCGGGCCTGGAGCCATTCGCCCCGCACCACCAACCAGCGCCCCAGCCGGGCCGGCCAGGGGCGGACCGTCCCCCGCGCGGCCAGCCACCACCGGACCGACACGCGCCTCTCGGCGCGACACAGCCCATGCAGGTCGCGCGCGCTGTATGGCATGCCGGTCAAATAGGCCAGCGTTTGATCGGTTCTTAGCTCTAACATTGTGTCTCCTCCGATCAGCACCCTGACTGCCGGTACTGATGGTCAACTGCCATCCAGGCCTCTGGGTCAATCTTCGGATGAGCGTGTTTGCCCGGTACGCTCAGACCGGCCCTCCGCCTGACAACAAAAAGGCCGTGAGGAGTCTTCATCCCCACGGCCCTGGACAGGCAGGCCTGAGCAGCCAATAAAAAAGGCCGTGGGGCGCGCCCACGACCTCGGTGTTACCCTGTTATTAGCGTAACACTACCTGGAGGCAGGCGCAATCGTCCCTGGGAATCCAGCATCGCCGGACACGAGACGATATCGGACAACCATTGCGAGATTGATAGCCATTTGCGCCCTGCACTCCTTTCTATAGTGTCGATTGACAGTCTATACGGGTTTTGAATCTCTGTCAAGACTCTGCCAGAGCATCTTTTGAGTGTGTCCGTGTTTCCGAGGCAATCATTTTGCCGATTCAAAAATCATAAGGCCATTTTGATAATTTTCATATAAT
>CAZHMJ010000038.1:18041-20539 GCA_964533805.1 uncultured Anaerolineae bacterium | reverse complement strand
GCTGTGTCAAGACCCTGCCAGAGCGTCTTTTGAGTGTAGTCCTGTTTCCAGGACGATCACTTTGCCGATCCAAAATCATAAGAACGTTTTGATAATTTTCAGATAATATGTTATAATAGTCGTGTTTTCCAGTCAGCATATCCTCAGGAGAGTCCACCGATGGATGAATTGCTCAAGAAAGTGTTGAAGGAAGTCGATATTCCCGAAGAAGCCGCCCGGAAGGTAATCGAGATCGTCCTCGGCTTCCTCAAGACCAAGCTCCCCGGCCCGATCGCCGGGCAGCTCGATGACCTGCTCGCCGGCAAGATCACCAGCATCGTGGGTGGCGGCGGGGGCGGCCTGGCAGGCCTGCTGGGTGGCCTGTTTGGCAAAAAGAAGTAAACTGAGGACATTCGAAGGCGCTTAGTAAGGAGTGGAACATGACGAAACTGGCCATCATCGAGGGTATTGGCGAGGCCTACGCGGCCAAGCTCACCGCGAAGGGCATCAAGTCCGTCGAAGCCCTGCTCAAGGAAGGCGCGACCCCCAAGGGCCGTAAGGCCCTGGCCGAAGGCACCGGCATCAGCGAGAAATTGATCCTGACCTGGGTCAACCATGCCGACCTGTTCCGGATCAAGGGCATCGGCGGCCAGTACTCGGACCTGCTCGAAGCGGCGGGCGTCGATACCGTCACGGAGCTGGCCACCCGCAAGGCAGCCAATCTGCACGAAAAACTGCTGGCGGCTAACGCGGAAAAGAACCTGGTCCGCCGCGTTCCCACCCTCAAGGAAGTCGAGGGCTGGATCGCCCAGGCCAAGAAGCTCCCGCGCGCAGTGAATTACTGATCACCCAGACTGCTTTCATCGCCGCCCCGCCTCCGTGCGGGGTTTTTTTTTGTCCGGTGGCTTCTACCCGCCGGGCCGCAACCTGACGGTCCGCCGGGCGTACACTATACTGAGCGCGGCGCGACTGGCCACGTCGCAGAGTCGAGCGACAGGCCGTTTTGCCTTCGCTGACCGCTGATCGCTGACCGCTGTTTTTCGAGGAGCATCCCATGACCCGGCACGACCGCCGCCGTTCCCTGCTGCTGGCTGTCCTGGCCTTCATCCTGGTGATGATCGTCTGGCAGATTTCCGAGCTGAACGTAATCCTGACCCCGTTCCGGTACTTCGTCACCACGATCCACGAGCTGGGCCACGGGCTGACCGCCCTGGCCAGCGGCGGGCAATTCGTGCGCTACGAGGTTTTTGAAACCGGGGCCGGGGTGGCGACCACCGCCGGCGGCACGCGCTGGCTGATCCTGCCGGCAGGGTACGTGGGCACGGCCCTCTTCGGGACTGTCCTGCTCTATGCCGCCAATCGCACCCGTCATACCCGGATCATCGCCACCGGCCTGGGGCTGCTCTTCGCGGCCTTCACCCTGCTCTTCGCCCGCAACCTGACCGGCATCCTGGCCGGGGCGCTGACCGCGGCCGGGCTGATCCTGATCGGGCGCAAGGGCAGCATCCCGCTGAACACGTTTGTGCTCAACGTGCTGGCCGTCGTGACCGGCCTGAACGCCGTGCTGGACCTGGTCGCGCTGCTGCGCTCGCCCAGCATGGGTCTGCTCAGCGCCGGGGGCGGCCTCGGCACGCCCAACGATGCCCTGGCGATGGCGCAGACCGCCGGCTTCCTGCCGGCGATCGGCTGGGCGATCGTATGGACGGCCACCGCGCTCGGCCTGATCGGCGTGTCGGCGTATTACACCTTCTGGCGTCCCCTGCGCGATGGCGAGGTCTAGACGGGAGAAGTTGGGCGTTGTGGACGTTTCAATTCAACACAGATAAAACGGATTGCACGGATTTTCACCGATTGTTACATCGTGTCTTACCGTGAAAATCCGTCCTATCCGTGTCATCCGTGTTGAATTGAAAGGTGATCAAATCACCAACCCTGCCCGACTCAGCACACAGCCCGGATCAGGTGATCCGGGCTGCGGCATAACTCCCCGAAGTCGAAAGAAAACCGGGGTGGGCTTACGAAATGGGACGGATCGCGCCCAGGTTGGCGCAGGCGTCGCTGGGGTCCAGGTACCGGATGGCGATCCAGCCCAGGCTGCCCAGGTAGTTGGCCCGCATCCAGGCGCCATCCGTGGTGCGCAGGTCGGCCGGCATCGACGAATTGTAGGGCACGGTGTCCAGCACCGGCGCGCTGTCGGAGGGGGCCATCCGGATGCGCACGGTGTAGGTATTGCGCACCAGGCACTGGTTGACCGAGCCGCCCTCGACGATGCTCAGGTCCAGCCGCCCGCCCCAGGTCGGGTCGAAGGCGACCGGCGCGGCTTCTTGAGTCTGGGTCTGGCCGCCGGAGGCCGCCGCCGGGGCCGCGGCGGGCGCGGCGGTGAACGAAACCTCACCGGCCAGCGGAGCGACCGCGCCGATCTCGGCGCAGGCCTCGCTCACGCTCAGGTAATCGGCGTCGATCCAGCCCAGCCGCCACGCGATCTCGATGCGCAGACGCTCCTGGCGCTCAGGGGCGCG
>CAZHMJ010000038.1:0-18031 GCA_964533805.1 uncultured Anaerolineae bacterium | reverse complement strand
TCCCGAAATGCGGGTCGAACCGGTAGTTCAGCACGCCGCCTTCGCTGACGAAGAAAGCGCGGTACCACGCGCCGTCGGTCGTGCGCAGGTCAGAGGGCATGGCGGTGTCGAACGGCACGCGATCCAACACCGGGGCGATGGTCGTCGGCGCGACGCGCATCCGCACGGTGAAGGTATTGCGCACCAGACACTCGTTCACTGAGCCGGGCTGCACGATGGCCGGTTCCCAATCGCTCGAATAGGCCGCGCCGACCACGGTCGTGGTCGCGGCCGGGGCGCTGCCTGCCGGCGCCGGGGCGGCCGACGCGAAGGCCGGCGGCACGGAGGCGTCCGCCTCGGTGTTCTGGTCGAAGCTCGCGGTGGCCAGGTGGACGCCCGCCGCATTGTAGACGCTCATCTCCCAAAAGGTCTGGAAGGTCGAGCCGCTGGGCGTCTTATAGGAGTAATACAGGTCCACGTAAGCGCCATCGCGCGGGGCGGTCAGGCGGCCCACGTAGCGGGCGCTGTCATACGAGGCCGCCGCGTAGGCGAAGACCGAATGCGGCACGACACCCAGTTCGTAGCCCTTGCCATCCGGCTCGATCCGGATGATCTGCAGGTCGCCGCCGACGAAGCACGCCCGGTAATTGACCACATCCCCCCAGCAGCGATCCTGCGCGGCGGCGGTCCCGGCGACCAGCGCCAGCAGCCCCACCACCAGGATCGAGACAAGCAAGAGACGGTTTTTCATGTGCGGATACTCCTCTCCAAAACAATCAACAGGTTGGCTCTACCCAAAAGTGTAATTCACTGGCTGTTGGCTAAAGACAAAGCGCCAGGGAAAATCACACGCCTCTCAGAGCCAGGGTGTTCGCCCCCCGGCAACACAGACAAAATTATAGCCTGTCCGCGTCCAGTCGTCCAAGCCGGACCCAGACATTCGGACAGGCTATCGGATGCCACTCGGATGCATTTCTCGACCTGATACAAGGTCATCAGACCGGCTGTTTGTTCCGGTCTAGAGCGTGCTATGGACTATCACCCCTATCCCCCGGCCCCTTTCCCCGTAAATGGAGAAAGGGGAGAGGCGACTCAAGTCCTTCTCCGCCCGCGGGGAGGGATTTAGGGTGGGGTTCGTCCATCACGCTCCCTTGAAAACAAGTTTGAAAGAGTATAACAGCCTCTAATGACCCGTGCAGCCCGGCAGCGCGCGGCAGAAGACCTGGCAGATTTCCAGGTCGGTCCCGGCGTACAGGATATCGAACGTGTCGCCCTGGATCTGGGTCGTGTAGGCGAAAGCGCACGGCGTCAGCCCGCCGCCGCCCTGCCCGTCGAGGGCCTGGGGCTGCTGGGCCGCGCCAATACAGGCCAGGAAGGTGCGCGGATCGGTCAGCAGGGTGCGGTTGGCGATCGCCACCACCCCGGCCACGACCGGCAGTTCGTCCTTGGTGTAGCCGCTGGCCCCGATCGCGCCGACGTTCTGGTAGCACTCCGCCACCCGGTCGACCACGGCGATCGCCGCCGTCGCGCCGAACTGGCCGGTCAGGGTCGTGCCGACCTCGCCCAGGCCGGTGACGAAGTCCTGGATTTTTTGCAGGCCGATCCGGGTATAGCCCGCCGGACTGGGCAGAAGGCTTGACGCCGCCGGCCCGCTGCTGGACGGCGTGGCCAGCGCGTCCAGCCCTAGCGCCGTGCAGCCCACCGTCAGCAGGGTCACCAGCAGGATCAGTGCGCCCAGGCGCGCCGTATTCGTCTGTCTTTTCATGGTCTTTCCCTCTCTACCCACGCCCCCAGACCAGAGTATCCCTCAATCCGAAGCATCCGTCACGAAGCCACGGGCACATAGACCGAGGCCAGCACCGCCTGGAGCGAAGGCAGCACGGCAGCCAGGTCGCTCCCGTCGGCGGTGAACATCTCGACCACGACGTGGTACGCGCCCTGCCGCGAGTAAAACACGTCGAGCTGGCCGGGGCCAAACCGGTCGTGGATCGCCTCCGGCTGCGGCAGGCGGAAGCTGACCCGTAGGCTACCATCCGGCTGGCCGGCGCGGTCGATGGGCGTGAAATAGCGCGGATCGTCGTAATGGGCCGCCGTGTGGGCCTCGATCCAGCGGTTGAATTCGGCGGCGTCCTCCTCCCCGGCCGGGACCATCCGGATCGCCGCGAACGCGCTGTTATCCTGGGGCGACCAGAGCACGAACACCTCGTCGCCGCTGGAGAAGTCCTGCTTCTGCCAACCGCCGGGCACCGAAATCTGGTACACGTTATCCGGGCCGCGGTAGGTATCCGCGCCGGGGAATGGAGTCGGCGGGGCCAGCGTGGGGAAGGGGGTGGCTTCGCCGCCACGCAGCGCGCCTGTCGCGGCCAGGATCGCCCCGCCCGCCATGACCACCACCAGCAGGGCGACCAGCCCGATCCACCACGGGCCGCGCCGCGCCGCGACGGGCGTGGTTGGCTCGCCCTGGCGGGTGGCCTCGACCGGCGCGACCGCCGGGGCAGATGGCGCTTTGCGCGGGGCCGACTTGACCGGCGTCCCCGGACCGGCGATGGCTTCCTCGCCGATCACGGTCGGCATGTTCTCGTCCTGCGTGGCCGTGCCCAGGGGGATCTGGCCGGGCACGACCGTCGGCTCGACCGAAGGCGGCAACGGCAGCCGGGTCGAGCTTTGCTCGACCGACAGTTCGGCCAGCCCCGCCACGAAGGCTCTGGCAAATTCCCCGGCGGAGGGGTAGCGCGCCGCCGGGTCCTTGAGCGTGGCCCGGAGGATGACTCGCTCCACCGCCTCCGGCAGGTCGGGCCGGTAGGCGCGCGGGGAAGGCATCGGCTCGGTGATCTGCTTGAGCAACATCGCCATCGGGGTGTCGGCCTGGTACGGCTCGTGCCCGGTGATCATCTCGAACAACACCACACCCAGCGCGTACACGTCCGCGCGCGCGTCCAGCGGGCGGCCCTCGGCCTGTTCCGGCGACATGTAGGCCGGCGTCCCGATCACGGCCGAGCCGGTCAGCCGCCCGGCGTCCTGCATGATCTGGGCAATGCCAAAGTCCGAGAGATAGGCGTTGCCGTGGTCGTCCAGCATCACGTTGGAAGGCTTGAGATCACGGTGGATGATGCCTTCGCCGTGGGCGAAATCCAAAGCCGAGCAAAGCTGCTCGATCGGCCGGCGCAGGTCCTTCAGCGGCGGCAGGCCGCCGTTGAGCAGGTCGCGCAGGCTGCCCCCGGCCAGATAGCGCATCACGATGAACGGGATGCCGTCGTGCTCCCCGAAGTCATACACCGGCAGGATGTGCGGGTGCTCCAGTTCCGCGATGAGCTGCACCTCGCGCTTGAAGCGCTCGATGAACTGGGGATCGTGCAGGAAGATGCGCGGCAGGATCTTGATCGCCACCTGCCGGTTCATGTTGAGCTGGCGGGCCAGGTAAACGGTCGCCATGCCGCCCCGCCCCAACTCGCGGATGATCTGGTACTGGTCGACCTGGCGGCCGATGAATTCGTCGCCGGGGGGATGGGCTGGCCCGACGGTCTGCGTCTCGTCCATAAGGTATGCTACTCACTGGTCCGGCGGCTCAATCCAACACGAAGGCAGGGACGGCGTCCGGCCGGACAAACGCCATTCCCGCTTTTATGGTAGGCAAGAACCGGGCGGGATGCAACAAGCCCCGCCCGTGGGAACTGCCCATCAGTGGTTCAGCGCCTCGAGCAGCCAGGCGATCGCCTCTTCCCGGCGGGTGAACAGGCGCAGCGGGCGGCCCCGGATCACGTGCAAAAGCTGGTTGAGGAACAGGCGCATGATCATTTCCGACACGCCCTTGTTGATCACAACCGCCGTTCGCCCGGCGGCCTCCGGCCGATTGCGGACCAGCTCCAGAACGCGCGACCGGATGTACGGCGTGAGCGACAACTGCTCCGATGAGACATCGTGCATGGACAGGTAGACCTGATCACGCGGCCAGGTGTTCACGGCCTCGGCCGCCGTCGTGGCCCAGATGTCGATCGTCTCATGGGCCACACTGGTCAGGGTCAGGGCAATAATCCGGTGACCACGCAGCCATTGCCGGGTCACGCCGGGGCCGATCTGCTCAGGCGGCGCGTCAGCGAACTCGTCCCTCGCCGTGGAAGGGGCTTGGTCAGGCATCTTATTCCTCAGTTCTCCCGTATCGGGAGCCATCGCACGCCCTCCGGTGGGCCGATGAACCGCCCGGAGGACATCCCCACACCTGCCCTCAGTTTACTCTAGAGACCGCGCATCAAACAATCGCGGGTCAACCCTCAGCCCGACGCAAAGCGGCGCGGCATGGCAGCAGAGCCGCATGAGCAGCACACCCTGCCTGTCGCTTGCCGCTTCGACGCCTGGACGCTTTCCTACTCCTCGGCGGGCGGCGGCTGGAACCAGGCCAGCGGATAGGCGAACGCCTCGACGCTGCGCCCCTCGACCAGCACCATACGCGTCCCTGCCTTCAGGTCGAACGCGACCAGGTTGATCGCCGGCTCGCGGTGGTCATCGTCCGCCGGCACCTGCTCCATCACCAGGACCGTGTCCGGCCCGGCCAGGCCGTTGTTGCGCAGGAACTTACCGCGCCCCACCCGCTCCGGCTGGTCGGACCCGGCCGGCAGCCGGAACAGGGAATTGTCCGCGCCGTCCGCGCCCCCGGCCACGTAGATCAGGTCGCCATTCGGCCGGAAGAAATAGGTCGAGATCACGTCGCCGCCCGATCCGGCCTCGATATTCACCGGCTCCAGGCTTCCATCCAGGCTCAGGCGGTGCAGGGTCTCCGCGCCGTTGGCCGTCGTGCTGACGTAGGCCAGCGCATCCCCGGCGGGCGAAAAGAGCAAATGGCCCGCGTTGCCACCCGGGAAGGCGTCGACCGTGACCTCCTGCGTGATCAGGGTGACGGTGTTGCTCGGCAGGTCGACCAGGACCAGGTTGCCCACGTTTCCGGCCCGGCCCTGCGGATAGACCGCGATGGCCTGCTCCCCGCCGGGCAGGAAGTAGACCTGGTTGATATACGTCCAGGGCAGATAGCCGCCCCCGCTGGGCAGGTAGGCGTGCTCGGTCAGGGTATTCTCGGAGTCCAGGCGGAACAGCCGCCACTGCGATCCACCCGCGCACTGCTCGCCCAGAGAGAGCAGGACCGCCCCGCTGCTGGCATGGACATCCAGGGCCGCGCTGCGCCAGTTGCAGCCCTCGGCCGGGTTGCGGGCCAGCACTTCGCGCTGTTGGGCGCCATCCCACCAGGTCAGCACGATCTCGTCGGCCAGGCCCTGCGCGTTGGTGAAGAACTGGGCGTAGTACAGGCCGTTGTCCAGCAGTTTGAAAGCGACCGCTTTCTCGAACCGGACGACCTCGCTGCCGTCCGCCGCATTCAGGACGTGCAGGATACCGTCCGCGAAGGGGCCGGCCGTCTCGCCAAGCTGGTATTCCAGGTAGGCCCAGCGCGCGCCATCCGGACTGAAGGCCGCCCGGCCCCGGCCGTTGCAGGCCAGCACCTGGGCGTCTCCCCAGCGGGTCAGCTCGCCCGGCCCGTCCAACGGGACGCGGTACAGGCTGCCGCGCTCGTCACCCACGAACAGAATGGCGCTGCCCCCATCCGGGCTGACCGCGCCCGGCCCGCACGGCAGCACGCGCTCCCCCGCCTCCGGCAGTTCGACCGAGCCGGCTGGCTCCTGGCCGGGAACCGTCCAAACCAGCGTCTGCGGGGCTGCCGGGTTGTTGGGCGTGCCCGCCGCCTGCCAGAACACGGTGTGACCGGCCGGAGCCTGGGCCAATACCCCCGCCGCGCCGGCGATCAGGACAGCCGCCAGCCCAATCCCTACCCATCCAAAGTGTTTTCTGGAAATCATCTTTCCTCCTCGCATGAACAAGCTGTCGGCAATCAGCGCTCAGCCCTCAGTCAAAACATAAAGCCCTGGGCGAGCCATCTGTCCGTGCCGCCCTGTCTTGCCTCTTGTCTCATGACTCCTGTCTCTATCTCTCCATTGTCCTCCAAGTATGGCCTGCGCCAATAGGCCGGTGGAGTCACCCGGTACGGCTCCGGTCCTGGGCCGGTATGAAAATGGTATGGACATGCTATAATCGAAAACGCGGCAGGCCATTCCCCCGCCCCGCGTGGCGATCAAACAAAAGGAGCAAGCATGAGCGCGCAACGATCCGCTTCACCCGGCAGTGCTCTCCTGAGGCGCGTGGCAGTCATGAGCGCGATCCTGATCGTGCTGCTGCTGGTGATCGCCCTGGTGCTGCGCAACCTGTTCGCCTATACCGCCTCGATCAACACCAGCACCCTGTCGCTGGAAGATCGCACCGCTCTGACCCTGGAACGGGCGCAGGATGCCGTCAACGCCGTGGAACTGCTGCTCAGCTTCCTGGAGGGGGCCTCGGTGCTGGTCGGGTTCGGGTTCACCGCCGCGACCCTGTATGGCCTGCGCAGCGCCCAGGACCTGCGCAAGGAGATGGAAAGCGAGATCGCGCGCATCGAGACGCTGCGCCAGGACCTCGTCACCCAGCTCGCCGAGCTGGAAGCCTACCGCCCCTACCTGGAGAACCTGACCGGGCTACGCCTGGACCTGGAACAGTCCCAGACCTCGCTCAAACAAACCATCGACAACGTCTCGCGCGTGTTCCAGGCCGAGCAGGAATTCCGCCTGAAGAACTTCCACTCGGCGTATGCCCTGGTCACGGACGTGCTGGAACGCGAGCCGGACAACCGCCTGGCCCTGTACCTGG
Source organism: uncultured Anaerolineae bacterium (assembly GCA_964533805.1). Classification (GTDB taxonomy): domain Bacteria; phylum Chloroflexota; class Anaerolineae; order Aggregatilineales; family Ch27; genus JARKOQ01. The sequence continues at coordinate 11,332 of CAZHMJ010000038.1, read as the reverse complement.
CCGGCTGGCTGGAAGTGCAGCACCTCGGCGACCGGCTCGACCAGGGGATCGCCCACCTGGAAAAGGTCGTGCGCCAGGACGCCAACTGGCCGGCGGCCAAGGCGGCCTACGGCGTCGGCCTGCGCCGCAAGGCCCGCGCCTCCACGGGCGAGGCGCGCGAGAAGCTCTTCCTGCGGGCCGAGGGCATGATCAAGGAGGCGCTGTCGCAAAGCCCGCGCCTGATGGACTTCGAGGGCGAATCCTTTTGGGGGCCGGTGGGCGGCATCCTGCGCGAGCTGAACCAGGTCGACGGCGCGATCTATGCCTACGAGAAGGCCCTGGAGATCACCCCCAATTCGTCCTATCCATGGGGCAACCTGGCGACGCTGTACCTGCTCAAGGCCAAGTCCAGCGGCGACCGATCCCTGCAAACCAAGGCCCTCAACGCCTTCGTCAATACCTACAACGCGGCCCAGGCCGAGCTAAAGACCAACCCCAACAACTACTACCTGCTGATGGACATCGCCCAGTCGTTGAGCATCCTCGGCCGGCGCGATCCGGCCCACTTCGACACAGCCCAAAAAACCCTGATGAAGGCCCTGAAGCTGGAAGTCTCGCGCACCTCGCTGGAGACCTCCCTGCGCGGCTGGCAGGACCTGCTGGATAACTGCCCCGCCGACTGGCCGGAAGTCCGCAGCGAGATCGAGCAAGCCCTGAGCATCATCCATACGGCCATCGAGCACAGCGTCGGCAGTTAACTGGCGTAGAATAAAGGCAAGAGACCAGAGGCAAGAAAGAGCGGAGACCGGAGGCCAGGAGGCCAGAGAAGCGAAGGTCAGGGTCAACCGGTCACGTTTGATGCTTTGACCAAGAACCAAAAACCAAAGACTATCTACTTTTGCATGGGGGTGATCCATGATGGAACCAACTGCCAGCGCGATTCGCCCTGCGGAAGACATCGCCGAAGATATCGCGGCCCTGATCCGCAGTTATCCGCCCCTGGCCCAATCCCGCCACTGGTTCACCTGGGAGGTGGCCGAGGGAGTCGTCACCCTGCGGGGCAACATCAAGTCCGCCATCGCCCAGCGCGTGCTGCTGGATAACGCGCCGCGCATCCCCGGCGTGATCCGGGTCGAGGCGGAAGACCTGCACAACGATGAGGATCTGCGCCTGCGGCTGGCCCCGCTGCTGCCGCCGGGGATCGGCGTGCGGGTCGACTACGGCCGGGTGCTGGTCAGCGGGACGCTCCCGCCGCGTCACAAGGCCGAAAGCCTGATCAAGCGCCTCCAAAAAACGGCGGGCGTGCGCCGCGTGGAGAGCCAGATCGGGTAGCGTCAGAGCGGCAAGCGTCGAAGCGGCAAGCGAAAAACGAGTCCAGGAGGCTGCGCGTTCGGATCACGCAGGACGCCGCTCCGGTCTTGTTTTTACTGACGGCTGATGGCTGATCGCTGAAAGCTGTCTATCCCACCGTGCGGCCGGTTTTCTGGAGGCCGTAGGCGCGCTCGTGCAGGTCGAGGATGTCCTGCACGACCAGGTCGCGGTTCTGGGCGTGCTGGAAGGCCATGTCCTTCCCGACGCTGAACATATAGTGCGTGCCGGGCACGACCCGCAGATTCCCCGGCGGGAACTCCAGGTCGGTCAGCAGGTCCATCATCGGCAGCAGCCCCACCAGCGGGTCCTTGTGACCCAGCATCACCCGGAACAAATCCCACTTGCGGGCGATCTCGGCATTGTCGAGCAGCCCCATCGCGGTCAGGGTCGCGGCCGTCGTGCCGCGGGGAGCGCGGTCGTACTGCTCGATGTGCTGGAGCTTGACGAAGTCGCTGGCCCCACCGCACAGGGTTTCGATCATGGCCGGCTTGAGCGCGCGTTCGATCGGGGTCAGGGCCTTCACCCGGTTCACCAGCCCGATCCCCAGCCCCAGGCTGGTATAGAAAGATTTCTTCTCCGTGTCGTAAAGCAGCAGGGCCGGCGCGAGGGCATAGCGCGTCTCCTCCCCGAAGCTCCACAAGGCCGGGTTGAGGTAGAACAGCATCGCCCCGCCCATGCTGTGCCCGACCAGGTTGATCACGCGGAAGGCGGTCTCCCCCGGCTGGCGGCGGATGCGCAGAATCTTGATCCAGGCGTCAAGCACCTGCATTGCCGCTGGCGGGCTGCAATAGTCCAGGCCTGGGGAAGGGTCGACGAAACCGGAGCCGCCAAACCCGTTGTGATCGGGGATCAGGGCCACCAGCCGGCGATTGCGGGCCACGACCCAGGCCGGCAGCTCTTCCCAGATGCGGTGGCTGCCCGTCCAACCGTGGATGAAGATCACGTAGCCCTGCGGTCCGCCGATGCGCGCCTCCAGCTCGGAATCGGGATTGTCGTAATCCTCGCCCCACATCACCTGCCAGGCGAAGTCGCGCAGCCCGGCCTTCATCAGGAGGCCGCGCCCTTCCGCCGGGGCGATCAGCCCCCGGTTGACCAGGTCGGCCAGCCGGTAGGTCGCGGTCTGCGTGCGCGGCAGCGGACCGGGGCCGCGCCGGATGTACCCCCGCGCCCAGGCGCGCGGCCCGGCGCTCGCCGCTTGCTCACTCACCGCGCACCTCCACCTGGCCCAACCCGCCCTTGAGCGTGATGTACAGGGCTGCGGGGCCGTCCGAGAAGCCGGGCGTGGCCCACGATCCGGCCTGGGCGCCCGGCACGAAATGGGCCGGGTCGACCACAGGCTCGCCCAGCCGGATCAGGCTGGTGATGGCCGCTGGCGTTCCGGCCGGCACGACCAGCACCGATCGCCCGCCGCTCACCTGGAGGCTGACATCACCCCGGCGCGGCAGGCGGGCCTCCAGCGTGGCCGCCCCGCATTCCAGGACCAGGCGCTCCACCTCGAGCGCGCCCAGGTCGAGTTCGACCTGGCTGGACGCGGCCTCGATCCGGAGGTGCTGCCAGGGGACGTCACCCAGGGCCAGCCGCCAGTCGGCCCGCGCCCGGCCCAGCAGGCTGAACGGCTGGCCGAGGCGGAGCGTCCCGTCGCGGCCGGTCTGCTGGGTGAGCGCGCCGTGCGCCTCACCGCCGACCCACAGCCCTTCGCCCGCGCCACCGGAGACGACCAGGTGCCCCGCGCCAAAGACCACGTCCAGCCGGGCCGGTCCCGGGCCGGCCGGGATGGCGAGCGCGGTCACGCTCCGAGCCTCGGTGGAGGGGTGCATGGCCCGCTGCAAAATCAGCGCCGCCAGCAGCAGGACGAAGAAAGGAATCGCCAGCACGCCCGCGCCGGGCGCGATCCCGGTCAGTTCCAGCAGGGCGGCCAGCGCGGCCAGGATCAGCATGAAAATCAAGAGGACTCGCTGCATCAATCCGACCTCGTCCCCTGCGGGCTACGCGATGGGCAACGCCGGCTCACGCACGGCCGGCTCCCAGCAGGTCGTCGCCGCGCAGGCGCGGGCGCGTCCCAGCCCCGGAAAGGGGAAATGATAACCGAGCAGCAGCTAGTCTCCGGCGACGGCCCGGGCCAGCAGGTCGCGCCGGGTGGCCAGGGCGCGCGCCGCGTCCCAGTCGGACGCGATGGCCCACTCCGGGTGAACGAGGTGCAGGGGATGGGCGATGACGTCCGAGGTGCACACCAGCCGGTCCATCCCGCCGCCGATCTCGACCATCACCAGGCCCGGCGTGTGACCCGCCGCGGGCAGCAGCCGGACTCCCGGCGCGATCTCGGCCGGCGCGTCGACCTGGTCGAAGCGGCGGCGCATCAGGTCGAGCAGGGCGCGCATCGTCTCCTTGGACGCGCCGCGCCAGTGCGCCCACTCGGCAGCGGTCACCACCAGCCGGGCATTGGGAAAGGCCAGATGGCCGCGCGCGTCGAACAGGCCGCCGGTGTGATCGGGATGGCTGTGAGTCAGCATCACCTGGGTGATCGACTCCGGCGCGATCCCGGCCTGGGTCAGAGCCTGGAGCACCCAGCCGGCCTCCGGCCGGGCGTTCGGGCCGGGGCCGGTATCGATCAGCACGCGCTGCCCGCCGGTCATGACCACCAGACAGTTGTGGGGCGTCGGGAGCCGCTCCGGCAAGGCATGCGCGGCCAGCTCGTCTTCCGGCGCGTTGGCGAAAAACGCCCTGGCCCGGTAGGCAACCGCGCCTTCATACAGGACCGTGCACGCCAGATCGCCGACTGTGAACGTGTAGGATTGGACGTCCATAGGGAGCCTGTGATCTTTTCCAGAAAGCTGCCGACCGGAGCGATTGTACCCCGACTTCCGCCCCTAAAACAGGCAGAAATCACGCCGGAGGACTGACGACCCGCACTTGTGTAATTCGACTAATCTCCTCTATGCTAGATGACTAGCATCATCTTTGCGGGGCGGAAATCTGGCAAGTCATGAAGTCCCCCGTCCAGCCCCGGCCGATTGCACCTGCTTCAAGTTAGACAGGGAGTTAAGACCGATGAGTGTGCCCAGTGATATTGACATCGCCCAGGCCGCACAGTTGCGCCCGATTATTGAAATTGCCGCAAAGCTCGGTTTGACGGAAGATGATCTGGACCTGTACGGCAAGTACAAGGCCAAAGTCCACCTCGACGTGCTCAAGCGCCTGGCCGACCGCCCGCAAGGCAAATACATCGACGTGACGGCCATCACGCCCACCCCGCTGGGCGAAGGCAAAACCACCACGACCGTTGGACTGGTCCAGGCGCTCGGCACGGAACTGGGCAAAACCGTCATGGCCTGCATCCGCCAGCCCAGCATGGGTCCCACCTTCAACATCAAGGGCGGCGCGGCCGGGGGCGGCTACAGCCAGATCGTCCCGATGGAGGACTTCAACCTGCACCTCACGGGCGACATCCACGCCATCTCAATCGCTCACAACCTGGTCGCCGCCGCGATCGACACCCGGATGTACCACGAGAGCCGCCAGTCCGACGACGGGCTGGCCAAGCGCGGTCTCAAGCGGCTGGACATCGACCCGGCCACAATCACCTGGAACCGGGTCGTGGACGTGTGCGACCGCAGCATGCGCCAGATTCAGATCGGCTTCAACGACGACGACCTGGCCGACGGCTCACCCAGCCCGATCTTCCCGCGCAAGACCGGCGTGGATATCACCGTCGCCAGCGAGCTGATGGCGATCCTGGCCCTGACGACCGGCCTCAAGGACCTGCGCGAGCGAGTCGGGCGAGTCGTGTTCGGTCTCAACAAGCAGGGCATCCCGGTCACGCTGGAAGACCTGGGCGTCGCCGGGGCGGTGACCGTCCTGCTCAAGGACGCGATCATGCCCAACCTGATGCAGACGTTGGAAGGCCAGCCGGCCTTTGTCCACGCCGGGCCGTTCGCCAACATCGCCCACGGCAACTCCTCGATCCTGGCCGACCAGATCGCGCTCAAGCTGTGCGAATACGTGGTCACGGAGAGCGGGTTCGGCGCGGACATCGGCATGGAGAAGTTCTTCGACATCAAGTGCCGCTACAGCGGCCTGATCCCCAACGCGGTCGTGCTGGTCGCCACGGTGCGCGCCCTCAAGATGCACGGCGGCGGCCCCAAGGTCACGCCCGGCGCGCCACTGGACAAGGCCTACACCGAGGAAAACCTGCCCCTGTTGGAGAAGGGCCTGGAGAACCTGGGCGTCCACATCCGCAACGCGCTGCGCTTCGGTATCCCGGTCGTGGTGGCCGTCAACGGCTTCGCGACCGACACCGACGCCGAGATGGAAGTGGTGCGCAAGTACGCCGAGGGGCAAGGCGCGTTCGCCGCGGTCAAGACGACTCACTGGGCCGACGGCGGCCGGGGCGCGAAAGCCCTGGCGGAAGCCGTGGTCGCCGCCTGCGAGCAGCCCGGCAACTTCCAGTTCCTCTACCCGCTGGACTGGCCGATCAAGCGCAAGATCGAACACATCGCGAAAACAATCTACGGCGCGGACGGCGTGCGCTACGAGCCGCTGGCCGAACAGCAGATCGCGGCCTACGAGAAGGCCGGCTTCGGCAACCTGCCGATCTGCATGGCCAAGACTCACCTGAGCCTGAGTCACGACCCGGCCCTCAAGGGCGCGCCGAAGGGCTTCACCGTACCGGTGCGCGAGGTGCGGGCCAGCGTCGGCGCGGGCTTCATCTACCCGCTGTTGGGCGAGATGAGCACCATGCCCGGCCTGGCGACCGCCCCGGCCTTCATGAACATCGACCTCAATTTGGAGACGGGCCGGATCGTGGGCATGTTCTAGGGATAAGAAGCGCCCAGGCGGCAAGCGGCAAAGCGGCAAAAGCAAAAGCCGCGTTTGGTCGCGGATTGAAGTCCACGACTCCAAATAACAAGTCCTCCGGACTGGGCAATCGTCTTTAGTCCGGAGGACTTCTTGTCCTGAGTCGGGGATTTTCAATCCGCGACCGTCCCCATCCAACCCATTTGTCTTCGTAGCGGCGTCGCCCGCGACGACGGAGTCGATGTCCACGTGCCCCCAGTCGCCAGGCACGCCCCTCCGCCGCACAGGGACGGCGGCGAGGCTGGCCGCGCCGCTACAACTCCCCGCCCCTTACATTCGCGTTGTTGATTTCGGTCACTTAACGTGCCCCATTCCGCTTCCCCTCGGATCGGACAGGTGGACAATTCGGCGCGGGCGTGATGAAATAGAAGGCGGCGGTTGGTTATTGGTTTTGGGTGGTTGGTGTCATAGGTGGGAGATGCAGGCATTTACTGAGCACTTACAACTCAAAACTCAGCACTCGCCGCGCTGGCTGCTGCTGATCGCCGCGATCCTGCTGCTGGCGACGGCCGCGCGCGTGATCCACAGCGACGGCTGGCCGCTGTGGACGGACGAGGGCTGGAGCCTGTGGATCACGGCCGGGCATACCCCCGCCGCCGTGCTGGATCAGCTCGCCGCCGACCGCCACCCACCGCTGTACTTCCTGCTGCTGGGCGTGTGGCGGGCCGTCGCGGGCGATTCGCGCCTGGCCCTGCGCCTGCTCTCGGCCCTGTGCGGCGTCCTGGCGACCGCCCTCACCTACCGCCTGGGGCGCGATTCCTTCGGACGGTGGGCGGGCGCGTCCGGCGCGCTGATCTTCGCCGCGCTGCCGCTGGCCGTGTATTACACCCAGGTCGTGCGCCACTACGGCCTGCTGATCCTGCTGGCGGCGCTCTCCGCCCTGCTCTTCGTGCGCGCCCTGCGCCGCCCGACGGCGGCCCGGATCGGCCTGTACGCCCTCAGCGCCGCCGCCGTGCTGTACACGGAATATTCCGGCGTCCTGGTCATCGGGACGCAGGTGATCTTCGGCCTGCTGATCTGGCGCGCCCCCCTGCGCGACAAGACCCGTCTGCTGGCGGGCTGGATCGGCGCGGGCCTGCTCTACCTGCCGTGGGCCTACGTCATCCTGGTCTATCAGGGAATCGAGAACGTCACGCGCGGCGTCAGCGCTGCGCCGGGCACCTACGCCACCACACCCGCCGATCTGGTGGCGCTGGGCGGCGTCCTGGCCGGGGGGCAGCTCGCCCTGGCCGGAGGGCTGGCGCTCCTGGGCGGCGGGGCGGCGGTCCAATCGCCGCGCCGCGCCGGGCGACTGTACCTCCTGTTGGGCGGGGCCGGGCTGCTGGGCCTGATGATCCTGGGCAACCTGGTCACGGGCCTGCTCGCCAACCGGACGGTCGCCTTCCTGACGCCGCCGCTGGCCGTCCTGGCCGGGGCGGGATTGGCCCGCCTGGAGCGCCCGGCGCGCGGAATCCTGGCCGCCGCCCTGATCGGGCTGTTCCTGGCCGCGCCGCCCCTGATCCAGCCCCACATGGCGAGCGACCTCGCCGCCGCGGCCCTGGCCACGCAGTACACGCCCGGCGACCCGGTGATCCTGGAGATGGGCTGGGACGACGACGCGACGGGCTACGAGCTGGCGCGCGCCCTCGGCCCCGAAGCGCCCCTCATCCGCACCCTGGCCTGGGTCGACCACACCGGCAACCCGGAGCCGGTCCTGCCCCACGTGCAGGCTGTGCTGGAGGCCCACGACCGGGTATGGGTCGTCAACTGGCTGAGCGCGCCCCAGGTCCTGCCCTACCTGGACGGCGCGGACTCCGGCTTCCGGCGCGTGATCACCCAGGAGACGCCAACCGGCGCGGCCTACGCCGCCGCCTTCCCCGCCGACACGACGATCGAGGCCATCCTGTTCGAGCGCGTCCCGACCGGCGAAGCCGCCGCCGTCTTCGGCGACCTGTTCGCCCTGCACGGCGCGCGCCTGCCGGCGACGGCCGGGTCGGGCGCAACCGTCCACATCGACCTGTGGTGGTCGGCGCTTGAGCCGCCGCCGCTGGACTATTCGGTGGGGGTCTTCCTGGTGGATTCGGGCGGCGACGTGGTCGCCCAGCACGACGGCCCTCCCGGCGGCGAGCCTACGACCAGTTGGGTGGAGGGCGATCTGCATTTCGACCGGCACACGCTCGCTCTGCCCCCCGGCCACCCGCCGGGCGAGCATCAGGTCGGCGTGGCGGTTTACTGGTACGGCGACAATGTCCCGCTGGCCGTGAACGGCGAAACCACTATCATGATAGGGACGCTCAGCCCGCCCTGAATGGCGCCAGTTTATTGAAGGGAGGCCTAATGGACGACTTGCTCAAGCGGCTTCAGAGCGCGGATGCCGGGCAGCGCCGCCAGGCGATCGTCGCCCTGGGGCGCAGCGCCGACCCGCGCGCCCTGCCCGCCCTGGCCCACACATACCGCAACGATCCCGACCCCGCCCTGCGCGACCTGGCGCTCCAGGCCGGGCGCTTCATCCAGCAGCAGGCCAGCCGCCGCCCGGCCGGGAAAGCGTCCGCGCCGCCCGTGGAGGCCAGCGCACCGGCCGAGGATCGCTCGACCGTGCCGCTGCGGCCGATCTCGGCCGCGGACGAGCGCCGGGCCAGCCATCACGTCAGCCGGGCGATGGATGCCCACGTCAGCAGCGACGACGCCAGCGCCCTCAAGGAGTTGCGTCGCGCCCTGGAGGCCAACCCGGCCCTGACCCAGGATCAGGCCTTCGCCAGCCTGGCCGCCAGCGTGACCAACCTGCCCATCCCCCAGGCCCTGGCGGCGCTGCAAGACAAAAAGCGCGCCGTCCAGAACGCGCGCGCCTCCCGCCCTCGCAAGTCGCGCTCCACCCGCCAGACCCTGACTCTCCTGGCCCTGATCGTGGCGCTGGGCGCGCTGGCCGTGCTGGGAGTCTGGTTTGTGCAAAGCGGCGCGTTCGACGGCTGGCGGCTGGCACTGGCGATCGAAGGCTGGAAGGGCAGCGCGCGGACCATCGCCGCAACCCAGGTGTACGTGATCGCGCCGGAAGGCGAGCCGCCCGCCGCCGGCTGGCCGGTCCTGGTCGCCTTTCACGGCTACGGCGGGGCAGGTGACAGCATGCTCGCCCTGGCGGCGCGCACCCAGCCGGCCGGCATCCTGCTCGTCGCGCCGACCTTTGGAGAATACCAGCCCAATCCCGGCAACGGCCCGCTCGGTCCGCTGACCGACATCCTGACCGAAATCCGAGCCAGTTACCCGGTCAATCCCGGCGCGGTGGTGCTGTATGGCTTCTCACAGGGCGGGACGTTCGCCTACCGCTACTCGATCTACCATCCTTACGACCTGGCGGGCGTGGTCACCGCCGGGGCGCCGGATTACGACGCGGGCGATCCGACCCGCTATGACCTGCCTTACGTACTGACCTACGGGGAAAACGACGGGCTGTACAGCCTCAACGAGCCGGTGATCGCCGATCTCCAGGCGCGCGGCTTCGCGGTGGATTACGCCCTGGTGCGCGACGCCGGGCACGAGATCACCGCCTACAGCGTCGACCGGGCGCTGGAGTTGATCCGCGCCGCGACCGGCGGGTGAGCGTTCGATACGATCCAATTCAACACAGATTGCACGGATTGGAAGGATTGACACAGATCAAAAGCATGAATCTGTGTCAATCCGTGTTATCCGTGTTGAGTTGAAACGTGTCCGACCCGGACCTCAACCCGCCCCGGCCAGCACTTCGGCCTGGGCGAGCAGGTTGGCGGGCGGCGTGCCGTCGGGAATCTCGCAGCCGGCGGTGCTGATGCAGCGCGGCCCGCCCTGGGCCATGCACCCGGCCACCTTCGCCCGCACCAGGTCCGGCGTCCCGTTGAGCATCACCGCCACCGGGTCCTGGTTGCCCGCCACGGCGATCTTCGAGCCGAACGCCTCCGCCGCCCGGCCCATGTCCACCATCCAGTCGATGTCGATGATGTCCGCGCCGGACTGGGCCATCAGGGGCAGCAGGTGGGTGGTGTTGCCGCAGATGTGCAGGCGGGCCAGCGCGCCCGCCTCCCGCACGGCGGCGAAGATGCGCTGCTCGTAGGGCAGCGCGTACTGCTCGTACATATCCTTCGAAACCTGCGAGGCGATGGCGTCCCCCAGCCCGATGATGTCCGCCCCGGCCGCGATCTGGGCCTGGGCGAAGGCGATCTCCACCTGGCAGCAGAACTCCAGCAGGTCGCCCAGCCAATCCGCCCGGTCGAAGGGGGCCAGCAGCACCTCGCTGAAGCCGTACAGGTCCGCCGCCTGGGCCAGCGCGCCCTCCACCCAGCCCATCACCGGAATCTCCCCGCCGGAGCGCTCTTTCATCAGCCGTACGGCCGCGATCCGGTCGCTCATGCGCCGCCCGCTGCCGGGGTCGGGCACCCGCAGCGCGCCGATGTCCTCCGTGCCATTCAGCAGGGAACCTTCGCGCACGGGCAGGCCGTCCTCCGGGAAGCGGATCGGCGCGCCCAGGTCGGCCGTCTCGCGGTACGGGTCGGAGATAGCCTGCAAGAGATCGAGCCGGAAGTCGCGCTGGACGGCGAAATTCGCCTCGGCCAGCACGCGGTAATCCAGGTAGTAGCGCGACAACGGCTGGCCGATGTAATGGGCCGCGAATTGCATGAAAATGTTGAAGTTGGGGATGCGGTCAACCGGCTCGCCCTTCAGACGGCGGGCCACACGCTCGGCTGAGTTCATGGTCTGCTCCTGATCCAACGTCGGTGCACGAGAGGGATACCTCGATGATAACACGCGCGCATCGCCCAGGCGCGTTTCCGTAGCGGCGCAGCCCGCCCTGCCGTCCCGTCGCGGCGGAGGATGGGCTTGCCCGACTGGCGAGGGCGCCTGAAAAGAGACTCCGTCGTCGCAGGCGACGCCGCTACGATAGACCCATCCGCTCCCATCCAAAACGGGGCTGGCTTTACCAATCGCGCCTGATCCGTACCAATCCGTATGACTCACCGAAATGGATCGCCCGGATTCAGCGCCGCCCGGGTCGCGGATTGAAATCCACGACTCTGGAGAATAAGTCCTCCGGACTAAAAAACGGCGGTTCAGTCCGGAGGACTTCCTGTTCTGAGTCGGGGATTTTCAATCTCCGACGACCGTCCGACCCCCGATTCAT
>CAZHMJ010000037.1:0-24409 GCA_964533805.1 uncultured Anaerolineae bacterium | reverse complement strand
GGTCATCCGCGGGCGCGGCAACATCGCCTACGCCCTGACCACGATCTGGGCCATCGCCGGGATCGTGATCAAACAGAGCGCCACCCCGCTGGTCGCGGGGACAGCCCTGGTCATGATTGGCGTGGTGATCGCGGCCCTGGTTTACAGCCTGTGGCGCAATCGCAAGCCGGAAACCCGCGCCGACCTGCGGACCGTGCGGACCTGATCCTTCCTCTGGAGGGATGCCGGTTTCCCCCGCTGGCGTCCCTCCTTTTTTTCCTGGCTCGTTGTGAATAGTTGCGCAACCGCCCAAGCGATTTGATGCAAATCGGCCAGTGACTCGCACTCAACAATTGGAGTACGATACACCCAATATTGTGAAGCGTAAGACATGATGAAGGTTTGGTTCTGGTCGAAAAAATGGGTGTACAATGTGAAACGGGATCGGGGTTTTGGTCCTGCTCCACAAGAACCCTTCAGGACTAGTGAGGAAAATAGTTCTTAGAATAGAGTTCTTGGGAGTATAGTTTTAGAAGAGTGCGGGGCGTTCATCCCAGAAAATGTGAACGCCCCGTTTTGCTTTCTGGCCCCGGCTGCTCCGAATTGCTACCGGTCAGCCGGACCGGCGGCTCCGCCAAGGGCCTGCGCTTCCGCCGCCCGCTCCCGCATGGTCTGGCGCAGGGACTCGATGTCACGCGGGGCGATGATCGCCGCGATGAGCACGAAGACCGCGCTGATCGCCCAGGCGAGCGTGCAAATCAGCAGGATGGCGGCCCCCAGCGAGGACCGATCCGCGATGGCTCCGGCCATGAGCGGGGCCAGGGCTGCCCCGGCGTTCTCGATGAAGTACTGCACCGCCAGGGCCGTGCTGCGCACTTCCGGCGGCGTGATGTCGTACACGGTCGAGATCACGTTGGGGGAGGCGAAGGGGATGAACACGGCCGTCAGGCACAGCAGAATCAGGAACAGGCCGGTATTCTCCAGAGGGACGCTGAGGGTCAAAAAGAGGAACAACGCCCCGCTGATGACTCCGACCAGGGACACGATCATGCGGCCGCGCCGGGTGCGCTGGAACAGGTAGTCCCCCAGCATGCCCCCCACGAAATAGCCTGCCGCCAGCACCAGGACCGCGATGCCCATCGTCATCAGCACCTGGTCGGAGGTGTAGTTGCGCTCCGTTTCCAGGTAGTTGAAGAACCAGAACGAGATCACCGTCCAGGGGAAGACACCGAAGAAGCCTTGCAGAAAGAGCGGGATCAGCGTCCGGCGCTTGAGCAGACCCCGGGCCGTCCGCCAGTCGAAGCGGTAGACGCCGATCTCGGCCAGGTCGGCCAGCTCCGGCTCAGCCTTGCCGCGCGGGACCTCCTTGACGCCCAGGAAGATCGCCACGGCCAGCACCAGGCCCAGCGTGCCGGTGATGATGAACACGTTGCGCCAGCCGATCACGGGGCCGAGCATCGTCGCCAGCACCAGCCCGACCATGTAGCCCAGCGGCTGGCTGAGCTGGAGGATGCCGTAGATTTTGCCGCGCACGTTGGGGCCGAAGTAGTCCGAGATCAGGCTGTACAGGCCGGGATAGCTGGAGTCGTCGATGCCGGTCGAGGCGCGGGCGGCCAGAAAGGTGCCATAGGTGGGGGCGATCGCGCCCAGCCAGGTGGTCACCCCCCAGATGGCCGAGGCCAGGGCCAGCAGCTTGGCGCGGGCGTACCGGTCGTACAGGTAGCCCCACAGCGGGTAGAGCACCGCGCCCACGATCAGCGCCCCGGTCTGCACCGCGCCCATCTGGGTCCGGTCGATCTGAAATTCCTCCATGATCGACGTGGTCAGCGGGCTGATCAACAATTTGTCGGACTGGTGGAGCAGCATGAAAGCGAAAAAGATGCCTACAACCATCCAGCGGTAGGAACGTACAGAGGATTTCATCGTCTGTCCTTTGGAGCAGAATCGGAACCACACGGGGCCGGGCCGCCGGAGAAAGGCGAGGGAACCGGGAGGGGCGGGCCAGCGCGTACCGTGATCATGCGTCAGGAGCCGTCCGATCGCAACTCGTGAAAGGCAGCTTTCCTCGGATAACAGCGGTCAGTACTCAGATACCGTCTTGAACTGTATGCAAGCCCGGTCATCCGACCGGTCGTGATCAGGGCATGGCGGCCGCCGTCTTCAGATCACGGTCAACGGGATTGCCGGATTATTTTGTAAAGGTTCATCAGCGGACTCGTGTCCGTAGCCGAGGACTTGAGTCCTCGGCGTGGCCGCTGCGCCAGCGCGATTGGCTTTGGCCTGACGACTGTCTGGCGTCGCTTCGGCCAAGATACAAGCAGTCAGCGGTCAGCTAAAAGCAGAAACAGCCAGGCAACGTGTCAGCGGGCCTGATTCTCATCCCTCTCGCGTGCCGTCTGGCGACCCAGACCGGCAGCGTGATTCGCGCTTGATTTGCGCTTTTGCTTCGACGTTGGCCGCCTGGACACTGCCAGCGCCATGATCAGCTCTGCGTTCGGCCATAAGCAAGAATCGGTCTCCTGGCCCTGAAAAAAGAACAGGCCCGTGGGGATCACGGACCTGTCGTCGTGGGTGCTATGGGGTTTGCGGTGAACCAGGCCTGAACTTACTTGGCCTCGGGAACCTTCATCTTGTCCCAGGTCGCCTTGTTGACGAACTTGGTCAGGGGACGGCCATCGTCGGTCGTGCCACGGATGCCGTAGCGCAGCCCACCGTTCTTGGTGGTGAACGTGACCTTGACGATCTTCTTCTCGTCGATCATGACCTTCTTCTTATACTTGATGTCGTAGAATTCGACAGCCACTTTGAGCTCCTTTGACCAGTATCACTTTAAGGGGCGCAATTTCAAACCCTTGAGCCGATTTTACCATGACTTGCCCAATTATACGCAGGCAAAATGCCCATTTAGCCATCAATTCGGTACTAATTTCCTTACTAGAAACCAGTTGCCGCCCTCCGCAAACGTTTGCCGGCGTATCCCACGCACCGATCCCGACGATGTCCGGCCCTCAGCGGCGCTTCTTGCGGTTCTTCTTGCGGGAGGCTTTGGCCTGTTTGCGCTTGGCTTTGCGCTTGCTTTCTGCCCGCCGCTGCCGGCTAAAAGGCGAGGCCGCATCCAGATTGATCAGTCCCGGCAGCAGATTGGAAATCTGATAATTGGGCTTGGGCGTGATTCGCGCCTCCAGCAGCCCCAGCGCGATCTGGACATCCTCCCAATCGCCCGCGATCGACCAGTCGACGTGATCGGCGGCGAAGGCCTGCTCTATCACGGGCGCGACCTCTACCGCCTTCAGATCGATCAGGTCGGAGATGATGAACGCGTTGAGCGTGGGGTGGTTGTTGGCGGCCTCTGCCAGGAAATCGCCAAAGAGACTCACGATTTCGTCGCGGGCAGCCGGATTCATCTGGCCGATCTGGCGCAGGCAGCTTGCATAGCTGATGGCCGGAAAATCGATATCGCGCGCGTCACGCAGCGCCTCGCTCAGGGCCGGGATCGCCACCGGGCCGATCAGGCCAAAGACGATCGGCAGCTCCTCGAAGACGTCGTCCCAGTCCTCCAGAGTCGTGAACAGCGCCAGCAGCGGCTCGATTGCCGCCTCCGCGCGGAGCTGGCCCAGCGCCCGCCAGGCGTGCAGCGAGGCCCACAGACGCGGATCGTCTTCGTCCAGCGCCTCGGCCTCGATGGTCAGCGCCGGGTCGCTCACGATCCGGATCAGGTCGGGGATGTGCTCGGCGGTCAGGCCAAAGCGGGCCGGGTAGTCCAGCCAGGACTCGAATTCCCAGCCACCCATCTCCTCCCCAAGGCTCAACAACTGGTCTACCGGCGGCCCGTACATTTGCTCGTCCACGGCCTGTGCTCCCCTTCAACATAACCTGCCCATGCTGGGGCGAATTATAGCACTCTCGTCCAGGGCAGTCGCATCAAACCCACAAGACAGTGATTCATCGAAAATGATTGCATGGATGGTTCGGGTGTCGCGCGGCCGAATCTCGACCCGCCGCGAAAGCCGATTGGCTCTAACTTGACGCCTATTGGGCAACCGGCCGGTCGCCCCTACCGCAGCCGGATCGATTCAATTGCCGGATTATTTTTTAAGGTGCATCAATCCGCGACCCCGGCGACGACAATCCATGCGATTGATTTCGTTCACTCACAACGGATTTCCAGGTTTTTCCGCAATCCTGGCGTCGGCAGGCCGTCAATCGTCGATCGCCTGGTAGACCAGCACCCGGAAATCATCGTTCAGCGGCGAGTGCCCGTAGGGCGTCGATTGGGTCATCAGGAGCCCGATCAAGGCTTCTTTCGGGTCGATCCAGAAGGACGTATTCGCCATGCCGCTCCAATCGTACGCCCCCACCGAGCCGATGCCGCGATACTGCGCCAGGTCCATGATGACGCTGACGCCCAGCCCGAATCCCTGGCCGAGCTTGGGCGTGCCCACGCCATACGGCAGCAGATCGGGCGGCAGATGGTTGGTGGTCATTAGCTCGACCGTCTTGCGGCTGACCAGCCGGACGCCCTCCAGGACGCCGCCGTTGAGCATCATCTGGCAGAAGCGCAGGGTGTCCGCCGCGGTGGACACTAACCCGCTGGCGCCGGAGAACAACTTGGGCCGGATGAACTCGCTCTCGTGGGGCGTGTCGATCGGCGTCAGGGCGCCGTCCGGGCGGTATTCGTACAGTGTCGTCAGGCGATCCAGTTTGTCCGGCGGGACACTGAATCCGGTATCGGCCATGCCCAGCGGTTTGAAGATCCGTTCCTGGAAGAATGCGTCCAGCGTCATGCCGGAAACCAGTTCCACCAGGTGCCCGACCACGTCGGTCGCCACGCTGTAGCGCCAGCCCATCCCCGGCTGGAACATCAGCGGCAGCTTGACCAGCTCGGCGACGAACTCCGCCAGGCTGCGGCCCTTGTTCTGGATATCGACCGCATCGTACATCGCTTCGACGGGATGCTGGTCGCTGCCGTAGGTGAACCCGGCCGTGTGGGTGAGCAAATCGTAGGCGGTGACCTCGCGCTGGAGGGGGGCCAGCGCTACCCCGCCCGCCAGCGGGTGATCGTACACCTTCAGGTCCTTGAAGGCCGGGATGAAGCGCGACACCGGGTCGCTGAGCCGTACTTTGCCCTCTTCGTAGAGCATCAGCAGGGCCAGGCTGGTGACCGGCTTGGTCATCGAGTAGATGCGAAACAGGGCATCCGGCTGCATGGCCTTCCCGGCTTCGCGGTCCATCTGGCCCATGCATTCGAAGTGCGCGACCTCCCCACGCCGGGCGACCAGGGTGATCACCCCGGCGAATCGCCCCTCGTCGATCGCTCGCTCCACAACCGGCCGGATGCGGCCCAGCCGGGCCGAGGACAGACTGACGTGCTCAGGCGTAACGGTGTTCATGATGATTCCTTTTCGTTGCGGTGGTGGTGCATGGTTTCTGGTGTTTGGTTGCTGGTTTTTGGTCAGGCCAAAACCTGGAGCGTCAGCAGCAGCATGGCGGTCAGCGCCGCCATCAGCCAATCCAGCCACGTCATATCATTCGATGGAGACATGCTTGTTTGTCCTTGGTGTGAGGTTCTGCAGGATAGTGGTTGGTGATTAGTGCATGGTTGGTGGTCAGGTCAAACCGATCATCTCCCTCAGCCTCGCCTCGTCGATCACGGGAACGCCGAGTTCCTCGGCCTTGGTGAGCTTGCTGCCCGCGTTCTCCCCGGCCAGGACATAGTCCGTCTTCTTGCTGACCGATCCGGCCACCTTGCCGCCGTGGGCCTTGATCAGGGCCGAGGCTTCCTCGCGGCTCATGGTCGGCAGCGTGCCGGTCAGGACGAAGGTCTTGCCGGCCAGGGAATCGCCCACGGCCACCGGCGCGCCCTGCGCGGATTCCATCCGCACCCCGGCGGCGCGCAGCTTGCCGATCAGCGTGCGGTGGAATTCGTCCTGGAACCAGGCCACGATCCCCTCCGCGATGGTCGGCCCCACCCCCTCGATCTGGAGCAGGTCGTCGACCGTGGCGCGGGCCAGGGCCTCGACGCTGCCAAAGTGATCGGCCAGCGTCCCGGCCATGATCTCGCCCACCCCTTCGATCCCCAGGGCCGTGATCACGCGGCCCAACGGGCGCTCCCTGGCGGCGGCGATCCCGGCCAGCAGGTTCTCGGCCTTCTTCTGGGCGAAGCGCTCCAGCGGCAGCAGATCGTCCAGCGTCAGGCGGAAGAGGTCCGCCTCGTCGCGGACCAGCCCGGCATCCATGAGCTGCTTGAGGGTTTGCGTGCCCAGCCCTTCGATGTCCAGCGCGCCCTTGCTGGCGAAGAACTCCAGGCTGCGGAAGACGCGCTCCGGGCAGTACGGATTCGCGCAGAAGTAATCGACCATGCCCTCCGGCCGGATCACCGGGTCGCCGGAGAACGGGCACACCGTGGGGACTTCGACCGGGCGCTCGGAGCCGTCGCGCTCCTCCGGCACGGAGCCTTCGATGTACGGGATCACGTCCCCGGCGCGCTTGACGATCACGGTGTCGCCGATGCGGATGTCCTTCTCCGCGATCTGGTCGAAGTTGTGCAGCATGACGTTGGTGATGGTCGTGCCGCCGACGAAAACCGGCTCCAGCACCGCCCCCGGCTTGAGCACGCCCGTCCGCCCGATGCTGAACTTGACGTCCAGCAGCTTGGTGGTGGCTTCCTCCGCCGGGAACTTGTAGGCGATCGCGGCGCGCGGGTTCTTGTTGCCTACCACGCCCAGTTCTTCCCACAGGCGCAGGTCGTTGACCTTGATCACCATCCCGTCGATCTCGTAGTCGAGCGCCGCGCGGCGGGCCTGCCAACCGGGAATGGCCGCGATCAGAGCCTCGAGGTCGTCGAAGCGGGCCATCTCCGGCTCCAGGAAGCCGAGCGTCTTGAGCAACTGCAACTGCTCCCACTGGGTATGGGGCAGATCGCCTTCGGCGTCGATGATGCTGTACACGAACACCTTGAGCGGGCGGCGGGCCGTCTCGCGCGGGTCTTTATTCTTGAGCGCGCCGCTGGCCGCGTTGCGCGGGTTGATGAACTCCGGCAACCCGGCGGCGCGCTGGGCGGCGTTGAGCCGGGCGAAGTCCGCCAGGGGGTAGAAGGCTTCCCCGCGCACGACCAGCCGGGCCGGGGGCCGCGGCCCGGCCGGATCGACCGGGATGCGCAGCGGCACGCTGGGGATGGTCCGCACGTTGGGGGTCACGTCGTCGCCGGTGATGCCGTCGCCGCGCGTCGCGCCCAGGGTCAGCAGGCCACCCTCGTAGGTCAGCACGACCGACAGGCCGTCCAGCTTGGGTTCCAGGGTGTAATCCAGGGCGTAGCCGGGCGGCAGGAGCTTGCCGATCCGCTCCCGCCAGGCGCGGATTTCGTCCTCGGTGAAGGCTTTGGACAGGCTGCCGATCAGGCCCGGATGGCGCACCTTGCGGAACTCCGGCTGGAGGTCGGACCCGGCACGCAGGGTGGGCGAATCGGGCGTGATGAGTTCGGGGTGCGCGGCCTCGATCTGCTCCAACTCGGCCAGCAGGGCGTCGTATTCGGGGTCGCTGATCTGCGGGTCGTTGAGGACGAAGTAGCGGTAGTTGTGGTAGTTGATCTGCTCGCGCAGTGCTGCGGCGCGTTCGGTTGGCGTCGGGGTCATCGGGCACCCTCTCGTGACGGTCCGGTCAGTGTGCCCTCTATTATAGCCAGAATGCGAACAAATGGGCGGAAAAGCGAATAGGGCACGGATAGCACGGATGGAACACAGATTTTCGCGGATAAAAGGGGGATGGTGGGGTGGGTGTCATCGAGGGTGTTCGATTCTGGCGCGGCGGATTGGGCGTTGGATTGCCACCTCACCCCGGCCCTCGCCACGCGTGGAGAGGGGGAATCAAACGGCCGGCTGAAGCCCCTCGCCATTTTATGGAGAGGCAGCGTCACCGCGAAGCGGTCACGCCGGGGTGAGGTTCCGGCACGTAAATCACTTCCGGGGGGAGCTGGAAGCCGGCGTACTCGCGCGGCTGGAGGGTGATGGAACCTGCTTCCAGCGGCGCGTAGAAGCCGTCCAGGGCGATCACCTGGTCCGGCCAGCAAATCCCCTCCGCGTCGACCAGGATGGCCCCGAAGGTCTGGGCCTGGATCGCGGCCGCGACGGCCTCTTTGTAGGCCGCGGTCACGCCCACCGGGTCGTGCATGAGGAAGTCGATCATCGCCATGCCGTGCGCGCGCGGGGTCTGCCCGGCCACGTGTCCGTGGCAGACCGTCCACACCGGCCCGTCCAGCCCGGCGACGGTCCGGGCGTAGGCTGCCCCGGCGGCGTGGGCCGCCGCGTCGGGGATGTACTCCGCCGGGCGGTAGACCAGCCCGGCCATCTGCCCGGCCAGGGCCAGCCCGGCCAGCCCGAGCAGGATCGGGACGCGCCCGCCCTTCTCCCGCGCCAGGCGATCCAGCCCGGCCAGGGCCAGCCCGGTCAGGATCGCCAGCCCGGCGTGGACCGGCAGTAGCATGTTGAGCACGCTGCCCCAGTTCATCCGCCCCGACCACGAGCCGCCGATCAGGCTGCCCAGCAGCGCGAAATAAAAGACCCAGCCGAGCCGCGAGTCCGTCAGGGGGGGCAGGATCAGCGCGCCGAACGCCAGCAGGAGCAGCACCGGGACGTGGGCCAGCAGATCGCCCGTCCAGAAGCCGGTCAGCATGTCCGGGATGATCGTATGCTGGCTGACGAGATCGAGCGTGTAGTGCTTGAACCAGCCGCCGTGCAGGGCGTTCAGCCCCAGGAACAGGCCCGCGCACGCGGCGAGGAAGACGCCCCACAGCCGCGCCGCGCGCCGCCAGCCCAGCCAGCCCGGGGCCAGGATCAGCGCGGGCAGCAGGGTGATCAGGGCGGGCTGCTTGGTGAAGACGGCCAGCGCCGCCAGCAGCCCGGCCAGGCTCTCGCCGCGCCAGGTGGTCGCCGCGCGGGCTGCGTACAGCGCCGCCAGCACCAGGAAGAGCATCAGCGCGTCGACCCGGCCGACGTCGAACCAGCCGCCGCTGAGCGCGAACGTCCCCGCGAAGAGGCCCGCCGCGACCAGCCCCCAGGCCGGGTGCCCGCCTTCAAACCGGACGAACAGCCCGATCAGGGCCAGCGTGCCCAGCGTCGCCAGCAGGCTGACCAGCCGCAGCGCCGTGAAGCCGGGGCCGAGGACCAGGGCGACCAGCGCCCCGGCGTAGTGATACACCGGCGGGTAGGGGAAGGGCACGAAGTCCAGCGCGGGGGCGGCGTAGATCGGCTGACCGCCGAGCAGGCGCGCGGTGTGATCGACCATCGCGCCTTCCATCCATTCCAACTCGTACGGGTAGCCGATCCGCGCCACGGCCACCCACAGGAACAACCCGATGAATCCCGCCGCCAGCACGGCCAACCCGGTCCGGCTCCACGCGGTCAGTCGCATGGGCACTCCCCCCATTCGCTCGCCGCCAACATGAACCTGCCGGGTTGATTATAGGCGCGCGCCCCGCCGCCGCCAGCCCGCCCCTGGGCTATTCCGTTTCGCCGAGTTCTGCCTCCCGGCCTCAAACCGATCTTGACATTCCACCCCGGCCCGACTAAAATTTGTCTCATAGTTGCCGAAGTGGCGGAACTGGCAGACGCGCTACGTTCAGGGCGTAGTTCCCACTAGGGAGTGTGGGTTCAAATCCCACCTTCGGCACCAGCACCCGGCCCCGCCGGGTGTTTTGTTTTGGCGCGGGCGAACGCCCTCCACCGCCTTTGTTTGTGAGCCAAAAGCCCCGCTTTCCCCCACGCCCCGGATCGGCTATCATAGGCCGCATGAGCAACCCGGACCCCTCTCCTGATCGCGCCGCGGACCGCGCCGCGAACGGCAGCCGCCAGCTTTCCAGCCTCCAGATCGTGTTCGCCTCGATCCTGGCGATTGGCCTGCTGCTGGCGATCAACTTCAGCAACCGGATCGCCGCCGGGCAGGTCGCCCAGGCGCGCCTGACCTCGCTCCGGGCGGAGATCGCCACCCTTGAGGCCCAACTGGCCGACCTGCGGGTGGAGCTGGATTACGTCCGCGGCGATGAGTACGTCGAATCCTGGGCGCGCTCCGATGGCAAGATGGTCCGGCCCGGCGAGGTGCTGGTCGTGCCGGTCCCGGCCGGCGTCCCGATCGCCACGCCCCAACCCACCCCGGCCACGCCCGCCTCCGCGCTGCTGGCCGAGCAGGAGCCGATCATGGAGAACTGGCGGCTGTGGTGGGCGCTCTTCATCGACGACCCGCCGCCGTTCTAGGCGGCGCGCCAGTCCTGGGGTCGCTTCGAACCCGACTCAAAAACCCTCCGGCCGTCCCGTGTGCCGGAGGGTTTCTTTTTGGGTGGGGCCGGATGCGCGGGCCTAGCCCGCCCCTTGAAGCAGGAGCACGAGCGCGACCACGATCAGGGCGATCACCAGCACCGCGCCGCCGATCAGGAGCAGCCGCCGGTCGGGGGCGGGCGGCGTGGGGGATACGGCCTGCTCCGGCGGCGGGGCGGCCTGCTGCTGGTACTGGGCCTGGGCGGCCTTCAGTTCGTCCCGGAAGGCGCGCGCCTCGCCGCGAGTCAGGGTGATGGTATCGTAGTTGTCGGCCTGCTGCTCGTCGGTCAGGTCGTCCAGCATGGCCAGGGGCGAGCCGTAGCGCTCGTGCGGCTCTTTGGAGAGCGCCTTGAGGATCACCGCTTCCACGCGGGTGTCGAGGTCGCCCTTCAGCTCGCTGGGCGGGCGGGGCGAGGCCTGGAGGTGCTGCACCAGGACGCGCGCCGCGCTGCCTCCCTTGAAGGGCACGTCCCCGGTTGTCATCTCGTAGAGCAGGATGCCCAGCGCGTAGATGTCCGCGCGGGGCGTGATCTCGCGCCCGGCGGCCTGTTCGGGAGACATGTACAGCGGCGCGCGTGGACTGAATTCGGCGGTGGTCACGTCATCCTGGTCGAGCATCCGGACGATCCCGAAATCGACCAGGATCGGGCGCACCCCGTTGGCCAGCAGGATGTTCGACGGGCGCACATCCTGGTGGATCACGCCCTGGGTATGGGCGTAATTGACGGCCTCCACGACCTGCTGGAAGATGTCCAGCGCCTTGGGCAGCGGCAGGCCATCCCGCCGCTCGGAGAGCACGTCGCGCAGGCTGGTGCCCTCGATCAGGTCCATCACGATGTAATACGACCCAGGGCTGACACAGCCGAAATCGTGGACACGACAGATACCCGGATGGTCCAGGCGAGCCACGACCGCCATCTCCCGCTCGAAGCGGCGGCGGGCCAGGGTCTGGTCGCTGGCCCGGATGTGGAGCGCCTTGAGGGCGTATTCTTCGCCGGTCTCAATGTGGCTGGCCCGGTAGACCTCCGCGGCGCTGCCGCGGCCCAGCAGCCGGTTGATCCGGTAGTGGGCCAGGGTGGTTCCGGGTTCGAGGGGGACGGGGATCACAGGTTGGTGGGTCATCCGGGGCTTCACTCGCTGGCAGTTGGCGGTACGGTTCAAATCCTACGTGGCCCAGGCCGATTTTGCAACCCTTTGCCCCGGTTCGGACCGCTATTTTCTAATGAAGCTCCTACATGGATTTTATCTGGCTATCAGACTGCTTTAAGCTCAGCGTGCTAGATCATAGTCTGGACGGACAGCCAGACGGACTGGCAATCGCCCGCCTCGTTCTACATTCAATCAGGACAGGTAATGTAAGGAGAAGGTGCGATGTTCGGCAAAAAAAGCTTCCACTTCGGGTTCGCTTTCGTGACGATTCTCAGCCTGGGAATCGGTTTGCTGGGCGCGGGACCGGCCCTGGCGCAGAATGGCGCCAGCCATCCGGGCAAAGACTGGCTGGCGGTCGGGATCATCGTCAAGGATGGCCCGGACGGCGCGCTCGTCGAGCAGGTGCGTCCTGGTTCGCTGGCCGAGCGGGCCGGCCTGGCGCTGGACGATCTGATCACAGCAGTCAACGGCCAGCCGGTCGACGCGAATCATCCGCTGGCCGGGCTGCTGGACGCCACCGGCCTGAACATGAACTGGCTGCTGAACGTCGAGCGGCAGGGCCAGACGCTGACGATCCGGGTCCGGCCCGAGGCGACCGGTTCGAAATCGGCCCCAACCGGCGATCTGCGCGGCACGTTGGGCCATCTGCTCGACCGCTTCACCAGCCTGCTGCAGGCCCAGACCGGCCCAGAGTCCCCGGCCGGCTCGACCGGGCAGGCGCCTCGGGACTCGGGCCTCAAGGGCTGGCTGGGCAGCCTGCTGACGCCGCCCAAGGCTTCGGACAAAGCCATGACGGAGACGCGGGGCGGCTAGGCGCTGGAGCCAAATTACCGGCACGGGGCGGGGTGTGGCGCGATCCGGCCATGCCCCGCCCCGCCGTTTTCCGCTGGGTACTGTATTTTCCGCCCGGCGCTGGCCGAGGGGTTTTCTAAGGGATTTCCTAACCGATTTTCATCCCTGTTTCATGTCACCGAATTACCATCCTGGACGAAAGTTAAGCAGCGACTGGGCGCGCTGGTTGTCTTTCGGACCCCGCACACCAACCCCATCTGATGGCGTGTCTGGCCCCCCGGCGCCTCTGGCGCGCACCCAAGTTCTGGCTGCTTCACGATTTCTGGTTTGAGGAGGATTGGTAGCATGTACACCTTGCGTCAGAAACTCAATTGGATGTTAACCGGTGCGCTGATCGCGGCCGTGGCACTGCTGGCTCTGTGGGGCGCGGGTGTGCCCGGTCTGACGGCCAGCCAGGCTGGAGCCCAGGCGGGCTACAGCCTCAACGAGCAGGAGACCCAGCTCGCCCAGCTCTACACGGAGGCCAACCCGTCGGTGGTGAGCATCCAGGTCCGCGAGCCGATCGGGCAGACCACGGTCCAGGGATCGCCGTTTGAATTCCAGTTCCCAGAGCTGCCCAACCTGCCCAATCTGCCCGATGATCTCACGCCGTACCTGCCGCAGACCAACGGCGGTTCCGAGCAGCAGCGATATGTGTACGGCCAGGGATCGGGGTTCGTGTATGACACCGCGGGCCATATCGTGACCAACTACCACGTGGCGGGTGAGGCCGACCAGATCACCGTCGTCTTCGCGGACGGCACCCAGCGGGAAGCGACCCTGATTGGCGGCGACCCGGACAGCGACCTGGCCGTGATCAAGATCGATCCGGCGGGCCTCGACCTGAAGCCGCTGACCCTGGGCGACTCGGATGCTCTCCAGGTCGGGCAATCGGTCGTCGCGATCGGGAATCCCTTCGGTCTGGAAGGCACCATGACCAGCGGGATCGTCAGCGCGCTGGGCCGGATGCTGGAATCGCAGGCGGCGACGATCGACGGCGGCAGCTTCAACATCCCCAACATCATCCAGACCGACGCGGCGATCAACCCCGGCAACTCCGGCGGCCCGCTGCTCAACCTGGCGGGTCAGGTAATCGGCCTCAACACGGCCATCGAATCGAGCATCCGCCAGAACAGCGGCGTAGGCTTCGCCGTGCCCTCGAATACCGTGGCGCGGGTGGTGGAAGGCCTGATCAGCAACGGCCGCTACGAGCATGCCTGGCTGGGGATCGCGGGCGGGACGCTCACCGAATCGCTGCGCGAGGCGATGACGCTGCCGGAAGGCCAGCAGGGTGTGCTGGTGGCCTCGGTCACGGTCGATAGTCCGGCCGATCAGGCCGGCGTGCAGGGCGGCAGCCGCGAGACGCAGATCGAAGGGCGGTCGGTGCGGATTGGCGGCGACGTGATTGTGAGCATCGACGGCCAGCCCGTGAAGACCTTCGACGACCTGTTGAGCTTCATCGACGGGGCGCAGGTCGGGCAGCAGGTGTCTCTGGAAGTCCTGCGCGACGGCGAACTGGTGGAGTTGACCGTCACCCTCGGCGCGCGTCCATCCAACCAGTCGTAAATCGCACCCCGTTTCGTCCACGGGAATCAACCGGGCCGGGCTGTCCGTGGTGACAGCCCGGCCCGCTGTTGTCTGCCGGAGCGTGTTTCGAGAACGGGCAGCGTGCCAGGTCAGGAGTTTCCTTATGATCGGTGACTGAAATCCGCCGCATGGCGCTCAATCACCTCCACGGCGCGGGCCACGCCGTTTTCCGCCCGGATTCGTTCGCCGAGGGCACATTGTCCACGTAACACACACGGGCGGAGGTGCTCAGACGGGCGACCGCGCCCCACCCCGTCAGCAGCACGCCCCGCTGCTTGCTGATCTCCAGGGCGCGCAGAACCAGGCGCGTCAGGCGTTCCGGGTCTTTGTCGCTCATACTGCCAAAACCCACATACACCGGCGGCGGCCCGCTTTCCAGAAAACGCACCAACTCCGCCGGCGGTTGCCAGTCCGGCTGGGCATCCAGAAACCAATAACCCGTCACGTGATGATGGTCATCCCAATCGGACGGCTTGGGCAGCACCTGGGGACTACAGGCCAACATCCACGGTGTATCCCAACGGCGAACGTCGTTGAGCATCGCGCGCATCGAACGCCAGGAGGGCAGTCCAAAACGCGTGGTGCGCCAGTGGTTGAAAGGATGACCTGCGATGAGCCAGAAAGCACACATTGACAGCGTATAGCCTGTTTGCCCACTGTCAACACGACGCTCGCGTTGATCGATCTACATTATCCGGCATTTCATCGGAACACCGCGAACCTGACCATCCGCAACGGCAGCGCGCCGGCCCTGTCGTCACCAATGATTGCAACCGGGGTTAGAATAAGGTTAAGGGCGGGTACCAAATAAGGAGAGGACAGCCATGCTGACCAAGAAGTTCAGCAAGACGGGCACGGTCTGCCAGGTGACGTTCACCCTGCCGGACGAGATCGCCGCCACCGCCAAAAAGGCCCACCTGGTGGGCGACTTCAATCAGTGGGACAAGACCGCCACGCCCATGAAAAAGCTCAAGGGGGCTTTCAAGGTCACGCTCGACCTGGAGGCCGATCGCTCGTTCGCGTTTCGCTATCTGGTCAACGGAACCGACTGGTACAGTGAACCGGGGGCCGACGGGGTCGCCGGCAATCCGTATGGCACCGAGGATAGCCTCGTCAGCACCTACGCGCCGGTGGGCTAGCCACAGACACCCGCCTGAGATGTAAAACGCGCCGGGCTAACCTTTGCCCGGCGCGTGTCGTTTCTCGGCCAGCCTGCGGGTAGTTAGCTGCCCGCCGTGGGGGACGGCTCGACTTCAGTTGGGGCCGTCGTCGCCGTCGGCGCATCGGTGGGTTCCACTGTGTCGGTCGGCGCGGTTGTCGCGGTCGGTTCCGCCGTATCCGTCGGTTCCGCCGTCGGAGAGGCTGCCGGCGTGGCGGTCGCTTCGGGCGTGGCCGTGGCTTCCAGGGTCGGCGTCGGAGTCATCTCCTCCGGCAGGATCAGCAGCCCGTCGTGCGTGACGTTCAGGAAGTTCTGCGCCACGGAGGCCGTCACCTCGACATAGTAGTCCGACTCGGATGACTTGACCACGTAGTTGCCGTTCTCCAGGGCCGCGCCGATCTGGAGCGTGAGCGTGCGCTCAATCGTCTCCGGCTCCGGCGTGGGCGAGGGAGCGAGAATTTCGGCCGGGACTTCGCTGGTCGGCGTCTCGCCCGGCAGCAGCGGCGACATCACGCTCGAGTCGCCTTGCAGGGTCGGGGCGGCGGTGGGCGCGGCCGTCGGTTCCTCGGTTGGCTCCGGGGTGACGATCTCGCGCACGGTCAGGACGATTGTCGCCGCCGGGGCGTCCATGCCCCAGGCCGGATCGACCGTGCGGCTGAGCGGCGCGGCCATCCGCACCGTGCTGACCTGGCGGGCCAGGTTGCTGAGCGCGATCGGATCGACCGTCTCGCCCTCGGCCAGCCCGGCATAGGTCCACGTGTTGTCTTCCCCGCGGGCCAGGTCGAACGTGCCATTGGCGTTCTCCAGATGGATGGCGACCACGTCATCCTGGGTGACGCTTGAGTAGGCCGTGTCGATCCAGGAGTTGACCTGGGCCGCGACCGACCAGGCCGTCAGGCCGCTGGTCAGGTAGATTTCCGGCGCGTCGTTGAGGCGGGCGTGCGCGGCGGTGGAACCGGCCCCGCAGCCCACATACAGGGTATCGGTCTGGTCGCCCCCCTCGAGCACGATCCGGCGCGGGCAATCGTCCGCCATGACTTCCAGGCGGGCCTGGCTCGATTCGTTGCGGGCGATCAGCCGGTCGGCCTGGAGGCCCGCGATCTGGGCGAGCAGGGTGGTCACGTTCGCGCCCTTGGCCGGGTAGTTGTCGTAGTCAGGCAGCACCCAGCCGCCGGATTCGTCCTGAGCCAACGTGACGGAGCGATCTTCGTTGTCGGTGATGGTCAGCCGGGTAACGCTGCTCGTGTCGAACCCGGCCAGCAGCGGGCCGCTTTCGGCCACTTCCGCAGTCGGGCGCGGGAAGAAGACGATCAGCGCCAGCACGAGCTGAACGGCCAGCAGCACGGAGAGAATACGGTTTGTCCTGTTCATGAATGCATCCTCCCTTTAGGATTTCACCGGCTGCTCAGGCAGGGAGTCGGGCCGGGTCGGGCCAGCAGCGCCCGCCGGCAGGACGAGCGGCATTGGCTGCTCGCTGCGCTTGCGCATCCGCCAGATCAGGTACAGCGCTCCCAGAGCCAACAGGGCCAGCACGTAGTTGAGCGCTTCCCAGAACGACTGCTCCTGGTCCGAAAGCGGCTTGAGCAGGCGGGCGGTCGTGCCCCGCGTGCGGATCTCGGCCAGGGCCGAATCCTGGGTGAACCAGTCCACCGCGTTCTGGACAAACTGGATCGAGTTCAGGTAACGCTCGCCGCTCAGGCTGCTCGACAGGCTGAAGACGATGTCGTTCAGGAACTCGTTGCTGCCGACCACGATCAACTGGGCGCTGTCCGGGGATGTCTCCAGCGTGCCGGTCGTCGTCGGGGGCGTGGGAGTCGCTTCAGCGGCGGCGGCGTCCGTCTCCGCGGTTGCGTCTTCGGCGGCGGGTTCGGTCTCGAAGGGCGACTGGCGGCCCTTGAAGAAGCTCTCGAAGCTGCCCTGCACAGCCACGGCCAGCAGGTGCGATCCACGCTCGCTACCCACCGGGAAGCCCCACTCCGGGTACAGCTTGGTGTTGGGCTGGATGTTCGTGTTGGTGGTCAGCCAGGACTGGTCGGTAGAGCGCAGCAGCGGCGTGACCGTCCGCCCGGCGTTCAGGGTTTCGTCCACGGTCAGGGGGGAGACCCAGTTGAGCGTGATCGCTTGCAGGCTGCTGGTCGTCGGGTTGTCGGACGCCATACCGTCGGCGCGCACGTCGACGAAGAAGGGATAGTCCAGGGCCTGGATTTCGTTCACGACCGCGCCGCCCAGGTTGCGCTGGACGGTGGCCGGGAACGGCTCGTTCTGGACGTCCATCACCAGATCGTCGCCCACGGTGATGCCGTAGTGGGCCAGCATCTCCTTAAGGCCGCCCTGGGTGGCTTGCAGGCCCAGGTTGCCGGTCATCTGGTCGAGCGTGAACTGGTAACTGCCCGCCGCCAGGAAGACCCGCCCGCCGCGCATCAGATACTGGTCGATGGCGTAGAGTTCCTTGTCGGTCAGGTTCTGGGGCGCGATGACCATCAGCACGTCGACGTCCGCGTCGACCTGGCCGCTGCTCAGGTCAACCGTCCGCACTTCGTAGTTCTCGCCCAGCAGTTGGGAAATCTGGGTGTACTGGGCCAGGTTAGGAAGCTGCTGGCCGAACATGTCCGTCTGGGCGGTCGAGGGGGGAGTCCACAGCCCGACCACGGTCAGGAAGCCCGACGAGGCGCGCTTAAGGCCCGATTCGATGGCCTCGCGGATGTCCGCCTCGCTCAAGGTCCCGCTGGGATAGATGGCTTGCACCTTGCCCCCGGCTTCGAGGATCATGTGCAGGTAGTAGGTGTCGGTGGAGAAGAAGCTGGCCGCGATCGGCTGGAGCTGGTACTGGTTGTAGAGCGATTCCTTGGTTACGTCGTCGTTGGGATCGTCCACGTCCACCGCCTGAAAGACAAAGCGCCCGTTGGAGCCGGCAGCGATGTCGTCGGCCACGGTCTGGATCGTGGTCGGGACTTCGGCCAGCGAGGCGGGCAGGGTCGACGGGGTGTAGTACAGGGTCAGGTGGGCCGGCTCGTCGAGCGAGGCCAGCACCGCGTCCACGCTCTGGAAGCCAAAGACCACGCGCTGGATGGCGCTGGTCAGGTCGTATTCCAGGTTGCGCAGCGACACCTCGATGTCGTTGCCGTAACTGCTGACTTCGATCAGGTCGCTGTAGTTGAGCACGACGTTCTGGTCGCCGTAGCGGATCAGGATGTCGAAGTACACGTTGCGGACCGAGACCTCGCTGCGGTCGGAGACCTGGAGCGGCGACGGCTGGATGCCGTAAATCTGGTTGGCCTCGGCTTCCAGT
Source organism: uncultured Anaerolineae bacterium (assembly GCA_964533805.1). Classification (GTDB taxonomy): domain Bacteria; phylum Chloroflexota; class Anaerolineae; order Aggregatilineales; family Ch27; genus JARKOQ01. The sequence continues at coordinate 6,111 of CAZHMJ010000037.1, read as the reverse complement.
TGCGGGTCGTCGATCGGGTCCAGGAACTCCAACTGGAGGTTATCGCCCGCCGCGACCTGGTATTCCTCCAGCAGGTCCTCGATGCGGGGGATCAGCGGGGCCAGGTAGGGATGGTTCTCCTCGCTGAAGTAGCCCCGGATCAGGAGCGGCTCCTGCAAGTTCTGGAGGATGTCGCGGGTGGCCTGGGAGAGGCTGTATTCGCCGTCCTGGGTCAGGTCGGCGCGGACGGTATTGACCGGGAAGATCAGGGCGTTGAAGACCACGAGGTTGACCGCGATCAGGGCGATCGTCAGGGTCGCATTGCGGCGGTAAGCCTCGGTATTGGACCCGATGCTCCAGCGCTTGCTGTCCAGCGAGAGGACGTTGAGGCCCAGGAAGATGACCGTCAGCGAGACGTAGTACAGCAGGTCGCGCAGGTCGATCACACCGCGCTCGATGCTCTCGAAGCGGCTGCCCGTCCCGATCGCGCGCAAGAGGTCCCCGATCGCGGCGGGCACCAGATCGACGATGGTCGACGACCCGACCAGGTGGAACAGCCCGCACACGATCACGGTCAGGATCAGCGCCACGAGCTGGTTATCCGTGCGGGACGACACGAACAGGCCGATGGCGATGTAGGCCGCGGCCATCAACAGGGCGGCCAGATAGCCGCCAATGACCGGGCCGGTATCCAGGTTGCCGATCAGGCCGACCGTGATCGGCAGGAACAGGGTCAGGGCCAGGGCCACGCCGACCAGGGCCAGCACGGCCAGGAACTTGCCCAGCACGAGCTGGGCCAGTTTGACGGGCATGGTCAGCAGGATTTCCAGCGTGCCGGCCTGCTGCTCCTCGCTCCACTGGCGCATGGTCAGCGCCGCGACGAGGAAGATCATCAGGATTGGCAGCCAGCGGAACAGCGAGCGCACGTCCGCGATCCCGCGGGCGAAGAAGCCGTCCACCCAGAAGAAGGTGAACAGGGTCGTGACCAGAAAGACACCCACAAAGATGAGCGCCATCGGGGAGCTGAAATAACTGTCCAGCTCCTTGCGCGCCAGGGCTAAAACTTGTTTCATGGCGGATTTCTCCATCAAACGCGTATGTGCGGCAGTAGTCGAAGCAGGATCAGGCGGTGGTGGCGAGCTGGTTGAAGATCGTCTCCAGGGTGGGCGTGTCGCGCCGCAGCTCGCGCACGGCCCAGGCCTCGCGGCGGGCGGTCTCGTAGATGGCCGGGGCCAGGTCGGACTCGCTCACCACGCGGAAGGCGGCATAACGCCCCTGGGCGCGGAACGGCTCCACGCGGGTCACGCCCTGCAGGGCGGCCAGCCGCTCGCCCACGCCGTCGGCTTCATCCTGCAGGACGAGCACGGTGTCGGTCGAGGCGGTCAGCTCGTCCAGGCGGGCATCGGCCCGCACCTGGCCGTTGATGATGATCACCACCCGGTCGCACAGGGCCTCGACTTCCGACAGGATGTGCGACGAGAACAGGATCGTGCTGTGGGCTGACAGGCGCTTGATCAGGCCGCGAATCTCGACGATCTGGGTCGGGTCGAGGCCGATCGTCGGCTCGTCCAGGATCAGCAGGCGCGGCTTGTGCAGGATGGCCTGGGCCAGGCCGACGCGCTGGCGCAGCCCTTTACTGAGCTGGCTGATCAGCCGGGCGCGGTAATCGGTCAGGCCGGTGGCGACGATGGCCTCGGAGATCAGGGCCGGCTGCTGGTCCTCTGGGACGCCGCGCATGTCGGCCATGAACTTGAGGTAGGCCTGGATCGACAGGCTGGGGTAGAGGGGCGTGTTTTCCGACAGATAGCCGATCCGGGCCTGGACCTGTTTGGCCTGGGCCAGCACGTCCAGCCCGTCCACCTCGACGGTGCCGCTGTCGGGATGCAGGTAGCCCGTCAGGATTTTGATGGTGGTCGATTTGCCCGCGCCGTTGGGGCCGAGCAGGCCGACGATCTCGCCCGACTGCACTTCGAAGCTCACGCCGCGCAGGGCTTCAATCGGCCCGTAGGATTTGGTCAGGTCTCTCACATTGATCATGAAGGAGCCTCCTCCATAACACGAGAGCCGAATAAGCGATCAGATGGTCTACCGCGACTCTCCAATCGACCAGTTTAGCGCGGCGGCGTAGGGTGATCATTAGCATTTGATAAGAGAGAAAATTGGCCCAATTGGCGGGCCGCCGGGCAGGGTCGGGGTGGCCGTCCCGCGGGCAACGCTGGGGTAATTCTTCGGGGATGACGGGGGGGATTACCCCGGATAATCCCCTGATAAACCCCCATTTTCATTGTGATTGGGTTCGATCTATGTTATAACGACTATAGTTGGACCGTTCAATTTGTGCCCCATTAGTCCCATAGTCCCACCAAATAGGAGGATTTTTGGCCGTGAAGAGAACCCTTCAATTCAGCCGCTTCCTTGCCTTGCTGCTTGTTTTGGTCCTCGTGGTTGGCGTCGTCGGCGCTCAGGAAGGCGAGCGCAAGATTCTGATCGATGCCGGCAACGCGGTCGGCACGACCGACGTCCCGACCCTTGACCCCTCCCTGGCGACCGACACCAGCTCGATCCAGGTGCTCATTGAAACCAACCCGGGCCTAACCCGGACCAATGAGATCTCCCTGGAAACCGAGCCGGGCATGGCCACCTGGACTGTGTCCGACGACGGTCTGGTCTACACCTTCTCGATCATACCGGAAGTCCCCTGGGTGAAGTACAACCCGGACACCGACGCGGTCGAGCAGGTCCTGGATGCGGACGGCAATGTCCGTTACGTGACCGCTGAAGACTTCGCCTATGGCATCCGCCGCTCGATCGGCGGCCAGCTCGGCAGCTACTACGGTGGCATCATGGCCATGTGGGTGGCCAATGGCGACGCCGTCTACAACGGCGAAATGCCGGTCGAAGAGCTGGGCGTGGAAGTGCTGGATACCTACACGCTCCAGATCACGGCGACCCAGCCGGCCGCCTTCCTGCCCGCCATCTTCGGCATGTGGCAGGCCTATGCCCAGCCCGCCTGGGTCATCGAGGAATTCGGTGACTTCTGGTACGAGCCAGAGAGCTTCCAGGGCTATGGTCCGTTCACGCTGAAGGAATGGATCCACGGCGAGAGCATCACCATCATCAAGAACCCCTTCTGGCCCGGCACCGACAACATCCCGGTCCCGGCGCTGGACGAAGTGCAGATGATGGTTCTGGAAGCCAGCGCTGCCCTGGCGAACTTTGAAGCCGGCACTGCCGACGTCAGCGCCGTGCCGCTGTCGGACATCGACCGCATCAAGGCCGACCCGGTGCTGGGCGAAGAGCTGTCCATCGGACCAAGCGCCTGCACGTACACCTACTCCTTCAACACCGCCAAACCGCCGCTGGATGACGCGCGCGTTCGCCGCGCCCTGTCGATGACCATCGACCGCCAGGCCCTGATCGACAACGTGACCAAGGGCGGCCAGACCCCGGCCTACTTCTTCTCCCGGCAGGATATCCTGACGGCCGCGCCGCGGGCTGAAGATTATCCGCAGTACGCGATCACCGAAGACGATGACGCCGCGCGCGCGCTGCTCCAGGAATACCTGGACGAGCGTGGCATCACCCTCGATCAACTCGAGCCGATCACCCTGGCCCACAACGAGAGCGAGGCGCATGCCGCCATCGCCCAGGCCGTCCAGCAGATGTGGACCGAGGCGCTGGGGATCAACGTCGAAATCCAGACCCAGGAATGGGCGGTTTATCTGGAGACCATCAAGAGCGACGATGCGCCGCAGGTCTTCCGCTATGCCTGGTGCAGTGACTACAACGACGCCCACAACTTCCTGTACGATGTCTTCCACAGCTCGGTCCGCGACCTGGGCACCAACTGGAGCGGCGAGGACGCCGACCGGTTTGACGCCCTGCTGGAGCAGGCCATGGTCGAGAGCGATCTCCAGACCCGTACCGATCTGTATGCCGAGGCCGAGTACCTGCTGACCAACGTCGGCGCTTCCACAATCCCGGTCTACTTCTACACGGCGCTGGACATGACCCAGCCGTGGGTGACCCGGACCTACTCGCACTTCGGCCAGGAATACTACGAGAAGTGGGACATTGATCTCGAGGCTCGTCCCTAGGCGAATCGCCTAGCAGGACCCGTGTTGGGGAGAGGGGGCTTACCCCCTCTCCCCAAATTCAATCTTCGTTTTTTGCTTCTCCGCTCCGGTGGATGGCCGTCCTGGTCAGGCCGCCAACACCAGGCCAATGAGGTGTTCTATGGGTGCCTTTATCACCCGGCGATTGCTCCAGATGTTGTTCGTGCTGTTCGTGATATCACTGTTCACCTTCGTGGTGATGCGGGCAGTGCCGGGGGGGCCCTTTTCCACGGAAAAAAGCCTGCCGCCGCGCACCCTGGCCCAGCTCGAGGCCAAATACAATCTGGACGAACCGCTGGTGATGCAGTACATCCATTATATTGGCGATATCGCCATCCCCCGCGTCACCGAAAACGAGCTGGAAAACTCCGTTCTCAACGACTATTTGATCAATATTTATATTCCGGTGGTTGACCGCACCTTCCGTTGGATGAACTTTGGCCCCTCGTACAAGTCGGTCAGCCAGACCGTGAACAGCATCATCGAGGACACCCTTCCGGTCTCGGCGACCCTGGGGATCGGGGCGCTGCTGGTGGCGATCGCGATCGGGGTGCCGGCCGGGATCGTCGCGGCCTTGAACCGTAATTCCCGGTGGGACTACCTGGCCATGGGCGTGTCGATCGTGGGGGTATCGATCCCGGTCATCGTCCTCGGCCCGGTGCTGCGCTACGTGTTTGGCGTCCAGTTGAAATGGCTGCCGCCCACCGGTTGGGGCGGGATCGAGCACGTCATCATGCCGGCGTTCGCGCTGGGCTTCGCCGAGTCGGCCCGGCTCGCCCGGCTGACGCGCGCCAGCCTGCTCCAGGTGCTCAACGAGGACTACATCCGCACGGCGCGGGCCAAGGGCCTGCACGAGCGCGTGGTGATTGGCCTGCACGCCCTCAAGAACGCGATGCTGCCCGTGGTGACGACGATCGGCCCGTTGTTCGCCTTCCTGATCACCGGCAGCTTCGTGGCCGAGCTGGTGTTCGGCATTCCGGGCCTGGGGAAGTTTTTTGTCACCAGTATCACCAACCGGGACTATCCGGTGATCATGGGCACCACCCTGCTGCTGGGCTTCCTGGTCATCGTGGCCAATATCATCGTGGATGTCGTCTACGTCTGGCTCGATCCGCGGATCAAGTTCGATTAGGCGAGCGAGCACACTCAGGATAATCGATAACCATGAGCGTAACCGATATTGCTTCCCTTTCCGAAGAACGCGCCAAGAGCGACAGCCTGTGGATGGATGGCCTCAAACGGCTCGCCCGCAATCGCATGGCGGTGCTGGGGATCGTGATCATCATTTTCTTCGTCCTCGTCGCCATCTTCGCCGATCATCTGGCCCCCAAGAGCTACGAAGTGCAGGTCCTGGCGGATAACAACGCCGCCCCGCAGTGGGTCATCGACATGTTCCCGGTGATGACCTCCAAAGCCGATGGCGGGTATGTCACGGTCAGCAACGATTACATCCTGGGCGCGGATGACCTGGGGCGCGACATCCTGAGCCGGATCATCTATGGCACCCGCATCTCGCTGGCCGTGGCTTTCGTGGGGCCGATCCTGGCCCTGATCATCGGCCTGGTGATGGGCCTGATCGCGGGCTACTTTGGCGGGATCGTCGACAACATCATCATGCGCATCGTCGACATCTTCTACGCCTTCCCCACCTTGCTGATCATCATCCTGATGATGGCCTACTTCCGAGGCTCGTTCAACGAATCCAGTTCGGAAGGGACGCTCGGCTATGCGCTGTACATGGCCGACCGCTCGATGGGCGGGATGCTGTTCATCTTCATCGGTATTGCCCTGACCTCGTGGGTGGGCCTGGCCCGTCTGACGCGCGGCGAGGCCCTGTCGGCCCGCCAGCGCGAGTATGTCATCGCGGCCCGTTCGATTGGCTCCAAGGAACGCGGAATCATGTTCCGCCACGTGCTGCCCAACATCCTGGGGCCGCTGATCGTGGCCGAGACGCTGACCATCCCGACCTACATCCGCTACGAGGCCTTCCTGAGCTTCATCGGACTGGGCGTCAACC
>CAZHMJ010000036.1:7587-24491 GCA_964533805.1 uncultured Anaerolineae bacterium | reverse complement strand
CCAGTTCCTGCCTTTTCTCCGCGTCCTCCGCGTTCTCTGCGGTGAGATTGTCTTTCTTCGATTTGACAGTGGGCGGCGATCGGGCCGCTTTGGCAGTGGACAATCCGCCCCTGACCCGTTAACATCAGGCCGGTTTGATCCATCCGTGGGCGAGGCAAAAATTCGATGGATTTGCGGGGACAGCGAGTGCTGGTGACCGGGGCGGGCGGCTTCGTGGGCAGCCACCTGGTTGAGACTCTGGTGGAGCACGGCTGCGCGGTGCGCTGCTTCGTGCGCTACAATTCCGAAAACCGGATCGGCATGCTGCGTGAACTGCCTGCCGAGGTCCAGGCCGGGCTGGAGATCGTGATGGGTGACCTGCGTGACCCGGAGGCCGTGCGCGGCGCGGTCCGGGACGTGAGCGCGGTCTTCCACCTCGGCGCGCTGATTGCCATCCCCTATTCCTACCGCAACCCGCGCGAAGTCTTCGACACCAACGTGATGGGCACCTTCAACGTCATGGCGGCGGCCCGCGACCTGGGCATCCCGCGCGTCGTGCACACCTCCACCAGCGAGACCTACGGCACGGCCCGCTTCGTGCCTATCACGGAGGAGCACCCGCTCCAGGGCCAGTCGCCCTACAGCGCCAGCAAGATCGGCGCGGACAAGGTGGCCGAGAGCTTCTACACCAGCTTCAGCCTGCCGGTGGTCACCGTCCGGCCCTTCAACATTTTCGGTCCGCGCCAGTCGGCCCGCGCGGTGATCCCGACGATCATCACCCAGGCCCTGACCGGGGACGAAGTCCGGCTGGGCGCGCTCAGCCCGACGCGGGATTTCACCTTCGTCCTCAACACGGCCGAGGGGTTCCTCCGCGCGGCGGAGTGTGACGCGGCCCTGGGCAAGGTGTTCAACCTGGGCAGCAATTTCGAGATTTCGATCGGCGACCTGGCCGAGACCATCATCCGCCTGACGGGCCGGCCGGTGACGCTCCGGGCGGACGAAGCGGAGCGCCTGCGCCCCGGCAAGAGCGAGGTGCAGCGCCTGTGGGCGGACAGCACCCGTGCCCATGACGTGTTGGGCTGGACGCCGCGCATCGGCTTCGAGGAGGGCCTCCAGCGCACGATCGACTGGATCGCCGCCCATCTCGACCACTACAGACCGGGGTACACCATCTGATGAAAGCCGTCATCCTCGCCGGGGGCAAAGGCACGCGCCTGGCCCCGTATACGACCGTCTTTCCCAAGCCGCTGGTTCCCCTGGGCCACCGGCCGATCCTGGACGTTATCCTGCGCCAGCTTGCCTATCACGGCTTCGACGACATCGTGCTGACGGTGGGCTACCTGGCCGAGCTGATCCAGGCCTATTTCCTGACGGCGGGCCTGCCGCCCGGCGTGCGTCTTTCCCAGGTCAAGGAGCCGGAGCCCCTGGGCACGGCCGGTTCGTTGGCCCTGATCGACGGGCTGGACGAGGCCTTCCTGGTCATGAACGGCGACGTGCTGACCTCGCTCAACTTCGCCGACCTGTTCAATTTCCATCGCAGCCACGGCAACGCCCTGACCATCAGCGTGTTCGACAAGAAGATCAGCCTCGACCTGGGGGTGATCGAGATGGACGCCGCTGGTGGGGTGACCGGCTATCGCGAGAAGCCGGAACTGGCTTTTCCGATCAGCGCCGGCATCTACATCTACGATCCGCGAGTGCTGGGGTATATCACGCGCGGGGAACGGCTGGACTTCCCGACTCTGGTGATGCGCCTCCTGGCCGATGGCCAAAAAGTGATGGCCTATCGCTGTGACGAATACTGGCTGGACATCGGCAATCCCGGCGACTACCTGCGCGCCCAGGAGCAGTTCAACGCCATGCCGGAGCGCTTCCTGCCCGGCGGGTAACACCCGCGCCGTTTGACGCTCGCCTCGCCCCGGCGCAACCTCCGGGTTATAGGCTTCCCTTTTCAGGGTGTGGGGTAGGGAAGCGAGCAAAACGGGTGTATTGAGGTGATGCCGGTGTGAGATCGTACACCGGTTTGATTGATACCTGACTACTGATGACTGACTGCTGATAACTGAGACCTTTCTATCATGGTTGTCACCGTTACAAGCCCTCCTGATATCCTTCTGATCTCGCGCTGCCCGCCTTACCCCCTTCAGCTCGGCGACCGCCTGATTCCGTATTATCTGGCGCGCCAGCTCTGCCGGCGGGGATATAACATCGACCTGCTGGCCTTTTACCAGCAGCCGGAGGACATCGCCGACGTCCCGAACTACGAGCGCTACTTCCGGCAGGTGGTGCTTTTCAAGGAGACTCCGCGCACCCCACTTGCCATCTTCTCCCGGGCTTTGATGGAAAATCGCCGTTTCCCCCGGCGTAAGTCGCAGAGCTGGGCGCCGGAGATGTGGAAAGCGATCGAGGAACGGCTTCACCAGCGCCGCATCTACGATGTCGTCCATCTCTTTGGCGGAATCCATGTCTACGAGTTCCGCGAGCTGGTGCGCGGCTATCCCAATCTGATCGCGCCCTACGAGAGCTACAGCCTGTATCTGGAGCGCCAGCTCGGCCAGGCGCGGGGGGTGGCGGCCCGGTTGGCGTCCGGTCTCAGACTGAAGATGTCCCGCAATTACGAGCGCTGGATGTTCGATGGCTTCCAGCGGACGGTGGTTGTCTCCCAGCGGGATGCCGACATGCTACGCCAGTTGAAGCCCGATCTGCCGGTCGAGGTCATCCCCAACGGAGTCGATCTGGAATATTTCGTGCCGTCCGGCCAGGAGCCGGATACGCCCTCGTTGCTGTTCACCGGCAATTACGGCTACCGCCCCAACCTGGATGCCGCGCTGCGTCTGGTCCGGGAGATTTTCCCCGGCGTGCGCCAGGCGGTGCCGCAGGCGGAGTTGATCCTGGTCGGGCCTAATCCCCCCCAGCAGCTTCGCGATCTCAAAGGGCCGGGCATCCAGGTGGTCGGGGGCGTGCCCGACCTGCGACCGTACTTCGAGAACGCCATGCTCTACGTCAGCCCGTTGATGCTGGGGGCGGGGATCAAGAACAAGATTCTGGAGGCGATGGCGATGCAAAAAGCCGTCGTTGCGACCCCGCTGAGTTGCGACGGGATCGACGTGACCCAGGGCCGCAACGTGATCCTGGCCGAGCAGCCGCAGGATTTCGTCCGGTTGATCGTGCGCCTGCTCAAGGAGCCAACCCTGCGCGTTCAAATCGCGCAGGGCGGTCGCCAACTCGTTGAGGAGCGTTACACCTGGCGTTTCGTGGCCGATGCCTACGAAGCCCTTTACGATACGGTGATCCGTGAGCGCAACGCCAACCGCTGAACGTGTCGAACCTGCCGTGGCATGGGCTTCCTCCGCCCGGCGCTTGCTGGTGATCGTGCCCGCCTATAACGAAGCGGCGAACATCGCCGCCGTCGTGGCGCGCGTCCTGGCCAGCCTGCCCGGCGCGGACGTGTGCGTGGTCAACGATGGCAGCACGGACGATACCGGCCGGCTGGCCCGCCAGGCCGGAGCGATCACGCTCAACATGCCGTTCAACGTCGGGATCGGCGCGGCCGTCCAGACCGGGTTCCTGTTCGCGGCCCGGCAGGGTTACGAGCGCGCGGTCCGGATCGACGGCGACCTCCAGCACCCGCCAGAGACGATCGCCGCTCTGCTGGCGGCGCTGGACGCCGGCCAGGCCGACATGGTCATCGGCTCGCGCTTCCTGGCCACCGGCGGTTACCGGGGCACGCTGGCGCGCCGGATCGGCATCCAACTTCTGACCGGGGTGATCCGGCTCCTGACCGGCGAAACCGTCACCGACCCAACCAGCGGCTTCCTGGCCGCCAACCGGCGTGCGATCCACTTCTGCGCGGCCGAATACCCCCACGATTACCCGGAGCCGGAAGCTCGCGTCCTGATGCACCGCGGCGGGCTGCGCGTGGAGGAACTACCGGTCGTCATGCACGAGCGGGCCGGCGGCGTCTCGTCGATCACGACCGCGCGCTCGATCTATTACATGAGCAAGGTGCTGCTGGCCCTCGTGCTGGACGCGATCCGCCAGCCGCGCCAGTAGCCCGTCACCAACCGTGAAACATCATGACCGATAGGCTTGAACAACAAATCGCCACGCTGGAAGCGGCCATCGCCCGCAAGGAAGCGGCCTTGCTGGAGCTGGAGGCTGAACTGATCGACCTGCGCCGCGACCTGAGCGATTTCGAGGGTCGCTACCGCAAGCAGATCGGCCCGCTCGAAGTCCGGCTGGAGGCGGCCCAGGCCGCCGTGCGCGACCTGGAAGACGCGCGTCGCTACGGGGCCAACATGTCCAAACTGGGCGACGACAACCCGATGCCCTCCTACTGGCAACCTCCGGCCGATTACGTGCCGGTCGCGGAGCAGTTCCGGCGGACCTGGCACGTTCCCCCGCCGGTCGAGCCGCCGCCGGAATCCCCGGCGACGGCCGTCCCTAAGCCGCGCGCCGAGGCCCCGGACAGCCGCGAGGTCCAGGTCAAGAAGCTGTACCGGGCGCTGGCCCTGCGCTACCATCCCGATCTGACCACCGACCCATCCGAGCGCGAGCGCCGCAACGATCTGATGGCGCGCATCAACGAGGCCTATACCCAGCGCGACCTGGGCGCGCTCCAGGCATTGGCCGACCGGCCCGCCGATCGCCCGCCGGAGGAGCCGCTGGGCGTGCTGCGCCTGCGCGACCTCCAGCGGCTCGACGATCAACTTGCCGACCGGTTGGCCGACCTGCGTCTGGAGCACACCAATCTCCTCCATGGCGACCTGATGAAACTGGCCCTGGAGGAGAAGTTCGCCCGGCGGCAGGGACGCGACCTGCTGCGCGACATGGCCGCCGACCTGGAGCGCCAGTACCAGGCTGCCATGCTCAAACTGGAGCAACTTCGCCGGCGGTAGGGTGGGAGGCGCGTTTCGAGTCACAGGATGTCAATACGCTGCGGCGGACTTGACGAGCAGGCACGTTCGTCTGGTAGGGGACAGAATGCGTTAGAATAGTATGCATGGTTCAGGCCCGTGAGGTGAAAAGTGCGCCAGATCATTCTCTATGCCGATGAAGATGGCTACTGGATTGCCGAGTGTCCTAGTCTGCCGGGCTGTATCAGCCAGGGTGAAAGCAAAGAAGATGCGATCGCCAACATCACGGACGCGATCCGAACCTATATTGAGGCCTTGACCCTTGCTGGCGATCCGATTCCGCCGGACAGCATGAGCCACCAGATCGTGGTGGTGGCTGCGTGAGCAAGCTGCCGTTGCTTTCGGCGCGAGAATGCACCCAGGCGTTGGAAAAGGCCGGGTTCTACGTCATGCATCAATCCGGATCACATGTCATCCTGCGCCGGGATGCTCCCAAGACAACGATCTCCGTACCCAATCACCACGAAATCCGGCGGGGGACGCTGCGCGCCATTATCAGGCAGGCTGGCATGACGGTCGAAGAGTTCGTGAGTCTACTGTAGCCGAACCTGCTCCGCCCCATCTCATACCTTGAGCAATAACCACCAACGACCAACCAGTCACCATCTCTTGACGACTATTCGCTCTGTACAGGAGACAAACCCATGACCGACACAATCCGCTGGGGGATTCTGAGCACGGCCAAGATCGGCCGGGGGCGGGTGATCCCGGCCATCCACAAGTCACGCAACGGGGTGGTGGCCGCCGTCGCCAGCCGCGACGCGCAGCGCGCCAAAGACTTCGCCGCCGCCAACGATATCCCGACCGCCTACGGCTCCTACGAGGAATTGATTGCCGACCCGAATATCGACGCGATCTACAACCCGCTACCCAACAGCGAGCACGCCGCGTGGAGCATCGCCTGCGCCGAGGCGGGCAAGCCGACCCTGTGCGAGAAGCCGCTGGCTTCCGACGCCGCCGAAGCTCAGACGATGGTCGATGCCTTCGCCGCGCGCGGGGTGCTCTTCGCCGAGGCGTTCATGTACCGCTTCCACCCGCAGACCGAAGCCGTGCTGGACCTGCTCCGCGCCGGATTCCTGGGGGAGCTGCGCTGCATTTCCTCGACCTTTACTTTCACGATCGATCGCGAATCGAATATCCGCCTGAGCAAGGGGTTGGCCGGGGGCGCGCTGATGGACGTGGGTTGCTACTGCGTCAACGTGATGCGCCTGATGACCGGCGAGGAACCCGTCGCGGCGCGGGCCTTCGCCCGGATCGGCGCGGCCAGCGGCGTGGACGAGACGCTCACCGGCCTGCTGGACTTCCCCTCCGGGGTGGTGGGCCACTTCGATTGCAGCTTCCGCGCCATGAACACCAACCGCTACAGCCTGCACGGCACCCACGGCCGGATCGAGGTCGAGCCGGGCTTTGCCCCGGAGCCGGACGCGCAGGCCGTGATCCGCACCTGGCGGGATGGGCGGCCGGACGAGATCGTCATCCCGCCCGCCGACCAGTACCAGCGCATGGTGGAGGACTTCGCCGACGCGCTGCTGCTGGGCCGCCCGCCGCGCTATGCGCCCCAGGACGCCGTCGCTAACATGGCCGCGCTCGATATGCTGTATGCCTCCCTGCCGGGGCGGTAGGGATTATCGATGGGGTGTGCCGGACGGGGCAGTGCGGACGGGGCAGTGCCCTGTCCCTACAAAGGCGCTGATGGCTTATGGAACGTCAAACGCTGATCGGGTTGATCGTGACCGTGCTGATCCTGGTGGGCGTGCTGGAACTGGTGCGCCGCCGCCGGCTGCGCGAGGAATATTCCCTGCTGTGGCTGGTGACCGGGGTGGTGCTGATCGTGCTGACCCTGTGGCCGGCCCCGTTGGACTGGATCGCCGACGTGACCGGAATCTTCCGGCCAACGGTGATCTTCGTGGTGGCCGTGGCCTTCTTCCTGATGATCCTGCTCTACGTCAGCACGGTCCTGACCCGGCTGGCCGACCAGAACAAGGCCCTGGCCCAGGAGATCGCCCTGCTGCGCCAGCAGATCGATGAGCTGCGCGCCGGAAAGAAGGATTGAGCGTCAAAGCGCCCAGGCGGCAGGCGAAAAACAGAGACAAGAGGCAGGGAGGCAAGAAACGGCCCGGCGGATGCACGCGCCGGGCCGCAGTTTTTGTCTTTGGCTGATGGCTGAAAGCTGATCGCTGACTGCTTATCCTCCCAGCACGTTCTGGCGCAGGCTGTCCAGGGTGAGCAGGGTCAGCAGGTTACGCAGGGTTTGGGCATACACGCGCTCGTCGCCGCTGAAGGACTGGAAGTTGTCGCCGCGCGCGGTCAGGTGGAAGTCGTCCTCTTGCAAGCCGCCTTCGGGCAGGCTGCGCGCCGCCCGCCACAGGTTGATCACCGGAATCTGCTCCTGCTGGGCGATATCCAGGATGATGCCGTTGACCTCCAGCGCGGTCGGCTCGTGGTAGTTGGGTCCGGTCGGGAAGGTGGTCAGTACGGGGATGATCCCCTGGTTGATCGTGGCCTGGACGACCTGGGTCATGGACACCTGGAAGGTGTATGTGTCGTAAATCTGGACGTCCACCGAGCCGAGCATGATCACCGAGACGGCCGGGCGCATGACCCGGTACTCGCACAGGAGGGGCGATTCCCCCGGCTGGCAGAAGGCGGGATTGGCCCAGATCGGGTCGAGCACGGCCGCCGCGTTGAAGGCGCTGGACGCGGCCAGGCTGGTCTGGTGGAAAGAGGTATCCACCCCCGCGCGGGGCGGGACGGAGTAGAAATTGATCACGGCTTGCAGGTCGCCATACGGCCCCAGGTCGTAGCGGCCGGGCGTGCCGAACGGCTCCAGGTAGGCCCCGGTGGCTGTGTGACAGTCCCCGACCCGGACGAAGACGTTGGCTTGCTGGCCGGCCGCCCGCCCGGCGGCGAAGATGCGCCACACCCGGCCGGAGAGCGACGGCACGACCGGCAGCGCCCACAGGCGGGCTTCCACCCCGCTCACGCCGGGCGGCGCGCCGCCCTCGAACCCGGCCGGTTGGCGCGCCGGGATGACGGGGCGCGGGGTATTCGTCGGGCGCGGGGTGTCGGTGGCGGTGGGCGTGGCCGTCGCGGTCGAGGTATCGGACGCGGTAGGGGTGGGCGTGTTGGTCGGCGTGGCCGTGGCCGTGGGCGTCGGGCTGGGCGTGATGGTCGGGGTATCGGTCGGCGTCCAGGTGGGCGGCAGGGTCGGGCGCGGACGGGGGGAGGGCGTCAGCGACGGCAGCACGGCCACGGTGGGGATGACCGGTGGATCGAGCCGGCAGCCCGCCAGCAGCCCCAGGCCGAGGATCAGGATCAGACCCAAACCGCGCCATTGCTTCACGTTCGTTTCCCCTCCCGGTGGAGACTGCCCGGCGACACTACCTCAAAGTAATCCCGCTTGGGGGTGCTTGTCAATGGGTGGAGAGAGGTACCACCGGCCCCCTGATTGACTTCGCGCGCAATTCGCCCCTATAATGTCCATAGAACATATGTGCGGTGGCCTGTCAAGGCCAACGACAGGGGGTTTGTGAAGGACGGGGGGCTATGGAAACCAGAAATGGCTACTGCGGCTACAACTGCGGCCTGTGCGCGGCGCAGTCGGACGACGCCGCGCTGCGTCAACGGCTGGTCGAGGGCTGGCGCAAGTATCTCGGCCACGAGCACTACACGGCGGAGAACGTCCGCTGCGATGGCTGCCGGGCGGACGGGCGGCTGGCGGATACGCAGTGCCAGGCACGGCCCTGCGCCCGCGAAAAGGGCCTGGAAAGCTGCGCGCAGTGCGAGGTCTTCCCCTGCGACAAGGTACGCGACCTGCTGTGCAGCCGCGAGGGGCTGCTGACCTACGCCTACCGGCGGCTGGGCGAAATCAGCGAGGAAGAATACGACCTGTGCCTGCGCCAGTTCGAGAGCATGCCCAACCTGATCCGGGCCTTGATCCAGGCCGGCAAGCTCCCCGCCTGGATGGCCGGTCGCCTGCCCTAAAGACAAGGCGCACCACAGAGGGCACGGAGGACGCAGAGGTAAAAAGCTGTAGAGAAAGCCTTTCCTCTGCGTTCTCCGCGTCCTCCGCGGTGAGATGCCTTTCAGTCGAAATCAGTCGGCCAGTCGGGATGGCGGTAGTGCTCGAACAGGCGCGTGATCTGGTGAGGCATGACCCGGCCGAGCGACAGCGACGGGATTTCAAGCTCGCCGAAGAAGCTCACGCCGCCCGTCTCCAGGTTCCCGGCCCGGACTTCGGGCGCGGCCTCGCCGGTGATCTCGCAGCGGAAGAACAGCTTGTAGATGTAATCCGGGTGCGGGGGATGGCCGTGCCGGTCGCGGTCCCAGACGGCCAGCAGCTTGACGGCGCGCGTCTCGTAGCCCGCTTCCTCGCGGATCTCGCGTTGGACGGCCTCCGAGGGCGAGTCGTAGATGTCCGCCCAGCCGCCGGGCAGCGTCCACAGGTCGTTGTCCTGGTGCTCCTGGACGAGCAGCAGCCGACCCTCCGCGTCGAAGACCACGCCGCGCACGTCCACCTTGGGGGTCAGGTAGCCCATCTCGCTCTTGAGCAGGTCGTGGATCGGGGCGAATTCGCCCTCGCCTCCGGCGGCCAGCATCTCGGCGGCGATGGTCTGCAACTGCTCGTAGCGCTCGTGGTCGAAGGGGCCTTCGGTGTAGGTCAGCCCGGCGCGGGCGATGGATCGGATGCGGTTGGCCCATTCGAGCCAGCGCGGATCGGTCATGGGGATACTCCTCTCAGGGAGATGATTGTTCAGCCGACGCGGCAATGATATAACCGGCGGGAGACAAGAGGCAAGGAAAAGCGTCCAGGCGTCGAAGCGGCAAGCGAAAAGCGAGGCCAGAGGCCGGAGAAAATACAACAGGCACGCCAGCCGCGACGCCTTTTTCTGTTTGGGCTGATTGTTTGTATCTTTGCGCCGGTTTGCTCGTCGTGGTTGAATGATGAAAGCCAAACAATTCATCTGGTAATTGGTATGATCGTGATTCAAGTGACGCGGCGGTCATGCCGAGGACTCAAGTCCCCGGCTACAAAGTCAAAAAAGCCTGCTGAAGCAGGCTCCTGGCCTGGCGCTTCGGGTCTTTGAGTCCGCTTCAGCGGACTTTGTGCCCCTAGCCTGCGACTTGAGTCGCGGGCGTTCCAGCGGCCGCAATGCTCTGATTTGACAAATGAGATGACCGGATTATTTTCCTGGCAATCATCCTCAAGACGGTATCTGATCGCCAATCGCTGACCGCTATTTTCCGAGGAGATGCTGCTCTCAAGCGGCACACCAAAGGAATGAAACTCAAGCCTGTCGACACGCTGCCTGACTGTTTTTGCCTTTGGCTGATGGCTGACCGCCAATCGCCGACCGCTGCTTTCCAAGGAGCCTTCCCGCATGGCCAACGGCACCTTTTTCATCAGCTACTCCCGGCAGGACGTGGAGATCGTGCAGCGGGTCGCCGAAGGGCTGGCCGCGCGCGGCATCCGCACCTGGCTGGATACGATGCTCCTGCCGGGCGAGCCGTGGCAGCAGGCCATCGCCCAGGCCTTGCGCAACGCCGCCGGGATGATCGTGTTCGTCTCGCACGCCAGCCTGGCCTCGGATTGGGTGCTGTACGAGCTGGAAGCCGCCGCGCGCGGCGAGGCGAACTGGATCATCCCCGTCCTGCTGGAGGAAGTACCGCGCCTTCCGGCAGCCATCGCCCGCCGCGCGTGGATCGACGCCAGCCACCAGCGCGGCGAGGCCCAGGTCGCGGCGATCATCGACGGGCTGGCGGACGTGCTGCGCGCCTATGCGACCGGGGCGCCGGGCATGGCCGGGATGGACGCCGAGGACATCCGCGTGATCGCCGATATGGCGGCGGCCCAGGCGCGCGGGGAGGCCATCCCACCCCAGGCGATCCAGAAGCCGCCCGACTCGGTCTTCATCGTCCACGGTCACGACCTGGCCTTGCGCGACGAGGTCGAGGCCTATCTGACGTCGCTGGGCATCACCCCGATCGTGCTCTCCAAACAGGCCAGCGCCCAGCAGTCGCTCCTGCAGAAGTTCCTGACGTGGAGCCGCGACGTGCGCTTCGCCGTGATCCTGATCTCGGCCGACGACCGGGGCGCGTCCCGCCGCCAGTACGATCCGCCGCGCGGGGTGGGCGAGCGGGCGCTCCAGTTCCGAGCGCGCCAGAACGTGATCCTGGAGCTGGGCTTCTTCTACGGCTACCTGGGCTGGGAGCATGTTTTCGTGCTGCTGCGGCCCTCCGACGAGGTCTTCCCCAACTTCGAGATTCCGTCCGATCTGGCCGGGGTGCCCTTCGACGTGCTGGACGAGGAGGGCGAGTGGAAGCACGTGCTGCGCGGCCGCCTGCGCCAGGCGGGATTCCAGATTCCCTAGCGGGGAGTGTTGAGTCCCAAGTTTTGAGTGCTGAGTCAGGGCTGCTCCGTTTGACACCTGCTGCCTCGATGCTTTTTCTTGCCTCTCTGCCTCTTGTCTCTTGCCGCCCGGTATGCGAGTCGCGCTGGGGGCGGTACAATCCCCGGCCATTGTGCGGCTTTTTTGTGGAGTCCCGATCATGGAACTGAAAATCGCCCTGCTGGGCTTTGGCAACGTCAACCGGGCGCTGGCCCGCCTGATTCTACGCAAGACGGACGCGCTCCAGGCCGAGTACGGCCTGACTCTCAAGACGGTCGGCATCAGCACCAACAGCCATGGCGCGGCCATCGATCCGCGCGGGATCGATCTGGCGGCGGCCCTGGACGCCCACGCCGCCCGGCGCGGCCTGGACGAACTGAATCGCGGCGCGGCCTGTGGTGACCTGTTGAGCTTCGTCCAGCAGGTGCCGGCCGATCTGGTGGTCGAGGCGACCTGGATGAACCCCAAGACCGGCCAGCCCGCCATCGACGCGCTGCGGATCGCCCTGGGGCGGGGGATGCACGTCGCCACGGCTAACAAGGGGCCGCTGGCTTTCGCCTACCGCGAGCTACGCGCGCTGGCCGCCGAGAAGGGCGTCGGCTTCTTCTTCGAGAGCACGGTCATGGACGGCGCGCCGGTCCACGCCACCGGGCGCGAGGCCCTGCCCGTCACGACCGTCAACCGCATCCGGGGCATCCTGAACAGCACCACCAACAGCATCCTGACCCGGCTGGAGCAGGGCGCGCCGTTCGAGGTGGCGCTCAAGGAGATGCAGGCCGCCGGGCTGGCCGAGGCCGACCCCTCCAACGATGTCGACGGCTGGGACAGCGCGCTCAAGATCGCGGTGCTGGCCAACGTCCACATGGGGGCCGACCTGCGCCCGGCGGATGTCGACCGGACGGGCATCGGCGGGATCACGATTGACCAGGTGCAGGGCGCGGTGCAGGACGGGCGGCGGATCAAGCTGCTGTGCGAGGCGTGGCGCGAGGGCGAGACGGTCAAGGCCCGCGTCGCGCCGGTGCCGCTGCCCCTGGACAACCCGCTGGCCCACGTCTACCGCACCAGCAGCGCCGTGACCTTCGAGACGGACACCCTGCCCGGTCTGACGATCATCGAGGGCGACAGCAGCCCGGATACGACCGCGTTCGGCCTGCTGGCGGACGTGGTCAACCTGGCGCGCGGGCGCTACCGCCTGGTCTAGCCCTGAAAAAAGCGGGTGAACCGCGGAGACGCGGAGGACGCAAAGGAAAGCAGGCAGGGATTTTCGTGCTTTTCCTCCACATTCTCCGCGACGAAGGTTTCCGGTCATCTTGCTTTCCTGCGCACCTGTCATCGGTATCCTTTGCACGCTTCGCGGTTTCCTGCCTATGATGCGGCTGTCGTGTAGGGGCACCAGCGGGGGATTGCATGGCGGGCCATGTGGCTTTAGGATGAGGACGTGCGTCTGAATTTCAGGAGGAAGACTTCCATGAAACGCTCTCGACTGCTCTCACTGCTGGCGGTGGTGATCCTGCTCTCGGCCTTCGCGCCTGCCGCGCTGGCCCAGGGCACCCTGGTCTTCGAGTCCGAGCCGGATGGGGCCGCGCTGTACCTGGGCGATCTGGCTTACCTGCACGATGAGTTCACCCTCCCGGCGGGATTGGCCGCCCAGGTCGTGCTGCCCGCTTCGGCGATCATCGATTCGTTGGTGATCACCGAGGGCGGGGCGCGCGTGCCGGGCTACCGGGTGCAAACCGTCGAGGGACGGCCCGCCGTCCAGTGGGAGCCGGTCGCGACCGAAGGCGAACGGGCCGTGGTGCTGGACTATCTGGCGACCGGCGCGGGCTGGAGCCCGATCTACGACATGACGATCCTCTCGCCGGAGCAGGTGCGGATGGGCTTCGAGGCGCGCGTCTTCTCGACGGGCCTGTCGCTGGACGGGGTCGACCTGCGCCTGGTGGCGGGCATGCCCGGCGGGAGTTCCTACACGCCCAACATGACGATCACCCAGTCCAACGTCGGTTACTTCAGCGAGCAGGATCAGGCCGCGACGACCGTCGGCGGCGCGGTCGAGATCGCCTACGTGTACCCGCTCGGCACGCAGAGTCTTGAGCCGGGCGAAACCCTGCGCTGGAACCTGGCTGCGTCCGATCTGGACGCGCGCCGGCTGCTGGTCTGGGACGCGCGGGTCGGCCAGCGGGTGGACGTGATCTACAAGGTCAACAACAGCACCGAGGTGCCCTTCGTGGAAGGCTCGGTGCGGGCTTACCAGGACGGCCTGTACGTCGGCGAGGACCCGATCGAGTGGACGCCGGTCGGCAGCGAAGGCAGCGTGACCGTGGCCGGGTTGAGCAACGTCCGCGTCCGCCGCACGGAGAGCGTGGAGATGATCGGCACCGCTCGCGACGATCGCTACCAGCACGAAGTGATCCTGGCGATCACCAACCACGGTGACGAGGCGGTCGATCTGACCGTGCTGGACGAGTGGAATACCTACGGGTTCGATTACACGTACAGCGCCGAGCCGGTTCGCCAGGGCAACAACGTCCTGCGCTGGGAAGTCAGCGTGCCCTCCGGGGAGACGCTGGAGATCACCTACGGCTTCACGACGGATTGACCTTTCCCCCAGGAACAACAAAAAGACCGGCCGGGTTCTGCCCGGCCGGTTGTTTTTCCGCAAGCGGATGGTTTACTGCTGCGGCAGCAGCACGCCGTCGATGACGTGGATCACGCCGTTGCTGGCCTCGATGTCGGTCGCGACGACCTGGATGTTGTCGTTCAGGAAGACGCTGCCATCCCGGACCGCGATGCTGATCTCGCCGCCCTGGAGGGTGGGGGCACTGCTCAGGCCGACGACATCCGCGGCCATCACCTTGCCCTCGACCACATGGTAGAGCAGGATGCTGGTCAGGGTCTCGGTGTCGGCCAGCAGGTCCTCGGCGCTGATGCCCAGTGTCTCTAGCGCGGCGGCGAAGGCCTCGTTGGTCGGCGCGAAGACCGTGTAGGGGCCTTCCCCATTCAGCGCGTCCACCAACCCGGCGGCCTGCACGGCGGCGACCAGGGTGCTGAAGTCGGCGTTGGCGGCCGCGATATCCACGATGGTCCCGGCTTCCTCGCCAATCACGGGCAGGGAGACGATGTCCACGCTCAGGCGGGTCAGGGGGGCGAACACCCACCCGGTCATGCCGTCATAGCTGATATTGAGCCACTCGCTGGAGGCGTCACGGCCCAGGACTTCGGCGATGGCGCCGCTGGCGAACGAACCCTGAATCTGCTGGTCGAGGCCGGGGCCGACGCGGAAGTTCAGGTTATTGGTATTGAGGTTGCGGGCATAGGCCGGGGGCAGGATGACGCTGTCCACGACATGGATCACGCCGTTGCTGGCCTGGATGTCGGTCAGGATCACCTGCGCGTCGTTGATGAACACGTTGCCATTCTCGACCCGGATGGCCACGTCGAGGCCGAGCGCGGTGGTGGCGGATTCGAGGGTCACGACATCGGCGGCGTAGACCTCACCGGCGACCACGTGGTAGAGCAGGATGTCGGTCAGGGCCGGGAGGTTGCCCAGGAGGGCCTCGACCGTGCCTTCCGGCAGCGCGGCGAAAGCGTCATCGGTCGGCGCGAAGACGGTGAAGGGGCCTTCACCACTCAGGGTCTCGGCCAGGCCGGCGGCCTGCACGGCGGCGACCAGGGTCGTGAAGCGCCCATCGGCCACGGCGATGTCCACGATGGTGTTGGCTTCTTCGGCGGCCGGCGGCAGCAGCACGCTGTCGATGACATGGATCACGCCGTTGCTGGCCTCGATGTCGGTGATGATCACCTGGACGGTGTCATTCAGGTAGACGCTGCCGTTCTCGACCTTGATCGAGATGTCGCTGCCCTGGACGGTCGTCACGGACTCCAGGCCGACGACATCGGCGGCCATCGCCTTGCCCGCGACGACATGGTAGAGCAGGATGTTGGTCAGCAGCTCGGTATCGGCCAGCAGGGCGGCCGGGTCGATATTGAGTTCGCCCAGCGCGGCGGCGAAGGCGTCGTCGGTCGGCGCGAAGACGGTGAAGGGGCCTTCGCCCTGGAGGGTGTCGACCAGGCCGGCGGCCTGCACGGCGGCGACCAGGGTCGTGAAGCGCCCATCGGCCACGGCGATATCGACGATGTCCCCGGCCTGGGCGAACGCGGGCAGGGCGGATACCAACAACAGGGCTGCAATAAGAAGGAAGCTCAGCTTACGCATGGAACAAAATCTCCTTAAACGGTAAGTGTGTTTTCCCGCCTGGATTGGCGGATGTCCCAGTCAATGGCCTAACAATAAAATGTGATCTAAAGCTAGACATTAATTAGACATGAAAGGTACATTAGTGGCGTTTTTCACAAATAGGGGGACTGGCATGGCTGAGGCGCCCCTGCCGGGCCGAGCTTAGCCGGTGGCGAAGGACAGGATCGCGTACTGCTCGCTGGTGACTTCGGGTGGCGGATCGGCCTTGCCGTAGATCATGCGCGTGCAGTGGCGCTGGTAGGTCAGGTTGCAGCGGTGGGTGAAGACCGTGGCCTGGGAATTGCGGTCGGGGATCATCAGCCGCACCTCCTGGCCGATCAGGACGCTGAGCGCGGTGTGCAGCAGCTTTTCTGCCCCCCAGGGGGAGCGGTGCATCCACGGCCCCAGGTGAACCTGGCCGCTGCCCAGCGGATGGGCCAGCAGGAAGCCCTCGATCCGCCCGCCGAAATCATCAACCCAGGCCGTGTCGGGGAAGTCCTGCACCAGCCGCCGGATCAGGCGTTCGCGCTGGACGCCGAAAATATCGGCGTCCAGGTCGATCACCGCCGGGAGGTCTTCCCGGCGCAGGTGACGGGCGCGCGGGCCGAGGTAGCTGCTGGCCCGCCCGGTCCAGACCTCGACGCTGTACAGGGCGCGGAAGCCCATCTTCTCATACAGCGGGCGGCCCATCGCCGAGGCGTCGAGCAGGATGCGCTCCACCCCGCGATCGAGCAGGTGATCGACCACGGCCTGGGTGACGCGCCGCCCGAAGCCGCGCCCGCGGTGATCGGGGTGGGTGATCACCATCCCGATCCAGGCCCGGTCGCGGCCGTAGGGGGTGCTGGTGGCGGTGGCGACCAGTTCGCCGTCTTGCTCGATGCAAAAGCAGCCGCGCCCGCCCCAGGCGAGCAGGCGCTCCCAGTCGGCGAGGGAATGTCCCCAGCCGACTGCCTGGGTCAGAGCATAGGCGGCGGGCGCGTCGCGCAGGCGCAGGCGGCGCAGGATGGGTTCGCCGGGCGAGCGTTCGCCCCAGGTCAGGCTCATGGGTGGTGCTCCAGGGCAGGGTAGGACGATCCCCTGCATTATAAGAGGCCAGAGGCCAAGAGTCCAAGAGGCCAGAAAAAGCGTCGATGCGTAGGGGAATGGCCCGTCTGTAGCGTCGGACTGATGAGCCTTGGGAATTTGATTCGGCATTGCTGACCCGATCGAATATCTGGCGGTTTCGGGCCGTCGTAGAGGCGGTTCGCCGACCGCCCGGGGAGAAAGGCCGGGGGGCCCGTAACGCGGCGGCTCGCAAGCCTACCGGGGCAAGCGGTGTAGCGGGATGGATGCGTCGCGGCGGAAGACGACGCGATCCTCGCCCGCCCCGTCGTAGTCGGGGTACGC
>CAZHMJ010000036.1:0-7577 GCA_964533805.1 uncultured Anaerolineae bacterium | reverse complement strand
CCCGGCCGATCCCGCGGGGCTGGCGGGCCAACCTGCCCGGCGGTTGTGCCGGGGGGGCGGTTCGCGACCCGCCCCTACACAATTCGCGTGTACCGGGCGCGGTCGGTAATTTGTTCGCGAGTCGAACACCTGTATAATCCTGGCTATTGACCGTGCCATTGGGAGTGTGCCGTATGGATCCCCTGGTCGTGATTGTGCTGGTCGGGCTGGTCTTCGGGCTGGCGCTGGCCGGGTATGCCGTCCTGCGGGCCGGGCAGACCCGCGCCCTGGAAGCCCGCCTCGTTCAACTTCAAACCAGCCTGATCGAGCTTCAGGCCGGGGAGACGGCCCGCCGCTCGGACGCCCAACTCCTCACCACCCGGATCGATAGCGTCCAGACCGGCCTGACCGAGCTGCGCGGCTACCTGCGCGCCCGGCAGGACACCGAGCGGACCACGATGGAATCGATCCGGCGGCTGGAGGCCGTGATCGCCGGGACGCAGACCCGCGGCGCGGCCGGGGAGAACATCCTCGAAGTCGTTTTCGCCCAGTTACCGCCCGCTTGGCAGGAGCGCAATTTCCAGGTGGGCAGCCGCGTGGTGGAGTTTGGGCTGCGCCTGCCCAACGACCTGGTGCTGCCCATCGACAGCAAGTGGGCGGCATCCAGCCTGCTGGAGCAGTTCCACGCGGCCGAGAGTCCCAACGAGCAGCGCCGCCTGAAGCGTGAGATCGAGCGGGCGGTAATCGTCAAGGCCCGCGAGGTGCGCAAATACCTCGATCCGGCCCTGACCATGCCCTTCGGCGTGGCGGTTGTGCCGGACGCCGTCTACGACCTGTGCAGCGGCATCCAGGCCGAACTGTTCCGGATGAACGTCGTTCTGCTCAGTTACAGCCTGTTCGTGCCCTACCTGCTGCTGGTTTACCAGACCGTGCTGCGCTCGTCCCATTCGATCGACCTGCACCGCCTGGACGCCTACCTCAACAGCGTGCAGGACCACCTGGATGCCCTGGAAGCCGAGCTGGAGGGGCGCTACTCGCGCGCCCTGCGCATGCTGACCAACTCCGGCCACGAGCTGCGCAGTCACCTCAGCCAGGTGCGGGGCGGGCTGGCCGGAATCCAGGTCAGCGCGCCGGAGGCCCTGGCCGAGGTCGAGCCGGAAGAGGTCCGGGCGGACCGGCTGGCCGAGTTGCTGCGCGCCCGCCGGGCGGAGACGGGCGCGGGCGCGCTGGAGAAATGAGAAAGGCGGCTGTTGGCTCTTGGCTAAAAACAAATCCGATGCAGCCCTATGTGGCGGGGTGGAAAGGTCCAGGCCCCGCGCCGCCTTGATTGCGCGGTGGGAAGGCTTTTGCTTTTGGCTAAAAGCCAACAGCCAACAGCCCATATGACATTGTGACGGCCCCGGCGAAGACTCTTCCGCGTTCTTTGTGACTTTCCTCACCTTCTCCCTCCGGCAGGGCTTGCTATGATCCGGCCATCTTGGCCGAACTTGAAATCACGCAGAGGTAAATCATGCCTGCTCCTCGGATTACGGAAGACTGCATCATGTGCGCGGCGTGCGAGGCGGAATGCCCCGTGGGCGCGATCAGCGAAGGCGAAGACACCTACGTCATCGACCCCAACGTGTGCGTCCAGTGCGAAGGCTACGCCCCCTCCCCGACCTGCATCGCGACCTGCCCCAACGACGCGATCGTCCAGGACTAGGGCGGCTGCCCATCCGGAATCGAGAGAGGCCGTGGCGTTCAGAACGCCGCGGCCTCTTTGTTTGCCTGGGGACTGTCCCGGCCTACAGCGGATAAATCGCAATTCCCAACAGTCCGGCCACGGCCACGATCAGCGGGGCGATGACCAGCGCGGGCAGGAAGTTCGCCATGCGCGGCTTCTTGAGATCGAGCAGGATCAGCGACAGCCCGATCAGCAGCAGGCCGCCGGTCGCGGTCATCTCCGTGATCATCGGTTCGCTCATGAAGCTACCCGCCAGCGCCCCCAGCAGGGCCAACCCCCCTTGCAGGACCAGGATCGTGATGATGCTGAAGGCCACGCCGATGCCCATCGCCGAGGCGAAGGCCAGCGACGCGAAGCCGTCCAGCACGCTCTTGATCGCCAGCAGATGGTAGTCGCCGGTCATGCCGTCCTGGATCGAGCCGAGGAAGGTCAGCGGGCCGATGCAAAAGACCAGGCTGGCCGTCACGAAGCCGGTGATGAAGCGCGAGCGGCCATCGCCCTCGCCTTCTTCCGGCGTGCTGCCCGCTTTGACGGCGGCGAAGCGGGCCTGGAGCCAGCCGCCGAAGGCGGTCAGCTTGCCATCCAGGTCGAGCAGCTCGCCGATGATCACGCCGGTTCCGATGCTGAGCAGCGGCAGGATGATGTTGCCCGTGCCCAGGGCGTTGTCGATGCCGACCACCAGCGTGACCAGGCCCAGCCCGGTAACGACCGAGGTCTGGATGCGCTCCGGCAGGCGGCCGCCCACCAGCAGGCCGATGGCGCTGCCCAGCGCGACCGTGAATGCATTGAGAATCGTCCCGATCATGATCCCCCCTCGTGAGGTAACTACAAACGAGGTGCGCCCGGTCCGGCGCACCTCGTTTGTTTGAGCGCGGCGGCGCGTGGCCGCTAGCCGAGCTTGGTCAGGGTCAGCCTGAATTCACCGTTGGTGAAGCCGGCGGCCACATCGAAGCGGGTGACAACGATGACGTACGTTCCCGTCGCGGGCAACTGGAATTGAATCTCCGAGTTGGTGGTGTTGTTGGCATCGTCGTTCTCGGCCAGGGGCGTGCCGGACAGGTCCCACAGGTAGAGCAGGGTATCCAGTGTCCCGGCGGTGGTATCGGCCGTGATGCGCACCGTCTCGCCCGCCACGCCGTCGAAGCGATAGTAGGTCGCCAGCGCGCTGTCCGCGATGACTCCGGTGGCGACCGCGCCGTAGCTCACCGGGATGGCCTGGTTGAGATCGAAGACGGGCAGGGCCGTTTCCAGCGACGGGCCGGGCGTCGCGGTGACGACGATGGGCGGCGGGGTGGTCTGGATCGGCGTTGGGAACTGCGACGTCGCCGTGATGATCAGCGGCGTCCAACTCGGCGTCGGCGTCTGGGTGACGATGGCCACCGTCGGCGTGTAGGTCGGCGTCGCGATCGGGTTGTCGACCTGCACCGGGATGTCCAGGACGGCATAGCCGCCGCCGTTGGTCAGCACCGACAGGCGCAGGGTATACGGCCCGTTGGGGAGCTGGCTCACGTCCCAGCGCCCCAGGAACTCCGAGTTGGCGTGGCTGACGGCGTAGGGGCCGTCCACCACGGTGAAGTTCTGGGCGGCCGCGCCAACGCCATACTCAAGCTGGTAGCTGCGGAAGTCGTAGACGACCACCCGGCCGCGCACCTCGACCACGCCCTCCACTTCGCCATTGGCCAGCGGGAAGTCGACGTTGATGATCGGCTGCTGGATGTTGGCGTCGCAGGCCTGGGTCGGAACCGGCCGGGCGGGCACCGCGATGCCGCGCGCCGCGGCCCACTGCCGGCCGGCGGTGGTATTGTTGATCCACTCGAACGCGGTCGGGTCGCTGATGTTCAGGAAGGTCTGCTCCGCGACGAAATTCGGGCAGAACTGGTTGGCGACCAGCCCATAGAGCGTGCTGACCTGCACCTGCCTGAAGATGTCGTTGTCCGCGCTGGCCGGCGGCTGGGCGACCGCGTACAGCTCCTGGCGGCGGTTGAGGCAGCGCGCCGAAGGCTGGGTGCCGGAGTCGGCGCAGATTTCGGCCGTGGCGACGTTGGGCGGGATGGTGAACTCCACCGGGGCCTTGCCGGCCAGGGCCGCCGTCATGACCCGGTTCCAGATCGGGGCCGCGCCGGTGATGCCGCTGGTGCCGCGCATCGGCGCGTTGTTGGTGTTGCCATGCCAGACGCCGACCACAACATTCGGCGTGTAGCCGATCGTCCAGTTGTCGCGGTTGTCGTTGGTCGTGCCGGTCTTGACGGCCACCGTGTAGCCGGCGATGTTCAGGATGCTGCCCGATCCAAAGGCCGCGCTGCGCGCCCGGTCGTCGGACAGGATGTGGTTGATCATGTAGGCATGTTCCGGCTGGATGACCTGCTGTGGCTCCGGGTGGCTGGGGAGTGGGATGTTGTTCCCCTGGACATCCGTGATGCGCGTGATGGTGTACGGCACGGCGCGCCGCCCGTTGTTGGCCAGCGTCCCGAAGGCCACGACCATGTCATACAGGCGCACGTCGAAGCCGCCCAGCGCGCCGGTCAGCCCGGCGAGCTGTGGGGTGTTGCCGGGGAAGGTCAGGCCCATTGACTGCGCCACCTGGGCGAAGCGCTCGACCGTCACGAATTCCAGGGCCTTGACGGCCGGGATATTGTAGCTGTTGCCCAGCGCCGAGCGGACCGACTGCGGCCCGTGATACGCCCCATCGTAGTTGCTGGGGCAATACCCGGCCCAGCAGGTGGGCGTATCCCAGACGACGGTGCCCGGATACCAGTACTGGCCGGAGGGGTTGCCCGCGAAGGCGGCCGTATAGACCAGTGGCTTGATCGAGGACCCCGGCTGCTGGGGCGAGAAGGCCACGTTCACCTGGCCGTCGATCGAGGCGTTGTTGTAATCCACGCTGCCGACCATCGCCAGGATCGCCCCGTCGCGCGGGTCCATCACAACCACGCTGGCGTTGTTGCCGCCGATGCCCTGGGCCTGGAGGTTGGCGACCTCCTGGGCGGCCACGGCCTGGGCGACATCCTGAAGGCCCGGGTCGAGGGTTGTATAGACGTTGAAGCCGGTGCGGTAGATGTCCGCCAGGCCGTAATTCTCCTCAAGCTGCTGGGCCACGAAGTTGACGAAGTGCGGATAGCGGATCGTGTTGGTGGGGATGTTGTACTCGCGCGCCTCGACCTGGGCCTTTTCGACGACGGCGGAGGCGACGTTCTGCTGGGTGACGCAGAACGGCCCGGTCTGGATGTACGGCTCGTGCTGGAACTGGATGCAGCCGCGCTCGACCATCAGGCCCAGGACGATATCCATGCGAGAGAAAGCCGTCTCGCGGTTGACCACGGGGTCATAGGTGGCCGGGGCCTGGACGATCGAAGCCAGCAAGGCCGCCTGGGGCAGGTTCAGGTCACGGGCGCTGATTCCAAAATAGGTTTGCGCCGCGGCTTCCACGCCGTAGGCCAGGTTGCCGTAGTAAATCTCGTTGAGGTACAGCTCCAGAATCTCATTCTTGGTGTAGCGGCGACCGATCTCGGCGGCGATGATCACCTCGTCGATCTTGCGGCTGAGGCTGATCTCGGTCCGGCGGTCGGCTTCCAGGACCAGGGCGCGGGCGAGCTGCTGGGTGATCGAGCTGAAGCCGGAGACCACCTCGCCTTCCTGCACGTTCTGGATCATGGCGCGCACGACGGCGATCGCATCCCAGCCGGGGTCTTCGAAGAAACGCTCGTTTTCGGTGCTGATCGTGGCATGGATCATCCACGGGCTGATCTCGTCCAGCGGCACGCTGATGCGCGTTCCGCCGGTGGGGTCGTTGATCGACGAAAGCAGGTTGTTGTTGCGGTCGTAGATCCGGGTCGTTTCGAACTGGCTGGCGAGTTGGGTCAGGGCCTCGATCCGGTCGTTATACTGGCCGACCTTGGAGACGTAGAAGAGGACCAGGCCCGCGATGACCAGCAGGACCAGCCCCAGCCCGCCCACGACGGCCGCGATCGCCGCGCGGACGATCCAACTCTGGGACTGCCGGGCCTGGCGCTCCTGCACGTGGCGGTACAGGTCGGATTGGCTTCCGTCCAGGGCAGCGCCGTAATCTGGCTGGAGCGGCTCCTGGGCAGCCTGCGCCATGCCATAGGATTCGACGGTCGGCTGGTAGGTTCCGGCCATCATCGTCTGGTCGGTGAACCTCTGGCCGGGCATCGTTTCCTGGCTGGAAGGGAGCTGGTCGAAGGCCACCGCGGCCGCCCCGACCAGGGTCGCTTCGGGGTCCAGACGCGGGACATGGGTCTGCATTTCGGGCACGACCGCGCTGTCGGCGGCGAAGGTCTGGCCGGTGACGACTTCCTCGGCGGCGTCGTAGCGGCCATATTCCGAGGCCAGCATGGCGTCGGTGCCCTGCGCCTCGACCGGGGCCAGGCGCGGTCGTTCCGCGCTGACCCACTGGCCGTTCTCGTAGCGGTACCACACGTCGGATTCGACGCCAATCATCCACCAGTAGCCCTGCTCGTCGAGCAGCATGAGCTTGCGCAGTTCCGCCTGGAGCGCGTCGCGGCTCAGTGTGCCCCGGCGATAGCGGTGACGCAGGCCCGTGACCTCCTCCTCAACCCGGTCGAACTGGGCCACCAGTCCGGCCAGCGGCGACGTAGCCTGCGGTTCCGGGGTCGGCTCTTCGCCGGCCAGGGTGTCATGGACGGTGCCCCCGGTGGCCGCGACCGCCTCGGCGGCTTCGGCTTCGCCGGCAAGCTTGGCGGCCATGGCGGCCGCGACCGCTGCCGCGTCACTCTCGGCGACTGCTTCCGCGCTCGGCTCAGCCGCCGGTTCGGGCGGGCGCTCCGAGGTCTCTTCCTCGACCGGCGCCGGTTCCGGTTGCGGGTAGATGGTCGCATCGACCCCGTCAAGCAAACGATCACCCTCAATACCCGCCGGTATGTACCACCCGCCTTCGCTCGGCTTCGGACCGCCGCCAGTGGGGGCAGTGGCGGGCTGGTACCAGCCGCCGGGCCGTGGGCTGGCCGGTTGGGCGGGCGCAGCCGGAGTCAGTGGGGCGGACGCCTCATCCGGGGTATGCCAGCCAGCCTCGGCCGAGTCTTCGGCCGGAGCAGCGGCCTCTTCCTCACCGGGCGCATGCCAGACTGCTCCCGCATTCTCCTCCTCAGGCCATCCATCCGACTCGTGGGATGCCGGTTTACGGGGCTGTTCGTCATTGGGCCGGTCAGACATCATCGTTGCTCCCTGGGTATAATAACAGTTTTGTTAGCAACAAGTTCGGATTCGTGAACCCATTATACACCACCCGCCCAACGCGCACATGCGCTGCCAGCGGCTCATTCTGCCTCCGATTTGTGGGATTTCTTAGGGAACGGCTTTCTGATGGCTACCGGCGCGTGGTCAAAAGCCCGCAGCCTGTTTTCAGGGCAGGGCGAAGGTGCAGTAGCCGTCGGCCATCTGGCAGGTCTGGAGTTCCTGCCCGTTGAGAAGTACGCGGAAACTCTCCGCGCGGCCTTCCTGCGCCCAGATGAGGTCCGCGGCGCTGGCGACCATCCGGACAGCGTACTCCGGCTGGGCGCAGTCGCGCGGCAAGGCGCGGGCGATGTCGCTCAACTCGCGCACGCGGGCGCAGGTGCCGGCGGGCAGCCGCCCCTTGAACATGGCCCCGTCCAGGGTCGTGCCGTCCGCCCAGACGAAGTCCAGGCCGTCGACGGGCAGCGGGTAGTCCGAGGCATTGCGGAGGGTGAAGCTGCCGGAGTCGTAGTACAGTTCCAGGGTGAGCTGGGCATCCGCCGGGATGCCGGCCGCGTTGCGATCCACGTGGCCGGGATAGAACAGGCGCTGGAACAGCGCCCCGGCGCTGCCGCTGACCACCAGCACGCCGACGGCGACGGCCAGCATGATCAGCGCCAGCGCG
>CAZHMJ010000035.1:0-24543 GCA_964533805.1 uncultured Anaerolineae bacterium | reverse complement strand
CCCACAATCCGGTCTTTGTCGGCACCCGGATCACCGGGTCAAATGTGCCCGGTTTCGGCACCAAGGAATACATGCCTCCGGAGCAGTGGCTCGATCCATCCAGCACAGACATGCGCTCCGACATCTACTCCTTTGGCGTCATGTTGTACGAACTGCTGACTCGCGTCCATCCTTTTTATGGGAAATCCCGCCAGGAAGTCTATCAAAAGCATCTGGGCTATGTCCCCCGCCCTCCCAGCGCCATCCGGCCGGACATTCCCGTATCCGTCGATCGTGTCGTGGCGCGCTGCCTGGAAAAGGAGCGTGATGCGCGCTACCTCAATTTCACCGAGCTTCAATTCGAATTGATGCACATCCTGCAGCGCGAGTTTCGCGAAGTGGTTCCACCCATTCTCAGCCGCGAGCGGGCCACGGCGGATGAGATGAATGAGCGTGGAGCGGCTCTGTTCCGGCTGGGCAAGCTGCCCCAGGCGCTGGCTTGCTTCGATGAGGTGCTCAAAGATGCACCGGAAAACGCGGTGGCCTGGGCCAATCGCGGCGTCATTCTGGGGGAGATCGGCGAGTTGGACAGCGCGCTGCAATGCCTGGATGTGGCCTTGCAGCAGGAGCCGAATGCCGCCATTGTGCTGGCCAACAAGGGCCTGACTCTGGCGGAACTGGGCCGGGATGTGGAAGCCCTGGCGTGCTTCGAGAAAGCGACCCAACTGGAGCGCTACCTGCAAGTGGCCTGGCGGCATCAAAGCGAAGTGCTCAATCGGCTGGGAAACCATGAGAAAGCGTACTATGCGGCTTTGAAGGCAACCCATCTCGATCCCCGCGATGCTGCCGCGTATTTTCAACAGGCCTATGCCCTCGTCCACCTGGAGCGAATGACCCAGGCCCTGGATGCGCTGGCGTGCCACGAGGAACTGGCCGGTGAGTCATCCGGCACGCTGTACCTCCGGGCTCAGATCGCGTTTGCGGGAAAACGGTACGCGGAGTGCCTGCGCCTGTGCGGGCAGCTTGAGCCAGGCGATCGTGAGTTCGCGGATGGCATGGTGCTGGAATTCCGGGCGGCGTTGGAGAGCAAAACCTTCGATTCGATGGATGTGGTGCTGGCCTGTATGTCGGGGGTGGCGTTCAGCCGGGAAGCGCTGGCCCTGATCAAGAAGCACCTGAGCCAGGTGAAACAGACCGATCCACGGATGCTAGCCCTGGCGGTGGAAGTGGCCGTCCGGGCGGCGGACTATGTGTCGGCTCGCTCGTTCTACCAGCGCTGGCACAGCGCGATAAACCGGCTCAAGCTCCAGAATGCCCGCCCGCCCCGGCTCCTGCCTTCCGAAGTGGCGCGGCAGGCGGCGGCGGGCAGCCGGCAGCGGATCGCCCAGGGTGCCTTGCTGCTGGAATTGAAGGAATACCGCCTGGCCGTCCAGGCGCTGCGTGAAGGTCTGATCAAGGCCCCGCGCAGTGTCGACGGCTGGCGTCTGTTGGGTGACGCGAGTACCCAGCTTGGGCAGTTCGCCGATGCGCTGGAAGCCTACCGGCGCCTGTCCGAACTGCGGCCGGATGACGCCAGACTCTGGCTGCGTGTGGCGGAGACGGCGCTACGCTGCGGTGATTATGAGCTGGCGGAGGAGGCGATGGGCCATTGCCGCCGGATGCGGGAAAACGCAATCATCGTTTTCCTGCGCGGCGCGACCCTTTTCGGCCAGCGCAAGTTTCATGAGGCCAGCCGGCACTTTGAGCGGGCATTGGTACTGGATGCGACTTTGGGGGCAGCCTGGTGGAATCTGGCGTTGGCACAGCGCCAGATCGGCCACTATCAGGAGGTCACGCGCGCGATTGCCGAGGCCCGCCGTCTGGATGCGCGGTTCTGGTATCGCTCCGCTTACGTCGACCAGCCCGTGCTGCCGAACCCCCTGCGGACGGAGCAGTTCAACCTGAGCTGACAGGGGCTTGGAAAGATCGTGAACGATCGAGCGCCGGGCAGATTTGCCTGGCGCTTTGGTTGTGCTACACTGCACGGCGTGCGAGGCTGAGAGGGGGTATTCATGTGGCGACAATTGACGATCCAGCGTCTGACGGCTGTGATCCTGTTCGTTCTGCTGTTCGCCATGGCGAACCGCACCCCAATCGACACCGATACCTGGTGGCACCTGCGCTGCGGTGAATACCAGCTCGCCAACCGGACCGTCATCAGCACCGATCTTTTCTCCCACACGCAGGCGGGCCAGCCCTGGCTCAATCATAGCTGGGGCGCTCAGGTGGTGATGTACCTGGTCTACGCGGCCACGGGCGGGCATGGCCAGCCGGGGGATGGCGGCAATATTGGCCTGGCGCTGCTGACGGCCCTGCTGGCGACCGTGGGGATGTACTTCGTCTACCGGGCGAGCGCGGGCAGTGTCTACGTCCGGGCATTTGCCCTGGTGCTGGGCGCGGCAGCGGCGGCGGTCTTCTGGTCGCCCCGCCCACAGATGTTTACCTTCTTCTTCAGCACCGTGGTCTACTACATTCTGATGCGCTACAAACGCAAGCAGATCGACCGGCTGTGGCTGATCCCGGTGATCGTGCTGGTATGGGGTAATCTGCACGCCGGGTTCGCGATCGCCTTCATCCTGATGACGGGTGTGGTCATTGGGGAGACGGCGGGCAACCTGTTCAGTCCGAAGCGGCCGGAAGGCCTGGACTGGCCGCGTATCGAGAAGCTGCTGCTGGTCATGGTCGTCGCGGCGCTGGCCCTGGTGGTCAACCCGTTCGGTCTGGAGATGCTCAAGGTCCCGTTTCAAACGGTCAACATCGGCGTGCTGCAAGATTTTATCCAGGAATGGGCCTCGCCCAACTTCCACGAGCGTCAGACCTGGCCGTTCCTGTTCCTGTTGTTTGGCGCGTTTGGCTTCGCCGCGCTGAGCCGGGAGGAGCCGATCGACTGGACCGACCTGGCGCTGATGTGCGGCACCGGGTTCATGAGCTTCCTGGCAGGGCGGAATATCGCGCTGTTCGCCGTGGTGGCGACGCCCGTCCTGGCACGATACATGGATGCCTTCCTGACCGAGCGCGGCTGGGTCATCCGGCCGGTGACGCAGGTCAGACCGATGATGGCCCGGCTCAACTGGGCCTTACTGATTCTGATCTCGCTGGCCGGGCTGGTGAAGGTGCTCTATGCGATCAGCCCGGTCACGATTCGCGACGCCCAGCGGGAATACCTGCCGGTGGGCGTCACCGAATACATTAACGCCGAGCATCCCACCGGACGGATGTTCAACAGTTACAACTGGGGCGGCTACCTGATGTTCGCCGCGCCGGAGTACCCGGTCTTCGTGGATGGACGAACCGACCTGTACGGGGATGAATTCCTGTCGGAGTACCTGAGCACCACATTTCTGCAAGGCGACTGGCGGGCCACGCTGGACATGTACGACATCGGCTTCGTGGTGATCGAAGCCGATGGGGTGATGGCCTCGGCCCTGCGCGAGGAGCCGGGCTGGCGCGTGGCTTACGAGGACGAGCAGGCGGTGTTGTTCGAACGGGAGCAGGCAGCATGACGACATCCGAACGGCCCGGCGGCCTGGCGCTGCTGCGCGATTTTCGCCTGCTGGTCTATTTGTTCGTGGCCTTCCGGCTGATGCTGTTGATGGTCTACCAGCCGATGCTCATCGAAGGCACGGAGCGCGGAATCAGCGCGGGCGGCGACCTGACCTACTACCAGGCGTTGGGCGCGTTCAGCCTGGACGGCAAGCTGCCCTTCCGTGACTTCTGGAGCGAATTTCCCCCGATCTGGCCGGCGATGTACGTGACCGTCGCTCAGTTCACCAGTCCCGGCGGAGTTCCGAACTACACC
The DNA here is from genome assembly GCA_964533805.1 of uncultured Anaerolineae bacterium. Taxonomy (GTDB): domain Bacteria; phylum Chloroflexota; class Anaerolineae; order Aggregatilineales; family Ch27; genus JARKOQ01. The sequence continues at coordinate 20,726 of CAZHMJ010000035.1, read as the reverse complement.
GCGTTCGCCAGCCTGATGGGTCTGATCATGCTCGCCCTGGACACCGGCAATCTGATCCTGGTGCGGCGGATCGGGACGCGGCTGCACGGTCGGGAGACCGGGCTGGGCCTGGCCTGGATTTACGCCGTGCTGCTGGCCCCGGCAATTTTCCTGTGGTGGACGTTCGAGACGCTCGTCGCGCTGACCTTGTTGCTGTCGATCATGTGGCTGATCGAGGAACGGGACGGTCGCTCGGCCGTCTGGGCTGCGGTGGGCGGCCTGGTCAAGTTCGTGCCGCTGGTCGTGCTGGGGGCGGTCTGGCGCTTCCGGGATTGGAAGGCCGCGCTGCGCTATACCCTGATCGCGCTGATCATCTTCGGGCTGGTCTACCTCGTGCTGATCGCCTGGGGCGGTTCGATGGCTTCGGCCTCGTTGGTCGCCCAGTTCAGCAAATCGTCGTATGGTACGGTCTGGGCGCTGATCGATGGCAACCTGACGACCGGGATTTTCGGCTCGCTGGAGTCGCGCTTCGATCCGGCCACGGCCAGCCAGTCGCTCGGCAACCCGGCGGTGATCCCGGCCTGGTTGCGGCTGATCGTGTTCGGCGCGTTTGGCCTGTACGCCTTCGCCCAGACGCGGCGGCGCGACGTGCAGGGAGTCGTCGCCTTTATCGCGTTGACGCTGCTGGTCTTTTTCCTGTGGTCGCAGGGCTGGAGCCCGCAGTGGCTGGTCCTGATCGTGCCGCTGACGCTGCTCAACTTTCCGAACAAAAATGGCGTGATGGTCCTCCTGCTGCTGAGTTTGATTGCGTTCACGGAGTACCCGCTGCTCTTCATCCGCACCGGCGAAACCGGCGGCGTGATCACCGGGTCGCTGGTGCTGCCGTTCACGCTCCTGGTGCTGGCCCGGACGGCGATCCTGGTTGGGCTGGTAGTCGCCCTGTTTCTGAAGTTGCGCCAGCCCGCCCCGGTCGGGGAGGTCGCCCATGCGTGACCGGGATCGCTGGCTGCTGGCCGGGCTGCTGTTGATCGTTTTCGGGGCGGCGACGGTCGGCGTCTACAACTTCAAGAGCCATCCCTATCCCGGCGCGAACGACTTCTACTCGCGCTGGTCGGGGGTGAAATCTTTCTGGATGGACGGCCTCGACCCGTACGGCGAGGATGCCAGCCTGGCGATCCAGATCGGCATCTACGGCCGGCCGGTGCGCGAAGGCGAAGACCCCGGCTACTTCGCTTACCCGCTGTACACGGTCTTTTTGCTGGCCCCGTTGGCCCCCCTGGACTATGCCTGGGCGGAGGCGATCTGGCTCACCTTGCTGATGGCCTGTCTGATCGGGGCGCTGATCCTGCTGCTGGATGCCTATGGCTGGCGGCCGGGGCCGGTCTGGCTGGGCGGACTGGTGCTTTTCGCGCTGATCTTCTATCCCGCCGCGCGCGGGATCATGCTTGGGCAGCCGGGGATTGTGGTCTACCTGCTCGAAGTGCTGACGCTCTGGGCGTTGGTCAAAGGCCGGGACAGTCTGGCCGGGGCGGCGTTGGCGATCTCCACCCTCAAGCCGCAGATGGGATTCCTGTTCGTGCCGTTCGTGCTGTTGTGGGGACTGCGCGCCCGGCGCTGGCGGCTGGTGGGCTGGTTTGCCGGGGTGTGGGGCGGGTTGATGCTTGCGTCGTTTATCGCGCTGCCCGGCTGGCTGGGCGAGTGGCTGGGGCAGCTTGGCAATTACACCTCCTACACGGCGATCGGCTCGCCGGTCTGGGTGCTGTGCCGGGTCTATCTGCCCTTCCTGGGCGGGCTGGGCGAGATCGCGATCAGCGCGGCGCTGGTGGCGGGCATGCTGTGGGCCTGGGCGCGGGTCATCCTTCAGGGGCACGGGGACGAGTTCGGCTGGACGGCCGTCCTGACCCTGACGGTGACGCATCTGGTCGCGGTACGGACGGCGACTCCGCATTTCGTGGTCTTCATGATCCCGCTTGCGTTTTACCTGCAAAAGTTGATCGAAGCCGACTGGCGGCGCGGGGCATGGGTCGGTGGGCTGGCGCTGGTCGTGCTGCTGGTCGGGCTGTGGGGGCTGTTCCTGACGACCGTTCAGGCCAAGTTCGAGCACCCGGCGATGTACCTGCCGCTGCCTTTTGGGATGTTGATCGTCCTGCTGCTCAGCCGCGACCTGTGGCGGCGTGCCGGGGCGCTGACTCCGGCATAAGTCTGAGACCTGCACCTTCTGGCTGAAGGCTGACCTGCGATGGCTGCTCGCAAATCCGCTGTGCTGCGCTGGCTGGTGGCGATCCTGCTGATCGGGTTCGGCTTGCGCCTGATCAACCTGGGCTGGCGGGCGCTGTGGTACGACGAGGCGTTCGCCGTCCTCTTTGCCGAAACCGGCCTGGAGCGCATGCTCTACGGCACGCTGGCCCCGGTGGCCGGCGGCGCGTCCGACATTCACCCCCTGCTGTACTACACGACCCTCAATGGCTGGATGCGAGTTTTCGGCCAGACACCGGATATGGTGCGCCTGTACGGGGTGCTGGCCGGACTGCTGACCCTGGCGCTGGTCTACCGGCTGGCCGCCGACCTGTTCGGACGGCGAACCGGCTTGGCCGCGGCTCTGATCACGGCCCTGGCCCCGTTCCACATCCAGTACTCGCAGGAAGCGCGGATGTACGCCCTGCTGACCCTGTTCCTCGTTGCGGCGACATGGTGTTTCGTACGCGCCTGGCGCGGGCGGGGGCGCGGCTGGTGGATCGGATTCGGTCTGCTGGCCGCCCTGGCGATGTATACCCAGCAGTTGGCGGCGTTCTACCTCGCCACGCTGGGTCTGACGCCCATCCTGGCCCGGCGCTGGCGGCTGCTTCTGCCGACCGGGCTGGCGGCGGGACTGGCCGGGCTGCTGTACCTACCCTGGCTGGTCAACCTGCCCGGCCAGCTCGACAAGCTCCAGGCCTACTACTGGGTGCCGCGCCCCTCGCTGGTGCGTCCATTGCTCACGCTGCGCTCGTTCAGCGTCGTGGCGCTCGACCTGCCCGCCGCCTGGAACCTGCCCACGTTCTTCGTGGGGCTGGTTCTGGCAGTGCTGCTGGCCTTGCAGATCGGGCTGCGCTGGCGGCGCATGCGGCAGGCCGAGCGGCGGCGCGTCCTGTGGGTGATCTGGCTGGCTTTCGGATCGCTTGGACTGCTGTGGCTGGCCTCGCAAATTCTGGCCCCGGTCTATCTCGACCGGGCGCTGGTTGCCCAGGGGGTGCTCTTTTACGTGGCGCTGGGCTGGTTGTTCACGCGCGGCGGGCTGCCGCGCCCGATCGTGGCCGTCGTCGGCGCGATCTGGCTGGTCATCGCGGGCGCGGGGCTGTTCTTCCACCTGACCTGGCATACCTTCCCCAATTCGCCCTTCGACACGGCGGTGGCGAGTCTGGCCGATCAGGTGGACGAGGGAGACGTGATCCTGCATAGCAACAAGCTGACGATGCTGCCCATGACCTACTATGCCCGGCTCCAAGGGACGGCCATCCAGCAGCAGTACGTGGCCGACCGGCCCGGCAGCGGCGAGGACACGCTGGCTTTGCCGACCCAGGAAGTGCTGCATCTGATCGGCGCGCCGTGCGCGGCCGAGGCGGCGAATCGCGCCGGGCGGGTGTGGTTCGTGATTTTCGCCGACGAGGAGCGCCAGTACCAGCAGGCCGGGTACGCGGAGCATCCGCACCTGACCTGGCTGCGGGCGCACTATCAGGCGGACTCGCCATTGACCTTCGAGGACCTGCTGATCATCCCCTTCCACACGCCGGATGACTATGTTCCGGTTTGCGAGGAGTCTCCGGCATGAAACACCTCCCGCGCGGCTTCTGGTGGTTTGCGCTGGTGTTTCTCCTGGTGACGTCGTTGCCGACTCTCGTGGGCTACCTCAACGCGCCGGAGGGCGGGGCTTTCACTGGCAACGCCTTCGAACAGACCCGGGTGGACTTCAACAGCCACCTGGCGAAGATCGAGCAGGGGCGGGCGGGCGCGTGGACGCAGCGCATCCTGTTCACGCCGGAGGATCATCCGGGGCTGTTCATCAACCCGTTGTACCTGGCCCTGGGGCACGCGGCCCGGCTGCTGGGATTGTCCAACGTCGCAGTGTACCATGTGGCGCGTTTGATCCTGACCGTGATCCTGCTGATCGTGATCGCGGCCTATGCGGCGCGCTACCTCGAAAGCGAACGGGCGCGCGGGTGGGCGCTGCTGCTGGCGAGCGTGACCGGCGGGGCGGGCTGGGTGCTGTACCTGCTGGCCCCGGCGCAAAGCGCCGATCTGGCCCCGATCGAATTCTGGCTGCAAGACGCTTATACTTTCTGGGCGGCCTTGACCTTTCCCCATTTTCTGGCTGCGATCAGCCTGCTGCTGGGTTACTTCCTGGTGCTGGATCGCTGGCTGGCCCGGCCCACCGGACGCGGGATCGTCTGGCTGGTTGGGCTGAGTCTCGCCCTGGGCTGGGTGCAGCCCTTCGACCTGCTGCTGACCGGGCTGGCGACGGCGATTCTGTTCGGCTGGGGGTTTGTCCGGCGGCGGCTGGGCTGGCGGGACGGGCTGCCCCTGGGGTTGGTGGCCGTCGCCCACGCCATCCCGGTGGGCTATCACCTGGTGGCGCTCAACAGCGATCCGGTGTGGCGGATGTTCACGGAGCAGAACATCACCGCCTCGCCGCCGCCGGTCTACTACCTGTTGGGCTACCTGTGGCTGCTCGTCCCGGCTTTGATCGGAGTCGCGGCTTTGTGGCGGGCTAGAGACGGCCGCCTGTTGACCCCGATTGTATGGGTGGGACTGGTGGCGGTGCTGGTCTACGTGCCGCTGGTCAATCAACGTCGCTACCTGATGGGCGTCCAGGTGCCGCTGGCGGTGCTGGCGACGGCCGGATTGGAAGAAGCCCGCCGCTGGTGGCTGGCGCGCGGCTGGCGCGCCGGACGCTGGCGGTTGCTGGCGACGACCGGGCTGCTGTTCAGCGCTTTGACGAACGTCCTTCTGCTGGTGTCGGCCATTGGATCGCTCCACCCGGCCGCCCGGCCGGAGCTGTTCCTGACCCGGGATCAGCTTGCCGGGCTGGACTGGCTGCGCGATCAGCCGGAAGGCACGGTTGTCTTCAGCGCGTTTTCCAGCGGCGGTCTGATTGCTTCCCATACCGGCCACCGGGTCTACATCGGCCACTGGATCGAGACGGCCCATTTCGCCACCCGCGAGGCGGTGGTCGCCGCTTTTTTCGATCAGGGCATGACCGATTCGGAGCGCTACGATGTGTTGAATAATGCCAGGGCCGATTACGTCTGGGTCGATGACGCGGCGCGCCGGCTGGGTGACTGGCCGGCGGCGGATGCATCATTCCTGTTTCCCGTTTTTGAATCACCGGGGGTGACGATCTACGAGGTGCGGCTATGACCGGCGTCTATCGCCCCGGCTGGCGGGCCTACGGCCTGCTGGCGCTGATCGCGGCGCTGGTGGGCGGGATCGTGGCGGCGAGAGTCGTCGGCCCGACTTACACCGATGCCTACTACTACTTCAATGCCGGCCAGCGTCTCGCTACGGGATTGGGCCTGACCGATCCGTACATCGCGCTGACCTACCTCGGCGCGCCGGAGAGTCTGCCCGCGCCATCGCACACTTACTGGATGCCGTTGCCCTCGTTGCTGGTGGCGCTGATGGGCGGCTCCTTCCGAGGCACGCAGGTTCTCCTGGTGGGGATGTGGGTCGGGCTGGCGCTGCTGGCGTTCTGGCTGGGGGCGCGCCTGGGCGGCACGCGGCGGCATGCCTGGGGTGCCGGGCTGTTGGCGGTGGCCTGCGCGTACTACCCGGCCTTTCTGGTGACAACGGATACCTTCACGCCGTTCGGACTGGTCGGGGCGCTGTGCCTGCTGGCGATCGGTCTGGGCTACCAGCGCGGCGACTGGCGCACCTTTGGCGTGGCCGGGGTGCTGGCCGGGCTGGCCCACCTGACCCGCGCGGACGGCCTGCTGCTGGCGGGGATGGTGGCTTTGTTCGCCCTCCTGCCGGGGAAACTCAGCCGCGCCCAACGGCTGCGCTGTTTGTTGGCCGGGCTGCTGGCTTATGGGCTGGTGATGCTGCCCTGGCTCGTCCGCAACCTGACCCAGACCGGCTCGCCGCTGCCGGTGGGCGGGACGGCCACGATCTGGCTGCGGGGCTACGACGAGATCGTCAGCTACCCGCCGCAGATGTCCCTCGGCAGTTTTCTGGAATGGGGCGTGGGCAACATCCTGGCGAGCCGCTGGGAGGCCCTGACCAATAACCTGGGGACGTTCGTCGCGGTCGAAGGGTTGATCGTCCTGGCTCCGCTGATCGTGATCGCGCTGGTCAAACGCGGGCGGCATCCCTGGCTGCTGCCGGTGTGGGTGTATGCCCTGGCCCTGCATCTGGCAATGACGTTCATATTCGCCTATCCCGGCTACCGGGGCGGGCTGTTCCACTCGGCGACGGCCCTGCTGCCGTGGTGGATGGCCCTGGGCCTGCTGGGGCTGGACGATGTCATTGACTGGATCGCGGCCCGGCGGCGTTCGTGGCGGCCGGGGCAGGCCAAAGTCATCTTCACGCTGGGCGTTCTGATGATCGCGGTTTTGCTGACTTTTGCCCTGACCCGCGCCCGGCTGGCCAATCAACCCTCCGGCGGGACGCTGATCCGGCTGGCGGAGGAGGTGCTACCCGCCGACGCCGTGGTGATGAGCAACGATCCGGCCGCGCTCTATTACTACACCGGACTGCCGGGGATTGTCGTCCCGGACGCGGAACCGGGGGCGCTCCTGTTCCTGCTGGCCCGCTACCGGATCACGCACATTCTGCTGGACGAGAACCGCACCGCGGCGCTCGATCCGGTGTACGAGGGTCTGGCCCTGCCCGCGTTCCTGGAACTCGTGCCGCAAGACGTCGCCCCCAATGTCCGGGTGTTCGAAGTCACTCGCTACGAATTCTAAAGAGCCGCCAGCAGTTTTTGGCCGAAGTCCGGCGGGTCGCAACGCTCGATGACCAGCTCGGTCGCCTGGTGGAAGCGCAGAAAATCGCGCATGGCGGCGGCGACGTCCGCGACCAGCTCTTCATCCGGCGTGAAGCCCGGCTCCAGGTACAGAGCTTTAAGGCGCAGCGTGCCGGTCTTGCGCTCCAGCTTGGGGTCGAAGCGGCCCACGACCCGGTCGCGGTGCACGATCGGCAGGCAGTAGTAACCCCAGATGCGCTGCGGAGCGGGCTTGTAGGCTTCCAGACGCTGCTCGACACCCCAGAACTGCCGGTCGCGGCCCTTGGGCCAGAACAGGTTGTCGAATGGGCTAAGGAAAGTGGTACGCCGGGCGGCCAGCCCACCATCCAGAATCTGGGCCAGCGCTGTCTGGTGATCGCGGTGGACGACCATACCGGTCGTCGAGCCATCGTGCAGGCTGACTTCGACCTCGGCCAGCACTCCCTGGGCAACCAGGTCGGTCAGGATGGGCTTGATCTGACCGCGCTTGAGGTAGGCGTACTCGGCGGTCTGGAGCGGCTGGCAGATGCCGAAGGTGCGTACACCGCGCTCGACCAGGGCGCGCTGCATGTCCTCATGAGAAGGAACAGACGTATCCACCCAATCGGGCAGGACGCGCCCGGCCAGATCGTAGACGCGCTGGAAGTTCACCCGACCGGCGACCATCAGGATGCCCTGATCGTACAGGACTTCCAGGGCGCGTTTGGCGGGTTTCCAGTTCCACCAGCTTCCCCCGCGTTGACCGTTGTGTTCAAAGTCACTCGCACGCAGCGGGCCTTCCTGCGCAATTCGATCCTGGACTTCTTCCAGCAGGTGGGCATTCCCGTTTTCGGCCAGCCGGCGTTTGTTCCAGTGTTCGACGTCGGCGCGGCGGTAGTGGTGCATGACCGGCAGGCGGTAGCGGAAATCGGCCAGGGGGATGATGCACGCGGCGTGGAGCCAGTACTCGAACAGGCGGCGGGTGTTGGTCCCATTCGTCGAGCCATAGATCAGGCGGTCGAAATCGGCCGGGTCGTATGTCCCCACGCGGCTCCACAGGGTCAGGTATTGGCTGCGCTGCACCATTTGCAGGGTATCGATCTGGACACAACCGATCTGCTCCACGGCGGCCAGGATGCGATCCGGCGTGGGGGTAGCCTGGGGATTATCCGGCGCGGCGAGGCCCTGGGCGTGCAGAGCCAGGGTGCGGGCGGCTGTGAGTGGGATGGCGGCAGAGCACATCGACCTTCTCCCGAGGCGAGACTGGTATAATGCTAGACAATACCCTATTTCATTGGATAGCACAAAAGTTCTTATTTCCGGACGGGGACTTGGCATGAAAACTCGGCAAATCCCATGGCGCGATCTGGGCGTGGTAGCGCTGGCGCTGGTGAGCGTCGCGGCCTATGTGCTGGCGGCGGGAATCGCGGGCGAGGCGGGCTTTCCGCTGGATGATGCCTGGATTCACCAGGCGTATGCGCGCAACCTGGCCCAGAGCGGGCAGTGGCTTTTTGTGCCAGGGGAGCCTTCCGCGGGCAGCACCGCGCCGCTGTATACCCTGCTATTGAGTGCAGGCTACCTGCTCCGGCTGCCCACCATGCTGTGGACGGGATTGCTCGGCGGGGCGGCGCTGGCGGCGGGCGGGCTGATCGCCATCCGGTTGGCGGACCGGCTGCTGCCCGATGTCCGGTCGGCCGGCGGGTGGGCCGGGCTGGCGACCGTCCTGACCTGGCATTTGGTCTGGGCGGGCGCTTCGGGCATGGAGACGATGCTCTTCGCCACGCTGACGCTGGCCCTGGTCTGGTTGGGCTGGCGCGAGCTGGATTTACCCGGCGGATCGGAGCCGGTCGTGCTGGGCCGGGGGGTGACGTTTGGCCTGGTGGGCGCGGCGGCGACCCTGACCCGGCCGGAAGGCGCGGGCTTGGCCGCGCTGATCGGGCTGCTGATGTGGATCGCGCGGCCCGGCTCCGGCTGGCGCTGGCTGCTGGTCTGGTCGGCGGGCGCGGCGCTCGGCTGGTTGACCGGGTTCGTGCCGTACGCCATGCTGAACATGAGTCTGGGCGGCCAACTGCTGCCCAACACCGCCTCGGCCAAACAGGCGGAGTATGCCATCCTGCTGGCGGCTTCGTATCCCAGCCGGATCGCCAGCCTGCTGCTGCCCATTCTGGCGGGCGGGCAGCTTATGCTGCTGCCGGGGGGCGTGGTGGCAGTCGTACTTGTCGTACGCAGGGGAATCGAGTCGAATCGGGATTGGCTGCTGCTGGCTCCAGCCCTGTGGGCGGCGGCGCTGGTGGGACTGTACGCGGCCCAACTGCCCGCGCCCTACCAGCACGGCCGCTACGTGATCCCGGCCCTGCCGCACATCCTGATCTATGGCGTCGCCGGGACGGCCTGGCTGTGGCAGCGCGGGCGGACCTCGCTGGCCGGTCGGGTCGGCGTACGGGTGCTGGCGCTGACGGCGGCCATCCTGTTCGTGCTGTTCTGGGGGATTGGCTTGCAGCAGTACGTCCGCGACGTGCAGATCATCCAGACCGAGATGGTCGCGGCGGCCCGCTGGCTATCCGATTCGATCCCGCCCGAAGAGCTTCTGGCGGTGCACGACATCGGCGCGGTGGGCTACTACGCCCCGCGCCCGATCCTGGATCTGGCCGGACTGGTCAGCCCGGAGGTGATCCCGATCATCCGCGACCCCGAAGCCCTGTGGACGTTGATGGAAGCGCGCGACGTACGGTATTTGATGGCCCTGCCGGACCAGATTCCAGGCCAGGACCCGGCCGATTCACGCCTGTGCCAGGTCTATTCAACCGGGGGGGTGTGGTCGCCTGCCGCCGGGGGGGAGAACATGGCCGTGTACCGGGTGGCCTGGGACGGCCAGTGTCCAGCGGAGGCAGCGGAAGAATAACCTGAGGATCAACCAGCGGGCCGGGCTGCGGCTCTCTTTGTGTGTCGCGAGACTGTAACATTGCATGGTTCCATCCGAAGGAGGCAGAATGGCAGACGAGAGCGGCTTTACCAGCATGGCGGGGCCTAAGGCCGAGCACGAGGCCCCAGAAGTGGGGATCGGGATGCTGGGCTACGCCTTCATGGGCAAGGCCCATTCCAACGCGTTCAAGACGCTGCCGTACATGATGTATCCCCCGGTGGCGATCCCGAAGCTGGTGGCGATCTGCGGGCGCAACGAGGCCGCGGTCGCCGAGGCGGCCAAACGCTACGGGTACGCCTCCTATACCACCGACTGGCGCAAACTGGTGGAGGACGACCGGATCGGCCTGTTCGACAACGGCGGCTCCAACGACATCCACGCCGGGCCGTGCATCGCCGCGGCCCAGGCCGGTAAGGCGGTGCTATGTGAAAAGCCACTGGCCCGCACGGCGGAGGAAGCCCATGCCATGCTGGAAGCGGTCGAAAAGGCCGGGGTCAAACACATGGTGGCCTTCAACTACCGCTTCGTTCCGGCGATCGTCCAGGCGCGGCGCTTGATCGAGAACGGCGCGCTGGGCCGCATTTTCCACTGGCGCGCCTCGTACCTTCAGGAGTGGATCATCGATCCCCAGTTTCCGCGCATCTGGCGGCTGGACAAAGCCCTGGCTGGCAGCGGGGCGCTGGGCGACCTGGCCTCGCACATCCTCGATCTGGCGCGCTTCCTGGTCGGGGAGCCGCGCCAGATCATGGCGATCACCAAAACCTTCGTGCCGGAGCGCCCGCTGCCGGATGGCTCCGGGGTAGGGCAGGTCGATGTGGACGATGCGATTGTCTCCCTGATCGAGTTTGAGAACGGCGCGATCGGCACGTTGGAAGCCTCGCGCTTCTGCCACGGGCGCAAGAATCACAACACTTTCGAGATCAACGCCGAAAAAGGCTCGATTCGCTTCAACCTGGAACGGCTCAACGAGCTGGACGTCTTCTGGGCGGAGGAGGAGCCGAAAGAGACGCGCGGTTTCCACAACGTCCTGGTGAGCGAGCCATACCATCCGTATTGGTCGAACTGGTGGCCGAGCGCTCATATGCTGGGCTGGGAGCACACCTTCGTGCACGAGTTTCATCATTTTCTGGACGCGATCGTGAACGACCGGCCGGTCGCGCCGTACGGGGCGACGTTCGAGGACGGCTACCGGAATGCCGTGATCTGCGATGCGATTGTCGCGTCTTCTGAATCGCGCCGGGCGGTCGACGTCCGGTATTGATAGCCCTGGCGCGCATGTGTGGAAAGCCCCGTGAGGGGCGTCCAACCTGGAGAGAACCCGATGAATGACAGGCCAAAGCCTCGCTATGTGATCAACAGTGTCGCCCCGATCCGCATCTGCGACAACGGTGGCTGGACGGATACCTGGTTCGCTGAGTACGGCAAAATCTTCAACATCGGCGTCTATCCGTATGTTGAAGTGCAAATCGAAGTCTTTCCTTACAATGGCCAGGACGAGCGGATCGTCATCTACGCCGAGAACTATGGCGAGCGGTATGCGCTGCACCCTGAGGCTCCGGGTTGGGATCGCCACCCGCTGCTGGAAGCGACCATCGAGCTGATGAAGGTCCCCAAGGACATGGCCTTCCAGGTCACCATCTTCTCGGAAGCGCCCGCCGGCGCTTCGACCGGGACCTCGGCGGCGGTCACCGTGGCGCTGGTGGGCGCGCTCGATCACCTGACGCCGGGCCGTCTGACGCCCCACGAGGTGGCTTTTGCCGCCCACCGGGTGGAGACCGAACTGCTCAAGCGCCAGTCGGGCATTCAGGATCAACTCTGCTCGGCTTATGGCGGGATCAACTACATCGAGATGCACCAGTATCCGCGTGCCTCGGTGTCACCGATCCAGGTGCCGAACGCGATCTGGTGGGAGCTGGAACGGCGGCTGGCCCTGGTCTACCTGGGGCGGACTCACGACTCGTCGCAGGTGCACGAAAAGGTGATCCGTGAACTGGAGGACGCCGGACCAACCTGCAAGCAGCTCGAAGACCTGCGCGTGACGGCCCGTAAATCGCGCGACGCCCTGTATGAAGGCGATTTTGAGGCGCTGGGCCGGGCGATGACGGAAAACACCGAGGCTCAAGCGCGCTTGAACTCGGCCCTGATCAGCGCCGACGCCTGGCGGGTGATCGAGATCGCGCGGGAGCACGGGGCGCTTGGCTGGAAAGTCAACGGAGCCGGTGGTGAGGGCGGTTCGGTGACGCTTCTGTGCGGCGCTCAGTCCCACCAGAAACGGGCGATGATTCGCGAGATCGAGGCCGAGAATTCCTTGCTGCGCAACATTCCCATCTATCTCAGCCGGTACGGGCTGCGCACCTGGCGGCAGGAGCCGAACGGCGCGCCGCGCTGAGCCAGCCTGCCGGGAACGCAGGGAGGAAAGCCAGTCCGGCTCCCCTCCCTGAGACACAGCCCGTATTTCACACCCTGGCTATTCGCCGCGCAGCACCGTCAGCGGACGGGCGCGAGTCGGTTGCCAGGCGACTGCCGCCGCGCTGCCCAGCGCGATCACCACGCCGGCCAGCATCACGGCCAGGGCGGGCGGGAGGTCGAAGACTAACTCCGGCCGGATATCCTGGGTGTTGAGCAGGGTAACCGCCAGGACGACCCCTCCCAGCCCGGCGATCCCTGCCAGCAGACCGAGGATGGCATGTTCCAGAAGGATGGTGCGCATGACCTGGCCCTGGCTGTAGCCCACGGTTTTCAGGATCGCCATCTCGTAGCGGCGCTCGACCATCGCCAGTCCGACCGAGTTGGCGATCAGCACCGCGCCGGCCACCAGCGCCAGCCCGGCCACGGCGACCGCTGCCGTGAACAGGTTGTTGAGCATCTGGTTGAAGAAGGCGTTGGCGTCGATCGCGTTGGTGATCATGGCCTGGGGTAGGGCCTCGCCCAGCGCTTCGGTGATTTCGGATAGCCGCTCGACCGGGGCCGCCACCAGGAAGGTCATCGCCTGGGTGGCGCTCAGGCTCGCCAGTGTGTCCAGGGTGGTGAGCGCGCCGCGCGGGGGCATGGACAGGGTATCGTCGAGTGCGTTCACGCTGTAGAACCCGGCCAGGCGGAGGCTGATTTCATCGCCCTGTTCGGTGGTGACGGTGAGTACCGGCAGCTCTCCGGCCCGGATCGCGGCCAGCCGCTCGTCCGTCGCGAACTGGTCCGGCAGATAGACTCCGTCCGCGATCTGGTTCCAGGGTTGTCCTTCCAGGGAGATGTCCCATGTGCCATCCTCGACCGGACGGCCCTCGACGCGCAGCACGCGGTCCAGTTCGACTGGCCCAGTCCCGGCTTCGTTCAGGCTGACTGCGGCGACCGGAACCTGACCGTGGCGGTGAGCCTGGCCGATTCCCTGGGCTGCCAGGGCCGCGTCGACCTGATCCTGAAGCGTCGAACTGGCCATGATCAGCAGGTTGTCGCCATCGATCGGGCCGGTGCGGCTGTTGACATAGCCCTGCGCGTTGAGGATGACGGTCGCCGCGAAGGTGATGGCGAAGACGCCCACGAACAGCGCGATCAGGGCCACCACAGCGCGGATGCGACCTCGGCGCAGGTTGCCACGCGCCAGGCGTAGCAGGGTGCCGCCCGGCATAGGCAGGCGGACGGTGATGAACAGGCCGAGCCACATCAGCAGGCCGAGCACGATGAAGCCGGCCACCGCCAGTCCGACCACGGCCAGCCCCCATACAACCGATTCCATGATCAGACTGCTGAGCAGGGTGAAGGGAATTGCCAGTAGCAGGAACAGGCCACCGGTTTGCAGGCGGTTGCGCCACGTAACGCGTACGGGCAGGTTGCGCAGCAGTACCGCCGGACGGACCGTGCTCGTCTTGAGGATGACATACACGCCGAACACAATCGCGGTCAGCGTGCCGGACAGCATGCCGCCGATCATCACCTCCGGCGCGATCGACCATTCGATCAGCATCGATCCCAGGCGTTCGAAGGCGTTGAGAAGTGGGATCGAGAAGCCAATCGCGGCCAGGGCGCCCAGGATGCTGCCGGCCAGCCCCAGCAGGGCGGTTTCCAGACCGAAGAGCATCACCAGATCAATCTGGCGATAGCCGAGCGTCTTGAGCATGGCGATCTCGGTTGTGCGGCGGGCCAGCAAGACCTGCATGGTATTGGCGACTCCAATGCCACCCACCAGCAAGCCCAGGATGCCCGCGCCGCGCAGCATGAGCGTGAAGGTATCGCGCACGTCGGCGTTTTGTTCGGCGAGCATCTCTGGTGTGGCGACGCTCCACCCGGCGGCCGTCAACGCCTCGACCAGTGCTGCCGGATCGATTTCCGGAGCGAGGTCCAGTGAGACGCTGGTGATCGGGTTGGCCCGTCCGGTGACCAGGCGCGCCGTGTCCAGGTTGTACAGGATACGGTCGCCCATGCGGTCCGGGCTGGTCTGGATGATGGCGACCACGCGCAACTCAGCCGGGATGCTGCCGTTTTCATCGGCAAGCTGGAACGTATCGCCGATGCCCAGGTCGTGTTTGGCGGCCAGGTCGCGGGTGATTGCCACGTCTCCCGGCATTACCAGGACATCTTGTAGGGTCAACCCGGCCGGCTCGCGCAGGACAAGCTCGCCTTCGAGCGGATAACGGGTCGGGTCGACGCCGGAAATGCGCATCACAAACTGCACCTGCCCGGAGTTTGCCCGTTTCAGAAAATACCACAGACCATCCGACAGCGGGCTGTAGGCTTCAAGCGTGCCTTCGGCAACGAACTGGTCGAGCACGGCCAGATCGTCCTCGCTCAGATAGCTCCCCGGTCGCTCGATCTTGAGGTCGCCGCCAAGCTGATAACGCGTGTCCATCAAGATGGTGGCGGACATCAGGCCGGCCAGTGCCTGCATGGCGATCAAGGACATCACACCGAACGCCACGCAGATCATGGCCAGCAGGGCGCGCTGCCCGCTGCGACGCAAGGCGCGCACCGCATAGCTGAGGTAGAAGCGCAGACTGTTCACCGGACCACTCCTGCGACCACAGGCCGGCGCAGCGGGAAGACCACGGCTTCAGGCGTGGGTTGGGCAACCTGGCCGTCGACAATGTGTAGGACGCGGTCGGCGCGCTCGGCGACCGCCGGGTCGTGCGTGGCGACGATCAGCGTGATGCCCATCTCGGCCCGCAGGCGGTTGAACAGGTCGAGCATCTGCACCCCGGTCTTGCTGTCCAGGTTGCCGGTTGGCTCGTCCGCCAGGAGCAGGGCGGGCTGGGTCACGATCGCGCGGGCGATCGCCACCCGCTGCTGCTGCCCGCCCGAAAGCTGGTGCGGGCGGTGGTGGAGCCGGTCACCGAGGCCGACCATTTCCAGGGCCTCCCGCGCGCGGGCGCGGGCATACCCCGGCTCGCGGCTGACGTACAGCGGCACTTCGACATTCTCCTGGGCGGTGAGCGTGGCGATCAGGTTGAATGACTGGAAGACGATGCCGATCTTCTCATTCCGGATGCGGGCCAGCTCGCGTTCCGGAAGCTGGGTGATGTCCGTGCCTGCCACGATGATCCGTCCGCCGGAAGGCGAGTCGATTCCGGCCAGGATGCCCAGCAGGGTGGACTTCCCGGAGCCGGACGGTCCGGTCAGGGCGACGAATTCGCCCTGGCGGATTTTGAATGAAATCCCGTTCAGGATCGCGATCTCTTCGCCCGCGACCGGGAGCGACCGGGTGATGTTAATGGCCTCAATAGCCAGCGGATTGGTCCCATTGTGATTCGACTGCATTGCTCATCCACTCCTTGCAATAAGACGCCGGGCAGGCTTGCGTCCTGCCAAGAACATCCTAATGCAGGCGTGTCACAGGCTCATCATGAAGGTGTCGCAAAATGGTCGCGAGTGTGGGGCAAAACGGTCAGGCGGAGTCGCACGGCAGGCGGATGGTGAAGCAACTGCCCTGGCCGAGCTGGCTTTCCGCGCTGACCGAGCCGCCCATCGCCTCGGTCAGCTCCTTGACCAGTGCCAGGCCCAGCCCGCTGCCGCCGCTGTCCAGCGCGCGGGCGCTGTCGGCCCGGTAAAAGCGTTCCCAGATGTGAGGCAGGTCTTCAGGGGCGATTCCTTCTCCGGTATCGCTGACCTGAAGGACGATGCAGGTTGTATCCGCGAAGACCCGGATGGCGATGATTCCCCCTGGCGGCGTGTGCCGGGCGCTGTTGCGAACCAGATTGTAGATGATCTGCTCTAGGCGGGTTTCGTCGACCAGGGCGGCCGGCAGGTTTGGGGCAATGTCCAGTGCCAGTTCGACCCGGCCCGCTGCCCAAATGGACGGGCCGGCCGACTCGGCGCAGCGCCGCGCCACAGCCTCAACCGCAACCTGGCGGCGTTCGATCTCAAGCTGGTTGACCTCGGCCCGCGAGAGCGTGAACAGGTCGTCGATCAGGTGCTGGAGGTTCAGGGTGGTCTGGGCCATGATCTCGATGGCGTGGCGAAGCTCGTCCGGCGAGGGCGTGGTCGAGCCGTCGAGCAGGGTTTCCTGGTGGCCGCGCAGGATGGCGACCGGGGTGCGCAATTCGTGGGAGACGCTGGCGATTAGCTCGCGCCGCGCGTTGAGCAAGCTCATGACAGCATCGCGTTCGGCCTCCAGTTCATTCATCGTCCGCTGCAGGTCGGCGGCCATGGCGTTGAAATCCTCTTGCAGGCGGGCGACTTCGTCCTCGCCGGTCACGGGCACGCGGACATCATAATGCCCGGTGCGCAGGGCCGTCGCGGTGTCGGTCAGTGCTTTCAGGCGGCGCGTCGTCCGGCGCGCCGCGAAATATGAGATCACGATGGCCGGTGGCATGACCACGACCAGGATCATGGCCGCGAACACTGCGAACACGATCGTGATGGGCACCAGGTCGACCAGCAGCGCCAGGGGCAGCAGGACTTCCTCCGGCTGCTGGGAGATGATGTACTGGAGCGAATTCAGGGTGAAGATCGCGGCCATCAGCAGCACGCCCACGAGCACCAGGAGCAGGTGGGAGTTGGCGATAGCCCAGATCAGGTGGCGGCGCTGAAGCCGGACCCAGAAAGCCAGCAGCGCCGTTCCAAAGCGCATGGTGAAGTAGGCGATAGTGGAGGAGAACAGGACTGAAAACATGATCGAGGCCGGCAGGACGGTTTCCGAGCCATAACCGGCCCGGAAGCCCAGCACCGTCGTGACGATCGCCATCAGCCCAGCGTCGGATGGGTCAGCCAGGGTGTAGGCGATCAGCTGCCCTGCCAGCCAGACTAACCCGCCGGCCATGATCAGCGCCAGCCCCACGCCGAGGGTTATTTCCAGGCCAAGCTGGCGGTGCCAGGGTGGCTTGAAGCGGCGCATCCGCAGTCCGAACAGGCTCACGGCGCTCAAGATGACCACGAAGACGCTGTTCTGCTGACTGCCTGCCGAGAGCCGAGGGGCGGTCAGGACGACCACAGCCAACAGCAAGGCCCCCGCGGCGGCCATTTCCAGCCAGGCGCGCGCCGGGGGCGCGGTCAGGAGCCATTTCTCAAGCCTGGATTTGACGGTCATTCCGCCCGCATCCGGTAGCCCACACCCCACACGGTTTCAATCGCCTCTCCCAGGGTTCCCAGCCTTTTACGAAGGCGCATGACCGCGTTATCCACCGAACGATCGCCGCCTACGAAATCTTCGTGCCAGACGGTATCCAGCAGGTAGCTGCGGCTGAAGGCACGGCCCGGATGCCGGAGCAGCAGGTGCAACAGAGCAAACTCAGTCGGGCTGAGATCGAGCGATTCGCCATCCAGCGTGACCTGGTGGGCAGCCGGATCCAGGCGCAGGTTACCGCGCTGGATGAGCGTTTCGTCTGGGCTGCGGTCGGCCAGCAGAGTCTGCTGGATCAGGTCGACCCGGCGCAGCAGGGCCCGGACGCGAGCCAGCAGTTCGCGCATGCTGAAGGGTTTGGTCAGATAGTCGTCAGCGCCCGTCTCCAGTCCCAGGACGCGATCGATCTCCTCGCTGCGGGCGGTGAGCATCAGCACCGGGGTGGCGGCGTGCTGGCGCAGACGGCGCAGCACCTCCAGTCCGTCCAGCCGGGGCAGCATCCAGTCCAGGATGACCAGATCGGGCGCGTGCGCGGCATGGGCTTCCAGGGCGGTCTCCCCGTCCGCCGCGTGGATGACCTCGTATCCGATTGCCTGAAGCTCGCGGATCATCACCTGAGCCAAATCGGGCGTATCTTCGACCAGCAGGATTCGGGCCATAGGCTGCTCCTTGGTTAATCACTATCAACGATACAGTCCTCGGCCGATTACGCCAAGCTTTTTCTGGAAGTGGGGTATGGCAACTTCGGGAAGATGGGTTATGATGGCTTCTCATCATCCGGTAACCTGCTCAGGCTCCATATCCTGGATAGTGGACTCCATGCAAGAACTCGATCACATTCTCATTGAAGGACTGCAATCAACCGCGCCTGCGATCAGTGTCGCTGTTTACTACCGGAACAGCCTTTGTCTGAACAAGTCGTATGGTTGCCTGGATCCGGAGACGGGCGAGCCGGTGACTCTTTCCACCCCATTCGATCTGGCCTCTGTGACCAAGCTGTTCGCGGTTACCGCCTTTTTGCAGCAGATTGCCGCTGGCCTGGTCAGGATGGACGACCCGGTCGTCAGTATCGTCCCGGAACTGGGAACGTATGGAATCCGCCCGATTGCCGGGGGGCAGGACCCCCATACGCTGGCTCCATTACCCGCAGTCGGGGACACATCCGCAACTGTCAATCCGGAGGAGATCACCTTCTTCCATCTGCTGACCCATACCAGCGGGCTGGCCCCGTGGTGGGCGCTGTTTATGGAGGATGGCCCAGTCCCACCACCGCCTGGCGAGCCGGACGCGGTCGCCCGTCCTGTGCGCGTGGCGAAGGCGCTCGATCTGATCGCCAGCCGGCCATGCGTTGAACAGATTGGGCAGCGGATGATCTACAGTGATCTGGGGCTGATCCTGCTTGGTGAGGCGGTTGCCCGGCTAGCCGGCAAGGAGACGGTTGCGGAGGTCATCAGCGAACGCGTTCTGGCTCCGTTGGGGTTGGACGAAAGCATCACGTTCAATCCGGCCGAGCCGCAGGCCTGCCCCGCCACCGAGAACGACCTGCGCTGGCGCGGCCGCCGCTGCCGGGGCGAGGTCCACGATGAAAATGCGGCATCCCTGGGTGGGATCGCCGGGCATGCCGGACTGTTTGGCTCGGCGGCAGCGGTGGCGCGCTTCGGGTTGGCCTGGCTGCAAGCGATTCAAGGGGGGATGCCGGGCTGGCTGCCGGACAGAATTGCCCTCGACGCGATCAAACACCGGCTCGAACATCGCGGCCTGGGTTGGGTTGTCAATTACGATGGCCAGGCATCCTGCGGTCCGGCCTTCAGCCGGAACAGCTTCGGCCATACCGGATTCACCGGCACGTCACTGTGGATCGATCCAGAGCGCGATCTGGTTGTGGCGCTGATGACCAACCGGGTTTATCACGGCCGTAGCGCGGAGCCTATCATCGCCTTCCGGCCGGCCGTCCACGCCGCGATCTGCGCCTGGTTGGATGCGTAGCTCGTCTCCGCTTTGTTGATATGATGAAAGACGCCCGGTCCTTGGTTGGTCGGGCGTCTTGTTTTGGCTCAGTCCCGGCCAGTGAGCCGGGGGAAGTTGCGTCCCGGCGTGATCTGGCCCATGACTACCGGGTGGCTGGCCCCGGTCAGGGCCGGCAGGCTGCCGGGTCGGTTGTGCCAGGTCTCATGCGCCAGCAGAGCGAAGATCATGGCTTCCTTGAAGTCGCTGTCGATGCCGAGCGCTTCATGGGTCAGCACCGGCGCGGGCGCCAGCAGGTTAGCGATCATCCCAACCAGGGTCGGATTGCGGCTGCCGCCGCCCGCCAGGATAATCTCCCCAATGGGGGCCGGGGCGAAGCGCCGGTAAGCGTCGGCGATGGTGTGGGCGGTCAAAGCGGTGATCGTGGCGATCAGATCATTGGCGCCAATCCCGCGCGCCTGGCTTTCAGCGACCAAGGCCTGGGCCATGCTGCTCGTGAACAGCTCCCGGCCGGTGGTCTTGGGTGGGCGGCGTTCGTAGTAGGGATGGCGCAGTAGGGTCTCGATCCAGGCGCTATCGACCCGGCCCTGGCGGGCAAGCAGGCCGTCGTGGTCGTAGGTCTGCACGCCGCCGGTCAGCAGCGTGACCACCGCATCGATCAGAACGTTGCCGGGTCCGGTATCGAAGGCCAGCGGTGCGCTGGTCGAATCGGTGAGCGGTGGCAGGAAGGTGACGTTGCCGATCCCGCCGATGTTCTGCACCGCGCGCCAGTGTGACGGATGGCGCAGCAGGATCCAGTCCGCGTAACTGACCAGCGGCGCGCCATGGCCGCCTGCAGCCACGTCCCTGGCACGGAAGTTGTTGATCGTGGTGATCCCGGTACGCTCGGCGATCACGGCCGCTTCGCCAATCTGGAAGGTGGCGCTGACATGCCCATCCTCCTCGACCTGGTGCCAGACCGTCTGCCCGTGCGAGGCGATCAGGTCGACCTGTTCCGGGGTCAGGCCAGCGGCCGCGATGACTTCCAGGGCGACCGAAGCGAAAGCTTCAGCCAGGTCGACATTTAGCCGGCATAAACTATCGACCCGGCCGGTTTCTGGGCGGCAGGCATCCAGAATTCGCTGGCGCATCGGCTGGGAGTAGGACCGTGCCAGCGCCTTGAGCATCTTGAGTTCCAATCGGGGCGGCGCGCCGTTGATCTCGCACAGGGCGGCGTCGATCCCGTCGGCGGACGTGCCGGACATCATTCCTACGATCCTCATGGTCAGCGCACTCCTTTTTCGATGAATACGCGCATGGCCGCGCCGATCTGGGCCGCCTCCGGGCCGAGGGCCATCGGCCGGGCGGTGATGTGCCGC
>CAZHMJ010000034.1:23005-24920 GCA_964533805.1 uncultured Anaerolineae bacterium | reverse complement strand
ACCGCCCCGCGCACCTTCCAGCGCTTGGCGGTCTTAACTTGACGCATATTGGGCGACCCGCCGGTCGCCCCTACCCAAACATACCTTCGGGAATTTGCCGGACGAACCACTAAAGCATGCCCTAGGGACAGGGCACCGACCCATCCGCCGCGCGCCAATCGCCCCGCCCATGCCCGGACAAAACCCGCCGCCGGGCAGCGACGTGCGCCAGCCCTCCCCCCCGTCGCCGGTTTCAAGAGCCGGCTTCTGGTCACATGCCCCCGGACGGGGCAGTGCCCCGTCCCTACACCTCGCGCCGCCATTCGGACGCTTTGCCTGGCCTCGACGCAGCCAAAGGCTACACACGGCCGCCGGGCTCATCTGGCTTTTTGGACGCTTTGACGCTTGCCGCTTCGACGCTTTTTCTGGCCTCCGGTCTCTGGTCTCTCCTTTGAGCCGCTTCGACGCTCTCTCCTGCCACTTGCCTCTTGCCACTTGCCTCTGCTAACATGCCGGGCATGAACCCGCGCTCGCGCCTTCCCGTGCATGCCTGGCCGGCAATCCTGATCGTCCTGGCGACCTTCGGCCTGGTCGCGGCCACCAGCCGCGCCCCCTTCGAGCGCCTCCCCCATCTCGAAGACGAGCTGGCCTACCTGTATCAGGCCAAAATGTTCGCCGGGGGCCACCTGGTGATCGCCTCGCCCACGCCCTCGCGCGCCTTCTGGCAGCCATTCGTGGTTGATTACGAGGGCCTTCGCTTCGGCAAGTACCCGCCCGGCTGGCCGCTGCTGCTGGCGATCGGGGTGCTGGCCGGGCAGCCCTGGCTGGTCAACGCCACGCTGGCCGCCCTGGCCGTGGCCCTGACCTACCGCCTGGGCCGCGAAATCTACGATCCGGCAACCGGCCTGGTCGCTGCCTTGCTGACCGCCGCCTCGCCCACCTTCCTGCTGCTCTCCGGCTCGCTGATGAGTCACACCGCCGCCCTGGCATGCGGGAGCCTGCTGGCCTACGCCCTGTGGCGGCTGGAGCACGACCGGCGGCGGCGCTGGGCCGTGACCGGCGGCGCGGCGCTGGGCCTCCTGGCCGCGATCCGGCCCCTGACCGCGGTGGGGGTCTTCCTGCCGTTCGCCCTCGGCGCGGGCCTGCCGGCCGGGCGAGTCCTATGGCGGCTGGCCCGCCAGCCCGCGTTCTGGGATTACACCCGCCATCTCCTGCGCGCCGGGCCGCGCGTCTGGCGATTCCTGTGGCACGCACAGCGCGCGACCGCCTCCCGGCTGATCCTGTTCGGACTGGCGGCGCTGGCCTTCACCCTGCTGATCCCGATCTACAATTACGCCGCCACCGGCGACCCGACCGCCAACCTGTACACCCTGGTGTGGCCCTACGACCGGGTCGGCTTCGGGCCTGAATTCGGACGCAGCGGCCACAGCCTGGAAGACGGCCTGCTCAACATGCGCTTCGATCTGGCCGAATGGAGCGCTGACCTGTTCGGCTGGATCATGCCGGAAGGCCTGCATACCTGGCTGTGGGACAATACCGGCTGGCGGCTGGGCGCGGGGCTGAGCTGGACTCTATTGCCCCTCGGGCTGATCGCCGGGCGCAGGCAGCGTTGGACCTGGCTGCTGGCGGGCATCTTCGCCGGGCTAGTCGGCGTCCACCTGTTGTACTGGATCGGCGCCCAAACCTACAGCGCCCGCTACTACAGCGAGGCGATCCCGGCCCTGGCGCTGGTCAGCGCGGCGGGAGTCACGGCCCTGGCCCGCCGCCTGAAGCCGCGCCCGGCGCGGGTCGCCGTCTACGCCGCCTTGCTGCTGGCCGTCGTATTGAGCCTGGTCAGTTACACCCCTGCCCTGCTGAGCCAGTTGTGGCGCTTCAACAATGTTGGCGGGGACAAGATCGCCGCCCTGGACGCGCTGCGCGACGGCCGCCCGGTGCT
>CAZHMJ010000034.1:14987-22995 GCA_964533805.1 uncultured Anaerolineae bacterium | reverse complement strand
GCGCGATGCCGTTCAGGACGGCTCCCGAAGCGGGAATGTAGGTGACGTCGATCCGGTCGATGGATCCCGTCGTGGTGATGGTGCCGAGCTTCTGAATCGAGTCGGTCGCCTGGGCTCGTGTACCGGACGTCACGCTCTTCGCGACGGCCGACCTGTGCTGATCATGGTCGCGGGCCAGGATCAGCGAAGCTGGCGCGATTGGGGCACCTACATGGCCCTGACCAGCCCCTACCTGGACAGCGACGTGGTCGCCGCCCGCGAGCGCGGCCGCGAAGGCGAACTGGAGGCGCTGCTGGCACGCTTCGCCGGCCGCCAGATCCTCGTCCTCACGCCGGAGGGAATGCTGATCCCCTATGGCGGGTGAGCCACGCAACCGGCCCCACCCACGCTGCGTATAGCTCCTTAAACACCGATCGCCGGTGACCCATAAGGAGAATTCCCATGCCAAGCACACTTACCCCCATGAGCCGCCTGATGTTCGACGGCATGGCCCTGACTTTCCGGATTCGCGACTGGCTCAAGCCGCCCGCCAAGGCCCTCGCCCCGGCCCGCCTCGCGGCGGGCATGACCGTGGTCGATTATGGCTGCGGGCCGGGCAGCTTCACCCTGGCCGCCGCCCGGATCGTTGGCCCGTCGGGGCACATCTATGGGGTGGACATCCATCCCCAGGCCGTGGAGACCGTCCGCCGCAAGGCCGCCCGCGCGGGCTTGCCTTATGTCGAAGGCGTGCTCGTCCAGGGCTACCAGACCGGCATCCCCAGCTTCAGCGCCGACCGCGTCCTGCTGATGGACATGATCCACATGGTGCCCGACCAGGCCGCGCTGCTGCGCGAAGTGCACCGCCTGCTCAAGGCCGACGGCCTGGTCTACGTGGACATCCACCACGTCGACCCGGCCCCGATCAAGGCCCGGCTGGTCGAGTCCGGCCTGTTCGAAATCGCCGAGGACATGGGCAAGCGCCTCCTGGCACGGCCTATGCCGGCCTGAGCGCCCCGCCGCGCGGTAGAACTCCACACGGGCTGGTGCGTATAAATCTATGTGATGCTGTATAGGGATTGGATCGTTCCGAGGAGATCAGGTGATGCGGATCATCGTTCATACGGGCAAGGGCGGCGTCGGCAAGACCAGCATTTCCGCCGCGACCGCCCTGCGCTGCGCGGAGATGGGCCAGCGCACCATCGTCATCAGCACCGACACGGCTCACAGCCTGGCCGATGCGCTGGACATGAAAATCGGCCCGGAGCCGGTGCAACTTCACGATAACCTGTGGGCACAGGAAGTCGACGCCCGCTATTCGATCGAAAAATACTGGGGGCGCTTCCAGCAGTACATGGTCACGCTCTTCACCCAGCGCGGCATCGACGAGATCGTGGCCGAGGAGGTCACGCTCCTGCCCGGCCTGGAAGAAGGCGCCCACCTGCTGTGGATCAACAAGTTCCACGAGGAAAAAGAATTCGACACCCTGATCGTTGACGCCGCCCCGACCGCCGAGACGCTGCGCCTGCTCAGCCTGCCGGATGCCACCCGCTGGTGGCTGGAGAAGATCGTCTCCCTGGCCAGCGGCCGGGCCGGGATGCTGCTCCGCCCGTTGAGCAAACTGGCGATCGGGACCGACCTGCCCGATAACGAAGCGATGGCCGCCGTCAAGAACCTGTTCGATACACTCGACCGCGTGCGCGAGCTGATGGGCGACCCCAGCATGAGCAGCATCCGGCTGGTGGTCAACGCCGAGAAGATGGTCATCAAGGAGACTCAGCGCACGTTCACGTACCTGAACCTGTACGGCTACCCGGTCGACGCCGTGCTGTGCAACCGGGTCATCCCGCCCACGGTCACCGACCCGTACTTTGACGCCTGGAAGCGCCAGCAGCAGGAAAACCTGGGTCTGATCGGGGAAGCATTCGGCAGCCTGCCCCTGCTGACCGCCCCCCTGTTCGACAGCGAGATGGGCGGTCTGGACGGGCTGCGCCGCCTGGGCGAGGCGCTCTACGGCGAGACCGATCCGGCAAGGGTCATGTTCGAGGGCCAGACGCACACCATCACGCCGGACGGCTCCGGTGGCTATTTCCTGCGCGTGCCGCTGCCTTTCGCAGACAAGAAGGACCTCGACCTGTACCGTTCCGCCGACGAGCTGACCCTGCGGGTCGGGCCGTACCGGCGTAATGTCGTGCTGCCCTACAGCCTGCACAGCCTGGAAATCGGGGAGGCCCAGTTCGAGCAGTCCGTGCTCAAGATTCACTTCGTCGCCAAGTAACCGTGCCTGAAAAGAGCCGCTGATGAGCCAGTCCACGATCGCTCCCGCCGCGCCGCCTTCGGCCCACCGTCTCAACCGGCGGCGCTACCTGCGCATCGTGTTCTTCTTCGGCCGGATCGCGCTCCAGGTCATCGGCTGGTATCTGGTGATCCAACCTATCCTGGGGCGCGGTTTTGTGCGACGCGGGGAATCGGCCCGGATCCGGCGCTGGGCGCGCCAGTTCCGGCTGCTGGCGATCCGGATGGGCGGGGTGATGATCAAGCTGGGCCAGTTCGTCTCCAGCCGGGTGGACGTCCTGCCGCCGGAGATCATCGGCGAGCTGGCAGGATTGCAGGACGAGGTGCCCGCCGAGCCGTTCAGCCGCCTGGAGCCGGCCCTGCGCGCGGCGCTGGGCGCGGACTGGCGCGACCGCTTCGTGGACTTCGACGAAAGCACCGTCGCGGCGGCCTCCTTCGGGCAGGCATACCGCGCCCGGCTGCGCGGCGAAGGCGAAACCCCCGGCGAGCACGTCGTGACCAAGGTCCAGCGGCCGGACATCGAGGATATCGTCCACACCGACCTGAGCGCGCTGGATGTGGTCGCCCGGCTGGCGATGCGCTTCCGCTTCATCCGGCGGCGGGCCAACGTCCCCCTGCTGCTGGAGGAATTCGCCCGCGTGCTGTGGGAGGAGTTGGACTACACGAAAGAAGCTTCCAACGCGGAGCGCTTCGCGGAGTTGTTCAAGGACGACATGGGAGTTTACATCCCGGCCGTCTACCGCGACCTGAGCACCCGTAACGTCCTGACCCTGGAGGATGTGACCGCGATCAAGCTGACCGACTACGCCGCGCTGGAAGCGGCCGGGATCGATCGCGGCGAGGTCGCCCAGCGCCTGCTGGACTGTTACCTGACCCAGGTCTTCGTCCACCGCTTCTTCCACGCCGACCCCCACCCCGGCAACATCTTCATCTACCCGCTGCCGGAAGGATCAGCGCAACCGGAACCGGCCAGAGACCGGCCGGGCAAAGGCCGGCCCTTTTACGTCGTGTTCATCGACTTCGGCATGACCGGGGAGCTGAGACCGGAGTTGGTCGCCGGCCTGCGCGAAGCCATGCTGGGGGTGATCACGCGCGATACGCCCCGCCTGGTACGCAGCTTCGCGCAGTTAGGCTTTCTGATGCCTGAGGCGGACTCCAGACGCATCGAGGAGGCCTGCGAGGCCGTCTTCGACCAAATCTGGGGCCTCAACATGACCGAACTGGTGAACATGGACTATGCCGTCATTCGCGACATCAGCCGCCAGTTCAGCGATCTGCTGTTCGACCTGCCCTTCCAGATCCCCCAAAACCTGATCTACCTCGGCCGCGCGATCGGCATCCTGAGTGGGATGTGCACCGGCCTCGATCCCAAGTTCGACCCCTGGAAGGCCATCCAGCCTTTCGCCCGCGGCCTGCTGGATCAGGACGCCGCCGGGGAATCGCACGCCAGGGATTGGGGCAGTCTGCTCAACTGGGACAACATCCGCGCTTTTCTGACGCCGGAGACGGTCAGCCTGGCGGTCAGCAGCGGCCAGCAGGCGCTCACCCGCGCGGCCACGCTGCCCGCGCGGGCCGAGGCCGCCCTGAGCAAGCTGGAGCGCGGCGAGCTTGTGTTTGGGGTGCGGCCGGAGGAGCGCTTCGAAACACACCTGCGCCGGTTGGAGCGAACCGGGACGTCGATCGTCCTGGGCCTGGTCTTCGGCAGCCTGACCCTCTCCGCCACGCTGCTCTACATCAGCGGGGCACAGCCGCTTGGGCTGGTGGGCTATGGCCTGGCCGGGATCACCCTGCTGACCTTGCTCCTCCGAGGCCGGGGGGCGTGAGCCGGATTAGGCTCACTCACGGGGTCGGTTTCGGATCATGCCCAGCAATTCGAGTGCTTCATCTTCGGTAAGCTGCCGGGCTTCCTCGACGAGCTGATCGACCGCGCTGACATACTCCCCGGTCGCGCTACTCCAGATCAGCTTCATCTGGGAAGGATAGAGAGGCACAAGGGCCGTACCCCGACCCACTTGATCGGCAAACTCGACCAGATACGCAATCCCTTCTTCCAGAATCTCGATGATCGTGCCTTGCATCCCCGCCAATAGCATCTTGTCTGGTGCGTCCACCTGCAACTCGACAATGTCCAGCAATTCGAATTTAGTCATGGGGCCAGCCTTCTAATCCACAAACTGGTCATCCGAATGAGATCCGCCTGAGGCGACTTCAACCACACTGTGCGAATTCAAGACTCCTGACAGCCGTAACAATCACATTGTACAGTGTATCGGCATTGGCCTGCGTATATCCTAACTTGGCAAAGAGCACAGCCTTGTTTCTGCCTCGAGGATGGGATGGATTCAAAGCATACAGAGTGATCTTCTCAATTGGGATAGATATTTCAGATGCAAGCTCCCTGATCTTCACCGCCTACGTCCCGTTCTCCCATCCGCGCATCCCCCATAGTATAGCTTGCCTGAGGCTGGCACAAGCCGCCCGCACAGGCTATCATGAAAACATCCTGACCAACCGATTGACTGCCCACAAGAAGCCTCCATGCCCTGCTTGAAACGTCTTGCCCAAGTCGTTTCACTTTGGCTGCTGTGCGCCCTGCTCTTGCCAGCGACCCTGCCCGCCGCCGGGCAGACGGTTGCCCTCGCGCCGGGCGGCCCGTGGCTGGTGTATGAGATTCCGGCCGGGCTGGTTGCCGC
The DNA here is from genome assembly GCA_964533805.1 of uncultured Anaerolineae bacterium. GTDB lineage: Bacteria > Chloroflexota > Anaerolineae > Aggregatilineales > Ch27 > JARKOQ01. Next base: position 18,031 of record CAZHMJ010000034.1, on the reverse strand, counting down.
CAACCCGGACGGCTCCGGCCGCACCTTGCTCGTCCCCCGTCCCACCCCGGACAGCCTGTTTATCGTCGAACCCGCCCCGACCGGCGATCGCTTCGCCCTGGCCGTGATCCAGCCCGGCGGGCCGAGCCGCTGGGCCGAGGCCGCCGCCGAGTTGCGTCTGATCCAGCTTCCGGGCGGGGTCGGACGGACGATCCGCCCCAGCCTGCTGCCGGAGGGCGCGTCCCGCGCCGCATCGTATGCCCTGGTCGTGCCCGGTCTGATCGAAACCCTCCAGCGCCGCGGGCTGGCCTGGTCGCCCGGCGGCGACCGGCTGGCCTACGCCTCGGCCCACGAAGGTCAGCCCGCGCTGTACCTGTACACCGCTGCCAGCGGGACCAGCCAGCGCCTGACGGATGACGGCGGACTGCCCGGCGAACTAAGCTGGTCGGCCCACGGGCGGCATCTGGTCTGGACGAGCCAGCCGGTGGTCGGCCGCCCGGTCCTGATGGCAACCAGCTTCGCCAGCGCCTCCGGCCGGGTGGCCGGCTCGCCCCCCGCGCCGCTGGAGTCCGGTCTGCCCGCCGGAACGCAGACCGTCTCCCTCGGCTGGATCACCCCCGATCGACTCTTGCTGTCCGGCGTGCAGCCTTCCGGCGACGGCCCGCTGCATGGGCTGGCCGATTACGACTTCGGGACGCGGACCGCCACGACCCTGCTGGCCGACCTGTCGATCACCGCCGCCGCGGCCTCGCCGCAAATGGCGCTGTTCGGCGCGGCCGGCACAAGCGGCCTGCCGCCCGGCCTGTACCGGTTCGACCTGGCGACCCGGAGGCGCGCTTTCGTGTCCCCGGAAGTCCCGGTCGATCTGCATTATGTGCGAGAGCGCGATCTTTTCCTGGTCACGCTGGCCGGAGCCAACCTCCTGCTGCCCGCCAACGCCACCCAAGCGTCGTTCAGCCAGCCGGAAGGAATCCCCCTGCCCGCCCCGACCGGCCCGGCCATCGCCTACCGCCAATCCGATCAACTGCTCGTCGCGCCGGCCCTGGATGCGGTTCCGTTCGGCGTCCCGGTCGATCCGGCCAGCACGCTCGCCTGGAGCGCCGACGGAAACACGCTCTACATCCTCGGAGCCAGCGGCCTGCTCGCTGTCCAGCCTACCTCCGGCTCCATCGTCACGCTCGACCCAGAGGCCGTCCCTGACGCGCTGGCCGGGCTGATGTCCCGCGCGCTGACCATCCTGGCCGACCGCGCCGTCGAGCTGCGCGAACAACCCGCGGATGATGCTGTCCTTCTCGCAACGCTGGCCGGGGATGAACCCGTCAGCGCCCTCCTGGGGCGCAACCGGGCCGGGGATTGGGTCAAGGTTCAGCTTGGCGATGGGCGGGAGGGCTGGCTGCGCACGGCCGCGCTGACCACGAGCCTGATCCCGACCGAGTTGCCCATCCTGCGCGATTGAATCAAAACGGGCGGTGCCCGCATGCCGGGAACCGCCCGCCAATCGTCCAGTTCGCTGGACGGCCTAGTTGACCTCGACCTTGACCTTGGTCTTGCCGGTCGTGCTGGGCCGCTGCGGGGTTTCTTCCTCTTCGGTCGCGTCGATGCGCGCAGCGATCTCGTCCAGCAGAACCTTGAAGGAACGCTTGAAGGCCCGCTTGGCCTCGCGGCCGTGCTCGCGGAATTCGGGCGGGATCAGCGCCTGGATGGCCAGACAGCCCTCGTCCATTGCCTTGCGCTGGTAACGCACGAAGGCGTCCAGAATCCCCTCATCCTCCTGGAGGAGCGGCTCTTCCTCTTCCATCGGCTCCACCACCGGTTCGCGATCGTCATAGTCCGTCATGGGTTATCTCCCTCTACCATCCACCTCGGTGTTTTTGCTGCCGTCACTATCCAATATACGCACGCCATCCGGGAGGAGTTGCGCGCGCCGCGTTAGAATCGCGTCAATATCCGCGCGTCCAGTTGACGACGTTCAGGAGTCCCTCGCCCTCCAGGAAGCGCGCCATGTTCGCCAGGAAGACCTCCCCCGCGCGGGCCATGTAGTCCGGCATCACCCCGGCGATGTGCGGGCTGATGATCAGACGCGGCGCGTCCCACAGCGGGCTATCTTCCGGCAACGGCTCGGTCTCGAACACGTCCAGGGCCGCGCCGCCCAGCGCTCCGGACTCCAGCGCCTTGAGCAGGGCCTTCTCGTCGACCAGCCCGCCCCGGGCCAGGTTGATCAGGACCGCGCCAGGTTTCATCGCGGCCAGGGTCTCGGCGTCGAGTATCCGCTGAGTCTCGGCCGTGCGGGGAGTCGCCAGCACTACGAAATCACATTCGTGCAGCATTGACTTGAGGGCCTGGGCCGGGTACAAGCGGTGGGCCAGCGAGCCGTCGGGATCGCCCGTGCCGGGCAGCGCGAATTCGGCCCCAGCCGCAGGATGCATCACATCGCGCTTGGCCGCCAGGACAGTCATCCCGAAGGCCCGCGCCAGCCGGGCAATCTCCCGGCCGATGCTGCCATAACCGATGATGCCCAGCGTGCTGCCCCGCAGCAGGCGCGGCATATAAACCTGGCCCGCGTCGCGCGGCCAATCGTGGGCTTTCTGGCGGGCCATCATTGTGGGAATGCGGTGGGCGAAGGCCAGCATGAAGCCAAAGGCGTATTCAGCCATGGTCACGGCGTGCATGCCGCTGGCCGTGGTCAGCGTGACGGTCCGGTCCTCGAACAGGGGATGATTGAGCAGGTGATCGATCCCGGCACTGCTGACCTGGACCCAGCGCAGGGCCGGGGCCATGTCCCGATCCGGCAAAACGCCGGCGGTGAACAATACCTGGATTTCGTTCCAGACATCCGGCGCGATCTCAGCCGCGGCATGGGCCGGCTGCAAACGCACCCTGACCCGCGGCGACAGGTCCTCCACCTGGCGGACCAGCGCCTCGCCGGTCTTGATCGTGATCAGGACATTGATCCGGTCTTCCATGCCTCGCACCCTCTGGCCCTGTCGCTACCCCGTTCGCATACTGAGACAGAGCATAACACACCCCGGCCTATTCTTCATCCTGCGCCGGGCGAAGCTCCGCCG